>NZ_CP071606.1:300000-498121 GCF_017357225.1 Rhizobium binae | reverse complement strand
TCACGCAAATCCTGATAAATCGGGTGATTTTGCGCAAATGATCGTGAGTCTGCCGATTCCGTCAAGCGATTTCTTGGTTAGCCAATCGATAACAAACCGGATTCAGCGAAAAATCACCTGGGATTTCGGAATCTTAGCGCCGTTGTCAGCTGACAACGACGCAGACACCACATCCGTCGACACCCGCCGAGCTGCCAAACGTCGTCGCCGGCTCATCGCTGATTGACCCGCCCGGTTGGGGCCATGCCATTTCTTATTTAAAGACAGACGAAGGGTACAGGCTTTCAGATTGCAGCCCGCGGACGGGTTCGTTGCCGGAGGACTTGCCATTTGGATCCTGGGCTTCGGGATCGCGGCGTGACGGAGCAAGGCCGAGCATTTGTTCGAGACGGCCAGCATTGAGCGGCGCGCTTATTCCCTTGAAGTTCATTTTCCATCTTTCGTCTGTGTATCGACCTGCCTGAGGTCTGGAAGTTAAGCGCAATTTGAACGTGCCGAGAACTGCCCCGCAGCTTTATCACCATCTTTTCGATGCAAGGCAGAAAGGGGAGGGGAGGGGAGGGGAGAGGAAGGAGGCCGACGATGGCGGAGGCCGACGACGAAGATTGCATACGCTCCCCGTTGCATGAGCCTTCCCGCGCCTGAAAAAGCGTGCGGCGCGGTAGTCGAATCAGGTGGCGTTGCCTATGCTCGATCACACGAGACGGGCTGCACGACGCCCCAGTCCTTCAGCCGGGCCGCTCTGATACCTGCCGGAAGCGAACCGACCCTAGCGGAACCTACGGGCGACTTCGCTTCCACCTGCTGAATTTCCCTTTATTTACCACCTATTTACCATAACACTGCGAACCAGATAGTGGGATGAATCGCAAGCACCGGCGCAGGATGCCGCGCACCGGTCGACGATCTGCATGACCGGGACAGAATTTAGACGCTATCGCGCTTTCATTCCTTCGCGATTGGTAAAATGCGCATTGCCCAAACCGGTGCCGATGGTCAGCACCGCCCATCGTGACACGTCGTGCATGAACGGGATCTGCGACAATCCCTGCACCACAGCGTCGTTGTGCATCATCACGAACGTGCTGTGATCACCGATCTCGGGAATGGCCTTCATCAGCGCGGCGGGAAGATTGAAGCTGTCGCTCTCCCAATTGCCACCGGGGAGATTCTGCCCGCCGCGTTCGATCGAGCCGTCGGCCTTGATGATACCAGGACAGCCGAGCCCGATGATGGGAGCAGGCTTCAGATTGGCTTTTTCGGCCTTGTCGATCAACTCCCGCACCATTGTCGCGAGCTTCTCTATCGTCGCACTGCGACTCGGCTCATCGTCGGCATGGCGCCAGATGGCCGATTCCCAGACGCGCGCATCGGCAAAATGCGGCTTCTTTTCCTTTCCGAATTCGACGACGCCGGCACGGACGTTGGTGCCGCCGATATCGACGGCCAGCATCGCCTCATAGCCTTTGAACATCCAGGGTGGCATGAGATGCACGGAGCCGATCAGTCCCGCCTCGTCCGGATGGTGAACAATCGGGACGACCTCGATATTGACGCCGGCCGCCTTGAGAAGAACCATGGTCCTGGCGATCGCCAACTCCCCGAAGCGGCTTTGCCTGAAGCCGCCGCCAACGACGATGCGCTCGGTTTTGGACCAGCGCTCGTCCTTGAGGAATTTCCCGATCACCTCGGCAAAATCCTGTGCGAAGTCCTCCACCGCGCCCATGATCAGTGCGGCGGCCTCCATATCGTCTCCCTTCAGCAGAGCCTCGATCTTTTTCTTGGAGAGCTTTGCTGTTGCAACCTTGCCGATCGGGTCGTCTCCGAACTTGCGGACATGTTTTCTCCAATCGTCGAGCTTCTGCTGGAAGGTCTTCTTGTTGGCGTTGTCGCCAACGAAGCCGTTCTTGTCACGCAGTTCGTTGTTGTAGTCGTCGATCGTCACCAGCGGCAGAATAGTCGCACCATGCGCCAACGGAGCATTGACCTCCTCGCTAGGCTTGGAACTGCTTTTGGCCATCAATCTACCTTTTATGGCGCGAGTGCTTGAACGGGCGGCGAAATAGAACGCTGACTTGCCTCTGAATGTTCCCGGCGGCCAAGTCACCTTGTCGTTGCCGGCCGGCGACCTAGCTTCAAGGATTCTAGAGTTTGGAGACGACCGTGCAGGACGACGCCGCTACACAGGAAATGCTTTCATTGGTTTTGGACGAGCCCGAACACTGGGCAATGTTTCTCGATATCGACGGGACGCTGCTCAACCTTGCGCCCACGCCGGATGCGATCGAGGTCCCGGAAGCTCTTCCAGGACAACTTCATCGGCTGTCGAACAAGCTCGGCGGCGCCCTGGCACTGGTGACCGGACGATCCCTTGCCTATGCGGACGCCCTGTTCAAGCCCTTTGCATTTCCGACAGCAGGCCTGCACGGCGCCGAGATCAGGAGTGCCGCCGGGATGCATACGCTGGAGGCAACACCCGAGTTTCAGGCGCTGAAACATGCGCTGATCGCGGAAGCCGAGCAGTATCCGGGCGTGCTGATCGAAGATAAGGGCGCGGCTGTTGCCGCCCATTACCGGCTTGCGCCCGAATATGAAAAAGTGCTCGAGGAGCGCATGCATCATTATGCCGAGGTCGCAGGGCCGAACTGGGCGCTGCAGCTCGGCAAGATGGTCTTCGAACTGCGGCCGGCACGGTCGAGCAAGGGTGATGCGCTGGAGCGGTTTTTCCAATTCGACCCGTTCAAGAACCGCTGTCCGATCACCATCGGCGATGATCTGACCGACGAGTCGATGTTTGCGATCGCCAATGCGCGCGGCGGCGTTTCCATACGCGTCGGGGCTATCGGCGCACCGAGCTGCGCCACCAGCCGGCTGTCTTCGGCTGCGCTGGTCAGGAACGTCATTGCCGCTCTGGCCGCCTGAGCCAGGTCTTTGGACGATCTCCGATGCGGATTATCGTCGTCTTTTGCACCGCCCGCGCGGCTTCAATCATCAAAAAAGTATCGGTTTTGACCGCGAATCGTGGTGGCAGAGGCGAAACGAGATCACTACACTCCATCTCAACAATAAGGCCAAAAAGGGAATTTGGCGGGTGGGCTTGGAACCCGTCCTCGGAGGAGGAAACGATGGAACCTGACTTGGAAGTCGTTCAGATCAGGCCGGGCGAATCTTTCGCAACGAAGGCTCACGGTTATCCCTATCATACGGTTCGCTGGCATTTTCATCCGGAATACGAGCTGCATCTCGTCGTGGCGACAACCGGGCGCTATTTCGTCGGCGATTTCATCGGCGAGTTCGAGCCGGGCAATCTCGTGCTTGCCGGCCCCAATCTTCCCCACAACTGGATCAGCGACGTCCCCAAGGGATCGAGCATTCCGCTTCGATGCCAGCTCATTCAGTTCAGCGAGAATTTCATCAGCGACACGATGAAGGTGCTGGCCGAGCTCGCGCCCTTCGAGCCGGTGCTGGAAGCCTCCCGCCGCGGCGTGCTCTTCGGCGGCGAGACCAGCCGACAGGTCGCGCCGCTGATGAACGAGGTGCAGCAGGCGCACGGCGTGCGCCGCATCGAGCTCTTCATGATGATCGTTGGCCTGCTCAGCCGGGCGCAGGACGCCCAGCTTCTCGCCAGCCCGAGCTATCTGCCCGATCCATCGGGCTACATGTCGGCCGGGATCAACAAGGCACTCGCCTATATCAGGGAGAACCTGACGAAGTCCTTCGACGAAGCCGATCTTGCCGGAATTGCCGAACAATCCACCGGTGCCTTTTCACGCGCCTTCCGCCGCCACACCGGCATGTCGCTCGTGCAATATGTGAAACGCCTGCGCATCAACCTCGCCTGTCAGATCCTGATGAGCGACGATCACGCATCAATCACCGATATCTGCTTCGAGGTGGGCTTCAACAACCTGTCCAATTTCAACCGGCAATTCCTCGCGGAAAAGGGCATGACGCCCTCCCGCTTCCGGCGATTGCTGGGCGACAATATCAACGTGGTCAAGGCGGCTTAGGGGCGCCGGACGAGCGCGGTTCCAGGCAAAGGGAAGCAACTTTCGCCGAAGACGGCGCCAAGTAGGACGGGGAGGGGAGACAAAAGCTGACACTGGTTTGAACGCGAACACGCGATGAGCGGTTCGCGAAAGCAGATGCTTGTCCTGAGGCTCATGCAGCAGAACATTGCAATGACGAAACCACACAAATTTCCAATGGGAGGAGATGCAAATGATGAAATTGTCGACAAAAGCGGCAGGCGCCGCAACCCTCGCCCTGTTCCTGCTCGGCGGTAATTCCGCCTTCGCGCAAAGCGCCGTCGCGGATGCGACGGTCGCATTCCTGATGCCTGACCAGGGCTCGACTCGTTACGAAGAGCATGACCATCCAGGTTTCGTCGCGGAGATGAAAAAGCTCTGCGCCTCATGCAAGGTCATCTATCAGAATGCCGACGCCGATATCGCCAAACAGCAGCAGCAATTCAATTCAGCGATCACGCAAGGGGCCAAGGTCATCGTGCTCGATCCGGTGGATTCGGCCGCCGCCGCGTCTCTCGTCCAACTCGCTCAGAGCCAAGGGGTCAAGGTCATCGCCTATGACCGCCCGATCCCCAAGGGCAAGGCCGATTTCTACGTCTCCTTCGACAACAAGGCGATCGGGAAGGCGATCGCAGAATCGCTCGTCCAGCATCTGAAGGCCCAGAACGTGCCGACCGACGCCGGCGGCATCCTGCAGATCAACGGTTCGCCGACCGATGCGGCCGCCGGGTTGATCAAGGACGGCATTCACGAGGGTCTGGCCAGCGGCGGCTACAAGACGCTTGCCGAATTCGACACGCCGAACTGGCAGCCGGCGAATGCGCAGCAATGGGCCGCCGGCCAGATCACCCGCTTCGGCAAACAGATCGTCGGCGTCGTCGCCGCCAATGACGGGACCGGCGGCGGCGCCATCGCCGCCTTCAAGGCGGCCGGTGTCGATCCCGTGCCGCCGGTGACCGGCAATGATGCCACGATCGCCGCGCTGCAGCTGATCATATCGGGGGATCAGTACAACACGATCTCCAAGCCGAGCGAAATCGTCGCCGCTGCCGCCGCCGACGTCGCGGTGAAGCTCTTGGCAGGAGAGACGATCAAGGCGGAAATGACGCTTTACGACACGCCGGCACAGCTCTTCGTGCCAGCTGTCGTCACCGCCGAAAACCTCAAGGCAGAGATCATCGACAAGAAGATCAACACCGCCGAGGAGCTGTGCACCGGACGCTATGCCGATGGCTGCAAGAAGCTCGGCATCACCAAGTGATCAAGCCAAGGCAAGCGCGGCCGGATCGCCGGTCGCGCTTGCGGTTTTCGCTTCTTCTGAAAGGCCAGGCGATGTCCGACACCTCTCCTATTCTTGACGGCTCCCGCCAGCCCGTTCTCAGCCTGCGTGGAATCTCGAAGAACTTCGGGGCCGTATCGGCGCTCACCGATATCGAACTCGACGTGCATGCGGGCGAGGTCGTAGCGCTCGTCGGCGACAACGGCGCCGGCAAATCGACGCTGGTCAAGATCCTGGCCGGCGTTCACCAGCCGAGCTCCGGCACTATCCTGTTCGAGGGCAAACAGGCAGACCTGTCGAGCCCGAGTGCCGCCCTCGATCTTGGCATCGCAACCGTGTTTCAGGATCTGGCGCTTTGCGAAAATCTCGACGTCGTCGCCAATATTTTCCTCGGCAAGGAACTCAACCCTTTCCAACTCGACGAGGTCGCTATGGAGATCCGCGCCTGGAAGCTCCTGAACGAGCTTTCTGCCCGAATCCCCAGCGTGCGCGAGCCCGTCGCCTCGCTTTCCGGCGGGCAGCGCCAGACAGTGGCGATCGCCCGGTCGCTGCTACTCGAGCCGAAACTGATCATGCTCGACGAACCGACGGCAGCACTGGGTGTCGCCCAGACCGCCGAGGTGCTGGACCTGATCGAGCGCGTACGCGAACGCGGCCTCGCCGTCATCATGATCAGCCACAATATGGAGGATGTGCGCGCCGTCGCCGACCGCATTGTCGTCCTTCGGCTCGGGCGCAACAACGGCACCTTCATGCCCGATGCCTCCAACGAGGCGCTCGTCAGCGCGATTACCGGCGCATCCAACAATTCCGTCTCCCGCCGCGCCATGCGCCGCCGGGCGCAAGGCCAGCAAAACGAGGAGGGCAGGCCATAATGAAGACGATCCCGAACGAACCGGCAGCACCTCAGCTTCTCGACCGGCATGACGAAAGAGTGCGCCATGACGACAGCCTCGCCGGCTCGATGCGCGCCTTTTGGAATCGCATCCGCTCCGGCGACCTCGGCTCGCTGCCTGTCATTGTCGGCCTGGCGATCATCTGGACGGTGTTCCAGGCGCTCAACCCGGTGTTTCTCTCCAGCGCCAATCTCGTCAACATGCTGTTCGACTGCTCGACGGTCGGCGTCATCTCGCTCGGCATCGTCTGCATCCTGATGGTGGGTGAGATCGATCTTTCCGTCGGCTCGGTCAGCGGCTTCGCGTCGGCGCTGGTCGGTGTCTTCTGGGTCAATCAGGGCTGGCCGGTAGCGCTGGCGGTCCTCGCCGCGATGAGCGTCGGCGCCGTGATCGGCTCACTCTATGCCTTCCTGTTCAACCGTTTCGGCATGCCGAGCTTCGTCTCTACCCTGTCAGGGTTGCTCGCGGTTCTCGGCCTGCAGCTTTATATCCTCGGAGCGACCGGTTCGATCAATCTCCCCTACGGTTCCTGGCTGGTGAATTTCGGCCAGATCATGGTCATGCCGGACCCGGTCGCCTATCTGCTGGTAGCGCTTGCCGGCATCGCCTTCTTCCTGGCGAGCTACCGCACAGCGGCGCGCCGGCGGGCGGCAGGCCTGTCGTCGAAATCGACCGGCGGACTGTGTCTGCGGGCCGTCGTCATCACGATCGCCCTGGAAGCAGTCGCATTCTATCTCAACCAGTCGCGCGGAATTCCGTGGATGTTCGGCCTCTTCGTCGGCCTCGTCGCCGCCATGAACTATGCGCTGACGCGTACCAAATGGGGCCGATCCCTGCAGGCCGTCGGCGGCAACAGAGAGGCCGCCCGCCGCTCGGGCATCAATGTGTCGCGCATCTATGCCAGCGCCTTCGTCGCCTGTGCCCTGCTTGCGGCGACCGGCGGCGTGCTCTCGGCCGCGCGGCTGGCGACGGCAAGCCAGCAGGCCGGCACCGGCGATGTCAATCTCAACGCCATCGCCGCGGCAGTGATCGGCGGCACCAGCCTGTTCGGCGGGCGCGGCAGCGCTTACTCAGCCCTTCTCGGCATCATCGTCATCCAGTCGATCGCCAGCGGGCTGACGCTTCTCGATCTGTCGTCGTCGCTTCGCTACATGATCACCGGCGCCGTCCTTGCCGTCGCCGTCATCGTCGACTCGCTCGCCCGTCGATCGCGGATCTCGCACGGCCGGGCCTAAACCACTCAAGAAAACAGAGGAAGAAAATGGGACAGGATCTGTCTGGAAAAGTCGCGGCCGTCACCGGAGCGGCCTCGGGTATCGGCCTGGAATGCGCCAAGGCCATGCTTGCATCAGGTGCTCGGGTCGTGCTGGTCGACCGCAACGAGGAGGGCTTGAAGGAAATCTGCTCGACGCTCGGTGCAGATGCCATTCCGCTGGTCATCGATCTCACCGACCCGAAAAGCGTAGCTGGGATGATGCCTGAGATCCTGAAGAAAACAGGCCAGCTGGATATCTTCCACGCCAATGCCGGCTCCTATATCGGTGGCGAGGTGCTAGAAGGCGATCCCGACGCGTGGGACCGGATGCTCAACCTGAACGTCAACGCTGCCTTTCGCTCGGTGCATGCCGTTCTGCCGCACATGGTTGAGCGCAAGACCGGGGATATCATCCTGACGAGCTCCGTCGCCGGTCTGGTTCCCGTGGTCTGGGAGCCGATCTACACAGCCTCCAAACATGCGGTGCAAGCCTTCGTCCATACGCTGCGGCGGCAGGTGGCCAAACATGGCCTGCGCGTCGGTGCCATCGCGCCGGGCCCCGTCGTCACCGCACTCATCAGCGACTGGCCGCAGGAGAAGCTCGACGAGGCGCTCGCCGCCGGCGGCCTGATGGAGGCGAAGGAAGTGGCCGATGCGGTACTTTTCATGCTGACGCGCCCGCGCAACATCACGATCCGCGATCTCGTCATCCTGCCGCAAAGCACGGATATCTGACGAGAATGTGCCGGCCTGTCGCAATCATAGAAGGAAGCGGACATGATCTTCGATAGGTTTCGCCTGGATGGACAGGTGGCGCTCGTGACCGGCGGCACGCGCGGCATCGGGCTTGCGATCGCCGAGGCGCTCGGCGAGGCAGGCGCCAAAGTCCTCATAGCGGCAAGGTCACGCAATGCGGCGGCGGAGGACCGGCTCACCAAAGCCGGTGTGGATTGCGGTTTCATCGCCGCCGACCTGCTGAAAGACGATGCCGCCGACGCGCTCATCACCGAGACGCTCTTACGGACGGGCCGGCTCGACATTCTCGTCAACAATGCCGGCATCGCCATTCATGGCGACAGCGGCGAATTCCCCGATGCCATCTGGCGCGAGATCATGACCGTCAATGTCGACGCCGTCTTCCGCGCCTGCCGCGCGGCACTCACGCCGATGCGGCGCCAAGGCGGCGGCGTTATCCTCAATATCGGCTCGATTTCCGGCATCGTCTCCAACATTCCGCAGAACCAGGTCGCCTATAACGCCTCCAAGGCGGCGGTTCATATGATGACGAAGAGCCTGGCAAGCGAAGTTGCAGCTGAAAACATCCGCGTCAACGCCATTGCGCCGGGCTATATCGAGACCGATCTGTCACGCGGCGGCATCGACAATCCCGACTGGTTTCCGATCTGGCGCAGCATGACTCCGATGGGACGCGTCGGACAGCCGGAGGAGGTGGCTGGCGCCGCCTTGTTCCTCTGCTCGGCGGCGGCAAGTTACATCACCGGCGAAGTGCTTGTTATCGACGGCGGTTATACGACGCGATAGGTCGACGGTGGCCTCGGGCAGGGGTCTCCGCATCGATGCTGAGCCCGTTGTCTTGCCATTCTCCCCCATGGCGAGCTTATGCTGAGACCCCGCCTGAAAGCGCGTCTCAGGGGCGGGGCAGGCCTGCCGGCCGCAGATGTTTCCTCAGGGCTGCTATCCTGAAGATGGCATTGGCGGCGCCATAACCGCGATAACCGCGCCGCTCGACGATCTCGAAGAACAGCCCCTCGCCGTAAGTCGGGCTGTAGAGCTGAAAATATTCGCCGGCCTCGTCGCGATCATAGAGGATGTTGTTGGCCTTGAGGCGCTCGGCGAATTCGGCCTCCAGGCCGAAGCGGGCTTCGAGATCGTCGTAATAGTTCGGCGAGATCGCAAGCGGCACGAAGCCGTTGGCGGCAAGGGCGGCAGCGGTTGCGAAGATGTCGTCGGTCCTGAAGGCAAGATGCTGGATGCCGGAACCGAAGGTCTCGGCGATGAAGCGACCGGCCAGCGTATTGCGGTTCTCCGCGCCGTTCATGGTAATGCGTAGCGAGCCTTGGACATTCTCGACCACCTGGCTGCGGACGATGCCGGAGGGATCGACGATATCGACCATCGGTGTCTTCTCGGCCTCAACGAGCGCAGTGTAGAACAACAGCCAGGTCAAGAGCTCCTCGTACTTCATCGTCTGCGCCATATGGTCGATCGACTGCAACCCGGCCGGCCGGGAGGCGGAATCGTCGTCGATCGCATCGAATTCGATCTCCCAGATGCGGCCGAGTTCGCTCTGGCGGTCGAGGAAATAGAGAACACCGCCGCCCACGCCGCGCACCGCCGGCATCTCGATCTCGCCGGCATCGAGCGCTTGTTCGAAGCGTTCGGCCCCAAGCGCGACGGCCCGCTGCAACGCCGCCCTGGCATCGTCGACCATCAGCCCGGCGGCATAGGCCGAGGTGCCGTGCACGGCATAGGAGGCGCTGGCAAAGCCCTTGCGTTCGGTGTTGACGACGAGGTTGATAGCGCCCTGGCGAAACACCGTCACCCGCTTGCTCTTGTGTCTGGCCGCCTTATGGAAGCCGAGGCTTGCAAACAGCGCCTCGAGGGCCGCCGCCTCGTCCTCGTCGGCGGTGAACTCGATGAAGGCGATGCCTTCGACCTTGGCGCGCGGCGGCATGGCCGGCACCGGCAGCGCGCTCTCTGGCTGCTGCCGCTTGACCTGATCGCCGAGATAGATCAGCGAGCGGCGACCGTCGACGGCAATGGCACTGGCAGATCCGCCCCGGAACTGGTCGTTGAATATCTCCAGCGACAGATAACCGTCATAACCGGTGGCGGCGACGGCCTTCATGAAATCGAGCACCGGCAGGTCGCCTTCGCCGGGCATGTTGCGGAAATGCCGGCTCCAGTAGAGCAGATCCATGTCGATCAGCGGCGCATCGGCGAGCTGGATGATGAAGATCTTCTCCTTCGGGATCGAACGGATCGAATTGACGTCGATCTTCCTCGACAGCGTATGAAAGCTGTCGAGAATCAGGCCGATATTCGGATGATCGGCCCGCCGGACGATCTCCCAGGCATCGCGGTGATCGTGGATATGACGGCCCCAGGCAAGCGCCTCGTAGCCGACGCGCAGGCCGCGCCTGGCGGCGCGCTCGCCGAGGTCATGAAAATCGGCCGCCGCCCGGTCGAGACCGCCAAGCGCAGCCGGCGAGACGTTCGAGCAGACCAGCACGAGGTCGGTGCCCATCTCCTGCATGAGATCGAACTTGCGCTCCGCCCGGTCGAAGGTGCGACTGCGCAGCGGCTCCGGCATGCCTTCGAAATCGCGGAACGGCTGGAACAGCGTGATCTCCATGCCGAGGTCGCGCACCATGCGGCCGACCTCCCTCGGGCTCTCGTCGAAGATCAGAAAGTCATTTTCGAAAATCTCCACCCCGTCGAAGCCGGCCTTGGCGATCGCCTCCAGCTTGTCACTGAGGTCGCCGCTCAGCGAAACGGTCGCAATCGATGTCTTCATCGCAGTGGTCCTTCCGAATTGCGGTGTTTATGTCGTCATCGTCTTGAAATGCATCAGCATACGGCTGGCATCAGGCTCCATGCCGGTGATCAGACGAAAGGCACCGACGGCCTGGAATACCGCCATGCCGCCGCCGTCGAGCGTTCTGCAGCCGCGCGCTCTTGCCTGCCGCAGAAGCTCGGTTTCCAAAGGAAAATAGACGATCTCGGCGACCCAATGCCGCGATTCCAGGAGGTCCGGCGGAAGCGGCACACCGGGGTATTTCGCCATGCCCGTCGGCGTCGCATGGATCAGCCCGGATGCGCCCTGCATCGAGGCGGCAAGGTCGCTGCCGGCAGTGATCACCGCGCCGGGAAAGAGCGCGGACATCGCTTCGGCCAGATCGACGGCGCGCTCATGCTCGCGATCGAAGACCGTCAGCCGATCAAGGCCCAGTGTCAGGATCGCATAGGCGGTCGCAACACCCGCCCCGCCTGCGCCGAGCTGAACGGCGGAGGAAAGGTCGGCCTGCGGCAGCCCGCGCCGAAAGCTTTCGGCAAAACCCCACCAGTCGGTATTGTGGCCGAAACGCCGGCCGCCTTTCAGGACGACGGTATTGACGGCGCCGAGCGCGCGGGCCTCGGGCGACAAGTTGTCGAGCAGGGGAATAACGCGCTGCTTGCAGGGATGGGTAATGTTGAGGCCGGCTAGGCCGCGTACCTCGGCGTCCTCGATGAGCCGGGAAAGATCGGCCGGCGTCGCGTTCAGGCTGGTAAGGTCGATCAGTTCATAGGCATAGTCCAGCCCCTGCGCCGCACCTTCCTGCATATGCATCGCAGGCGTCAGCGAGGCCTGGATGTCGGCGCCGATCAGCCCGGCCTTCAACGGTTTCAGCAGTGTCTCGGCCATGCGCCATTTCCCGTTTCTTGTCGTGCTCGGAAGGCCCGCAGGGTCGCTGCGGGCCTGCGATCGGCTTACTTGCCGCGAACCGTGTCGAGCTCCTTGAAGAGCTGCGTCACGGTCTCTGCACCAATCTGGCCTGCAAACTTGTCGATCAGCGGCTTGACGGCGTCGCGCAGCTTCTGCGTCTCTTCGGGGCTGAGTTCGGCAACTTCCATGCCGGTTTTCTTGATCTCCTCAATCGCCTTGGCATCGAGCTCCCTGGAAACCTTGCGCTGATAGTCGCGGGCTTCCGTCGCAGCCGACTGGAAGACTGCCTTCTCCTCATCATTGAGACCGTCCCAAAACTTCTTGCTGATGAGCACGATCTGAGGATTGTACTGGTGACGGGTCACCGTCATGTACTTCTGCACCTCGAAGAATTTTGCGTTGATGATGTTGGCGGCCGGATTCTCCTGACCGTCGACGGTACCGGTCTCGAGCGCGGTATAGAGCTCGGTATAGGGGAGGGGCACGGCGTTGGCGCCAAGGCTGTTGAAGAGCTCGATCGGGATCGGCGACTGGATCGTGCGGATCTTCAGGCCCTTGATATCCTCGAGCTTGGTGACGGGATGACGGTTGTTGGTGAGATTGCGGAAACCGAGCTCCCAATAGGCGAGGCCGACGAGGCCGGTATCGGGCAGCAGCTTCATCAGGCTGGTGCCGAAGGCGCCGTCCATCACCTTGTCGGCTTCTTCGCCGCTGTTGAAGAGGAAGGGCAGGTCGACGGCACCGAACTGCTTGACGTTGCTTGCGAGAATGCCGGCATTGAGCACCGTCATCTCGATGACGCCGCCCTGCAGAGCCGATACCGTCTGGACGTCGCCGCCCAGCACGCCGCCCGGAAACAGCTTGACCTCGATCTTGCCGCCGCTCTTTTCCTTCACCAACTCGGCGAACTTCTCCATGCCCATGACCTGGGGATGACCCTTGTTGTTGGCGGCAGCGAATTTGAGGCTGTGCTCGCGGATTTCGGCCATAACCGGGCCGCTTGTCAGCAAGGCGATCGGCAGGGCCAGTCCCAGCGCCAGTTTCGTCAATCTATTCAGCATGTTTTCCTCCCAGGATTAGGCCGGCATCTCCCTCCGGCCGCGTTGAAATTCCATCGCCGACACGGCGACATCAATGTCCGAACCAGGCGACTGGTGCGGTCACAAGCTCAGGGAAAAGGACGAGCAGAAGCAGAACGACCAGCTCTGCAATCATGAAGGGCATGACGCCCTTCATCAGCTCTTCCATCGAAAGCTTCGACACCCCGCAGATGACGTTGAGCACCGTGCCGACCGGCGGCGTGATCAGTCCGATCGAATTGTTGATGATGAACAGCACGCCGAAATAGACCGGGTCGATGCCGGCCTGCTTGATGATCGGCATCAGCACCGGCGTCATCACCAGGATCGTCGGGGTCATGTCCATGGCGGTGCCGACGACGACGATGAGCACCATGACTGCAAGCAGCAGCAGCGTCTGATTGCCCATCAGCGGTTCGACCAGGGCTGCGAGCTCGCCGGGCACGTCGGCAACGGTGATCAGCCATGCGGAAACGCCGGCACAGGCCACCAGGAACATCACCACCGAGGTTATTTTGGCGGCGGCGACAAAGACTTCGAACAGCCGCGACGGCGGCAGCTCGCGATAGACGACCATCGATACGAAGAGCGAATAGACCGCCGCGATGACGCCGGCCTCGGTCGGGGTGAACACGCCGAATTTCAGGCCGACGATGATGATGACGGGAAGCATCAGCGCCCAGATGCTGTCGACGAGAGCCTTCATCCGCACCGCGCCGCTTTGCTTCGGCGGCAGGGCAAACTGCTCCTTGCGTGCCACGATCAGCCAGGTGATGCAAAGGGCAGCACCGATCATCAGGCCCGGGAAAATGCCGGCCAGGAAGAGCTTGGTGATCGAAACGCCGCCGATGACGCCATAGAGGATGAAGCCGATCGACGGCGGGATGATCGGGCCGATGATCGAGGCCGAGGCGAGCAAGCCGCCGGCGCGGGCCGGATCGTGGCCGGATTTCAGCATCATCGGAAAGAGCAGGGCGCCAAGCGCCGCTGCATCGGCGACCGCAGAACCGGAAAGGCTGGAGAGTATGCAGGCCGCGAAAATCGCGACGAAGCCGAGACCGCCCCTGATATGGCCGACCATGGCCATGGCGAGATTGACGATGCGGCGTGAAAGGCCACCGGTATTCATCACCTCGCCGGCGAGCAGGAAGAAAGGCACGGCCATCAGCGGAAAGCTGTCGGCTCCGTTCAGCACATTCTGCGCGACTATCTGGGCATCGAACATGCCGAGATACATCATCAGCGCCACGCCTGTGATGATCAGGGCAAAGGCAATCGGCACCCCGAGCGCCATCGGACCGAGAAGAGCGCCGAGGAAGATGGTGACGGTCATGACGGCCTCCTCAGTGCTTTGGATTCAGAACGGGGAAGGCGGTCTGCGCGGGATCTTCGAGTGCGGCCTGCTCCTCGCTGTCACGCACGAGTGCGGCGGTCGTCACATCGATGCGATCGGTCGCGATCGCATAGGCGTCCCAGAGCAGGATGAAAAAGGCCGGCACGCCGAAGGCGAGCCCCGCGCCGTAGAAGACGCCCATTGAAATGCCGGTCGCCGGGGCCGAGACGTGAAGATTAATCAGCGTCTGGGCCCAGCTGCCGCTGATCATCAGCCAAGTGGCGACCAGCATCATGCCGTAGCCCAAGAGCACCGCGAGCTTGGCGACAGGTTTCGGCAGGCGGGTGATCAGGGAGTCGACCCCGAGATGGGCGTGCTCGCGCATCGCCACGACGGCGCCGAGGAAAGTCAGCCAGATGAAGAAGATGCGCGACAACTCCTCGGACGAGGTGATGCCCTGATTGAAGGCATAGCGAAGCACGACATTGCCGAAAACCAGCACGACCATGCCCGCCAGCAGCAGAGCGATCGTCACCTTCAGCGCGAAGAAATAAAAACCGATGATACGGGTCATTCGCTCCTCCCAAGCGCGGCCTTTGCTCGCAGGCCATCGACCGTCGCCGGAAATGCCGATTGCATGTCCGACCAAGATATTGCGTCGCGATCAACTCCCTTACCGCTCGCCCTTCAAAATGTACTAACTAGTTCGTATGTCAAGCGCCATCTATTGAAACCGGCCGTCAACGTGAATAAGACTGGTGGGCAGAGAGACCGAAGCATCTGCTTCGAATTCCTTTGAAGGCCGAAATTTCTAAGACGAAACAGCAGTTTAGAAGGGCTGGCGACCAGGCTTATGGCGGAACGGGGCGAAAACGGCCGGAAGAACGATCCACAGCAGACGAAGGAAGACATCCTTCTCGTCGCCACTGAGGAATTCTCGACCCATGGGCTCGCCGGCGCCCGCGTCGACTCGATCGCCGAGAAGACACGCACGTCGAAGCGGATGATTTATTATTATTTCGGCAGCAAGGAGGGACTCTACCTTGCCGTCCTGGAGCAGTCCTATCGCAAGATCCGCTCTTTGGAATCCGATCTGCATCTGTCCAATCTCGAACCGGAAGAGGCGTTGCGGACGCTGATCTCAACGACCTTCGATCACGATGAGGCCAATCCGGATTTCGTCCGCCTGGTCAGCATCGAGAACATCCATCACGCCGCGCATATGCTTCGTTCGGAGGCGATCCGCGATCTCAACGTTTCGGTCATCGAAACCATCGCCGGCATATTGGAGCGCGGCTTTGACCGGGGAGTCTTCCGACGCAAGGCCGACCCGATCGACATCCACATGATGATCAGCGCCTTCTGCTTCTTCCGCGTTTCCAACCGGTATACGTTCGGCACGATCTTCAGACGCAATCTCTCGGACGGCGATACGATCGAACGCCATCGCAGCATGATCGCCGACGCTGTCGTCAGCTATCTGAAAAGCTGAGGGCAGGAGGTTCCGCCTCAACTGCGCGGCGATTCTCCTGGCCAAAGATCAGAAAATCCGCAAGCGCCACCAGCGCAAGCGGCGCCACGGTCCGGCCGCTGCCGCGTTTGATCGACATCGATTCTGTCAAAATATCGGCTGTATCCATTGCTGCTCCTGTTGCAAATGCCGCGTTGCCCTCATGATGAGCCTGGTGTCCGATCTCGTCGCGGCAGGGGTGTCTCGCGACCCTTCCGTCAGCCACCATCCGTCATTGCGGAGCCGATCCGGCAAGGCGGGGAGTGCGGGGCGGGGCGGGCTGGCGTTCTTGCAAATGGCGGGAACATGCCGCGCCGGATTGCAGATTTTGTGCAGAAAGCGAGGAGCAATTCAGGAAATTGCAGCAAAGCGCCGCGCGTCTTGTTCAGACGCGCGGGGGAGACTGCGACCCTATAGACGCCCGCGAACGCAGGGGCAGAGCCTAACCTCGGGCATAGGTCGGAGCCGTTTTTCTCGCGCAGAGAGGAGCGAAGGAAGTACAGAGGATATTATCTGAATCGCTGAGCACGTCTGGCATTGTGAAGCAGTTCGCAGGCGGTGGCGAACGGCCCGAAAAGTCTGAGCAGCAGCGCTTGTTCCTCGGCATCGATATGGTGACGAGCGCAAAACTCGGTGACGGACCAGACTTTTGTCAGATCGTCCGTTTCGATTTGTCTGGGTTCGATGTGTTCGGTCAACGGCGTGTCCTCCGAACATCAAGACTACGCTCGTGAGGATTTTATAAGAACTAGCTAAAAAGGATTACGAGCAACTATATCCGAAAGTACGCATCAAGAACGCCCATGCGAAAACGCCCGCCGGTTGCGCGGCGGGCGTCTTGTCTCACAAATCTATTGCTTCGGATCAAACACTGACGCCGTCGGGATGAGCGTCCGTGCCGAGGATGTTGAGCGTTACCTTGGCAGTGTCCGTATGGCCTTCGCCGTCGGAGATCTTGTAGTAGCGGAGGACCTCCGTGTAGGTCACGCCTGCATCCAGATCGGCCGTCAGGTCGTAGGTGAACGTGCCGTCCGACTTGACATGGAATGTGCCATACGTGCCGGCAACGTCGGTTACGGCGTCTGCAGCGGCATCCACCTTGGTGCTCAGGAACTGACGCAGGAACATCTTGCCGTTGTCGCCGGCAATGTCGTTGTCCAGAACGTTGCCGCCGATGGGCTGGCCTTCGGTGAAGTCGTAGGAGTCATCGACCGCGACCGGCTTGATCTGGGTCACGCCCTGGATGTTCAGGGTGAACAGACCGACGTCGGTGTGGCCGGCGCCGTCCGAGATCTTGTAGGAAACCTTTTCGACCAGCGTCTCGCCGTTGCTGAATCCGATCTTGGCAGCATCGCTCAGCACATAGGTGTAGCTGCCGTCGGCCTTGACGAAGAACGTGCCGTAGTCGCCCTGGATTTCAGTGATCTGACCGGCCTGCTTGGCGCCGACCGACTGCTGGTCGAAGGCGCGCAGGAACAGGTGGCCGTTATCGGAGGAATCGTTGGACAGAAGATTTCCGGAAATTACGTCAGTTTCTTGAAAAGTTGCACTATCGTCAGTTGCGTGAACCGCGGATACCATTAGTTTCTCCTAAAATTGTTTATCAGTCGGGCCATTTTGACCGTAGCGAGCGAGTTCTTTAACAACTTGTTAATACTGCAAGTCAATGGGGTATTTAACGCAAGGTTAACATTCATCCATAACGTGCATTGACGCTTTTGAAGCGACCAATACGTTATCTGATTCAATCAAAATTGACGCAATTTCGACCAATTTACACCCGGTTAACTTGAAAGAACCTTCCTCATGACTATGTTGCGGCAGCGTTCTTCTGATGCCGCCTCTAAGCCGGCTGCACACCATTGCAATCCTGACACCGGCACCTACCTTAAGGGCCGCAGCCGACGGACACTCAAGCGGTGAAGCGAATGAACGCAACATGATCCGCGGCATGCCGCCATCCGGGCGGCCCACGGGCAATCCAACCGGGCAAGCTGATTCCGCCGACAGCCGAGGATGTCTTTGAACCACGAAATATTGCGGCTGCGGTTGCGGTCGTTGATCGGCCGGCGCAAGGGTCGCGATGCTGTCCCAAATGCTGGAGCTTGAAAGGCATTTCCCTTTTTGCCGCCATGAACGCAGGCCGAATAACGCGGCTGACGGAGATCGGCCCATCATCCAAACAAGGAGAATGCGAATGCAGGTACTTGTCAGAGACAACAACGTCGATCAAGCCCTGAGGGCTTTGAAAAAGAAAATGCAGCGCGAAGGGCTGTTCCGCGAAATGAAGGAACGGCGTGCCTATGAGAAGCCGTCCGAACGCCGCGTCAGAGAAAAAGCCCAGGCGATCAGCCGGCAACGCAAGGCGGCACGCAAGAAGATGCAGCGCGAAGGGCTGCTGACCGGGCGCAAGCAGACGGCAGCGCGTTAATAGCTTTCCCGAAAGGATAGACAATGGACGAATTGAATAGTCTTGCCGTTTCAGAAGAACGCCTCGAGGATTGCCGTGATGTGGTCGAGCCGGATCTGCAGGACCTGATCCAGCGTGCGCTGACATCGGGCTTTTCGCGGGAGGAAATCCTCATAGCCGTCAGTGAACTGGTCGCAGAAGACTTCGCAATGGTCATGGAAACTCCAAGCGTGCATTGAGAAACGAATGGTGACGGCGCAGGAGGATCTCTTCGGTGCGGCCGACGACCGCTTTCCGGAGGGGTTGCGATATTCCTCGGATGTCGCTCCCCTGGATCTGCAACGCTCCGTCCTCGAAGCGATACCCGCCCTGCCGTTCAAAGCCTTCGAAGGCGGGTCATCTCCGACGCCGCCATCGAGGTCGCTTTCAACGGCGCCGATGGGTCCATCTACGACAAGACCCCTGATTTTCAGAGGAGCATGCCGGCCTGGAAGGCGAGCGATGAGGACTCGCTCGTCGCCCACGAAATGAACGGCGAGGCCTTGCCGCACTGGAACGGTTTTCCCGTGAGGCTGGACCGGGTGATGCGCCAGATCGAGGTGAAGGCGTCTTCCGCGCTCGCTCTTTCCACTCGTCGAACGCTTCACCACCCAGGAGGCGGCCCTCCCAGAGATGTTCCCCTCGCTGTAAAGTTAACAGCTGAAAAGACGGAAACGATCGCCGCGTCTGGTATCGCTTATGCATGAGCAATTTGCGCCCCCTCTTCATGCTTTGAGAAGAACCTTCAGTCTCATGCTGCAACGACGCTCACGTCCGCTTTGGCCAGCCGCTGATATAATCTGCGCCGAAGGGCGATGGACCACCAATCGTAAAGGAAGATCTCAAGCGGGCGCCAGTTGGCAACCCAGCCGAAAATAAGAAGGCTTTCACTTAGGACTCTTCCGAGCGTATCGGATCCAACTGCGTGGATGATCAGCGGACTGGCGGCGATGCTCAACGCCAAGATCGGAAGGCCAACAACAAGTTCACGTCGACCCTCCCGCAAGAGTTCGCGCAGTTCTCGACTTGCGTGAGCAACACGTACCGCAAAATTATGTTGTATTGCCTGACAGATCGCCGCCACCGACTCGCCCGCCGCCTCCTGGCTGGGCATCTGAACCACGATCTTCAGTTGAACACTGCCCGGCGCCTCTTGCGCCCATTCGACAATGAATCGCTCAGCGTCGGGGTCCAAGTCTCGTTCGCGGAAAGGCGTAGGATCAAGGGAGTTGAACAGGCGGGCTGCACAATCGACTTTCACAATAATGGTGTAGCTTTCACCTTCCATTCTACGCCTCAGCGCAGACACCAGGCCACCGCCGGTCCGATAAGCCATGCCTCAATGTCGGCGTTTGAAATTATACTTCAGCAGTTGTCCTGCTTCTTAAAATGAGCCTCGTCGTCCGCATGGCTGCTTGCCTGCCGTAACAGATTTCGGGATGGATGAGCATTCAGCGATAGACGAGGACAGGAACGCGGGAGTTCGCAAGGACTTTCATCGTCACGCTACCGAGCATGAACGCCTTGAAACCTTCTCGTCCATGGGACCCCATCGCGATCAGATCACAATTACTTTCCGCTGCCTTTCTGACGATAGATACGGAAGGATCGATGTCGATTTCACGGGTTGCATAGCAGACGACTTCTGCTTGCGCGGCGACGTTCCGAGCTTGCTCGAGGATTTCATCAGCCACCTGCCCAGCATAACGATCATATTCTTCGTGTGAGAACTCGAGCTGGTCGGGCGTCAGCGAAAGCACTTTAAACGGCTGCGTGACCGTCAAAACGGTTGCTTTCGCTCCAATCTCGCTCGCAAAACGTATCGACTTCTCGAGAGCGGCTGTCGATAAGGCCGATCCATCTGTGGGGATGAGCAAATGCTTGTACATCGATGCCTCCATTGATCTAAAGTATTTTCAGGCTTAGATCCGGTTTCTCATTGATTTGGGTCAAAGCGCATGGAACGGATCTGAAGGATCCCGACGCGCTTTAAGCTCCGGGCAATTTCGTTCAAGCCGGGTTAGCTGACGCCTTGACGAAATCGATGAAGGCGCGGAGCGGTGCGGGCACCAGTCGCCGCCCGGGATAATAGAGAAACGGCCCGGAAAAGCGCTGCCACCAGGGTTCGAGAATGGGCTCGAGAACGCCGCTGTCGAAATGCGGGCGCAGCCAGTCTTCGAATATGCTGATCACGCCCGTGCCCGCGATGGCGGCGTCGACAGACAGATCGGTCGCCCCGCCGACTTTGACGATCAATGGTCCTGATGGTTCGACCCGCACCACTTCGCCGTCCCGCTCATATTCCCAGGGCGTCGTCAGCGCACCGCTGTCAAAACGGCCCAACAGGCAGGCATGGTCGAGCAGTTCGCTCGGATGTTGCGGCCGGCCACGACGGTCGAGATAGGAGGGGGACGCGGCAGTGGCAAAGCGCTGCTGGCGCGGCCCGATCGGAATCGCGATCATATCCTGCTCCAGCCGCTCGTCATAACGGATGCCGGCATCGCATCCGGCAGCGAGCACGTCGACGAAGTTCTCTTCGGCGACGATCTCGAGGCGAATATCGGGATAGGCGGCGAGGAATGGCGGGACGATGGCTGGCAGCACCAGGCGCGCCGCGCTGACCGGCACATTAAGCCGCAGAGAACCAGCCGGACTGTCGCGAAATCGGTTGACCACATCGAGCGCAGCTTCCACCTCCGTCAACGCGGGGCCAAGCCGTTCCAGCAGGCCTTTGCCCGCCTCGGTCGGAACGACACTGCGCGTTGTCCGATTGAGCAGTCTGACCCCGAGCTCAGCCTCAAGGCGCCGCACCGCCTCGCTCAGGAAGGAGGCACTGCCGCCGCTGGCCCGCGCCGCCTCGCGAAAACCGCCGGCTCGCGCCACGGCGACAAAGGCATTGAGATCACTCAAATCTGCTTTCACTGTTCGCCACTCCGCACGGCCTGTACGGATTGTACCGGATTATCACACGCTCCGCCACGGCGTAGTCTTGGCTTCATCTCTTGAAAGGAGTGAGATCATGTCCATTATCGACCACGCCGGCAGCTTCAATCTCGGCGACTGCAACGTCAAGCGAGTTGGCTATGGCGCCATGCAACTGGCCGGGCCCGGCGTGTTCGGCCCGCCCAGGGATCATGGCGCCGCGCTTGCGGTGCTGCGCGAGGCGGTCGCAGGCGGTGTCAATCACATCGACACCAGCGATTTCTACGGTCCGCACGTCACCAATCAGATCATCCGTGAAGCCCTCCGACCCTATCGCGATGATCTCGTCATCGTCACCAAGATCGGCGCCAGACGCGGCACGGACGGCTCGTGGATTCCGGCTTTCTCGCGCGATGAGCTGACGCAGGCAGTGCACGACAATCTTCGTAACCTCGGCCTTGACGTGCTCGATGTCGTCAACCTCAGGATCATGTTCGACGTGTATGGCCCGGCCGAAGGGTCGATAGAAGCACCTCTGACGGTGCTTGCCGATCTCCAGCGGCAGGGTCTCGTCCGCCACGTCGGCTTGAGCAACGCCACCTCGCGCCAGGTCGCTGAAGGCCGCGGGATCACCGACATCGTCTGCGTGCAAAACCAGTATAACCTGGCACTTCGCGCCGACGATCCGCTCATCGACGATCTGGACCATGAGGGCACCGCCTATGTGCCGTTCTTCCCGCTTGGCGGATTCACGCCGCTGCAGTCTTCGACGCTCTCCGATGTCGCCGCACGCCTCGACGCTACGCCGATGCAGGTGGCGCTCGCCTGGCTGCTGCATCGCGCGCCGAATATTCTGCTGATCCCCGGTACTTCCTCCGTCGGCCATCTCAGGGAAAACCTCGCCGCCGCCCGCCTCGTGCTGCCCGATGAGGCCATCGAGGAATTGAACCGGATGGCCGATATCGCTGCCTGACGGCATGTGATAGCCGCAGACGGTCTGCCGCTACGCCACGCCGCGCGCGGCGTAGCCGGCGGACTGCGCATTATCGATGTGGCGCCAGCCGACCCGTCCGCCATGCCTTCAATAGCGCTCAATAGCGCTCCGGCACATACATATCCGGCGGAACGGGCGCTCTGTTGTAATCGGCGTGACGGATACGATCCGGCAGCTGAATCTCCGGCTTCGGCACATCCTCATAAGGAATCTGCTCGAGAAGATGGGCGATGCAGTTCAGCCGCGCCCGTTTCTTGTCGACGGCCTGCACCACCCACCAGGGCGCTTCCTTGGTGTGTGTGCGCGCCAGCATTTCTTCCTTGGCCTTGGTATATTCCTCCCAGTGTACACGGCTTTCCATGTCCATTGGCGAAAGCTTCCACTGCTTCAGCGGATCGTGGATGCGCATCTTGAAGCGGAATTCCTGTTCCTCGTCGGTGATCGAGAACCAGTATTTGATCAGCACGATGCCGGAACGGACGAGCATCCGTTCGAATTCGGGCACCGAGCGGAAGAACTCCTCGAGTTCGTCAGCGGTGCAGAACCCCATCACGCGCTCGACGCCGGCGCGGTTGTACCAGCTGCGGTCGAAGAGCACGATCTCGCCGGCGGTGGGAAGATGCGGAACATAACGCTGGAAATACCATTGATGGCGTTCCCGTTCGGTCGGAGCGGGCAGTGCCACGGTTCGGCAGACGCGCGGGTTGAGCCTTTGGGTCACGCGCTTGATCGCCCCGCCCTTGCCGGCCGAATCCCGGCCCTCGAAAAGCACTACCACCTTCAGCTTTTTGTGCTGGACCCAATCCTGCAGCCGCACGAGCTCGTGCTGCAGCCGGAAGAGTTCGCGGAAGTAGATCTTACGTTCGAGCGTCTGCTCGGCCGGTTCCGACATTCCCTCGGCTACCAGATCGTCCAGCCGATCCTCCTCCATCTGCATTTCCAGCTCCTCATCGAAGCTGTCGGCGATCTCGGCCTTTATCCGGTTGAGCTGATCCTGATGTGACTGCGACATGGCTTTTTCCTTCCTGCTTTTGTTGACAGGAGCATGTCAGTGCGAAGGTTATATGACGACCACTGATCGGGCTGAACGGTTACTCGCGCCTCTCGTTCCAAGCGGGCCTTAAAGTTGCCCGGCCCGGTACCGGTCGACCAGGTTTCGGCAGGCGCGGATCGTCAGGGCCATGACGGTGAGCGTCGTGCCGGCGATGCCGCTGCCGGGAAAAGCGCTGGCGTCGGTGACGACCAGGTTCGGCGCATCCCAGACCTGGTTATAAGGGTTGAGCACCGATGCTTCCGGGCTTTCACCCATGCGGGCACCGCCGGTTTCATGAATTGCCGCGCCAATGCACATGGTCTTGCGGAACCATGTGCGGAACATGAAGCGGCTGAAGGCGTCGGCATCGGGGAAGGCGCCCTTGCCCATCTCCTTGAGGCCGGTGGGCGAGCCGATGAATTCGAGTTCGCCGCCGACTTCCCGGATCATCGCAATCAGCGTCTCCTCCTGTCGGCGGAGCAGCGCCTGCTCATCCGCCTGCATGATGCAGCGGATATGCGGCACGGGAATGTTCCAGGCGTCCTTGCGCCTGACATCGAGGGTGATGCGATTGTTGGCATAGGGCAGCATGCGGCCGAAGCCGAAGAAGGCGAGACGCGCATCGGTGTCGCCAGAGACCGGCGCCCGGCCGACGCTGCCCTGGTAGTCGAAATCGCCGCGGGCGGCATCGCCCTCGCCGAAGCGGGGGATGAAGATCCCGCCCGACGGGTTGTAGAACGGGTCGGCCGGAGCGGATTCGTCTGGCGCCCAGCCCTTGGCCTTCGAAAAGGACCCGAAGGCGAGGCAGGGAAGCTGGTCCATGAAATAGCGGCCGAGGACGCCCGAGCTGTTGCCGAGCCCGTGAGGATGTCTTGGCGAAGCTGAATTCAAAAGCAGCCGCACGCTCTCGATCGGCGATGCGGAAAGAACTACCGTCGCCGCCCGGGGCGTCGATACTTCTCCCGTATTGCGGTCGATGATCTCCGCGCCGGTGGCGCGGCCGGTTTTCTGATCGATGGTGATGCGGCGAACGACGGCGTCGTAGCGGACCGTCAGCCGGCCGGTGGCCTTGGCTTCCCGGAGCGGCCGCGGCATGCGGTCGGCATCCGGCGCGATATAGCGCCAGGAAACGACGCGCCTCTCCGGCCAACGGCTTTCAACCGCCTTTTTGAAGATCTGTTCGGCGGGCGTCAGGCTTGCCGGTTTGGCATAGATGCCGTCCGGAAGGGTCGGCGCATCGTCCTTGTTGCCGTAGAGCCCGAGATAAGTCTCCACCTCGTCGTAGAACGGCGTGAGCTCATCATAGGAGACCGGCCAGTCCACGCCTTTTCCCGAGCGCGACCTAATCTTGAAATCGTCGTCGGTCCAGCGCAGCAGAACGCGGCCGAAACTGTGCAAACGCCCGCCGCCCTGGCGGCCGCGAATCCACAGGAAAGGCTCACCCTTCGGCGTCGTATAGGGGTTCTTGCGGTCATTGACGAAGAAGTGGCTGAAGCGCTCGGTAAAGAAGGCCGCGCGCGCCTGGATCGGCTGGCCCTTGATCGTGGCGCGGGCACGCTCCCAGATATTGATGCTGCTGGCGGGCGCCTTCTTGCGCGCGGGGTCGAAATCCCCCGGCCCGACGGCGGGACCGGCTTCGAGCAGCAGCACCGACAGCCCCTGAGCCGTCAGTTCTCTGACCGCGAAGGAACCCGCCGCGCCGGAGCCGATCACCAGCGCATCGTAGATGACCTCAGGCATGTCTTTCCAAATCCTGTCCTGGAGCGATTGCTCAAAACGGCGCGCAGCGCGCCGGCGATTGCGAGAAAACAAAGGGGCGGCGCATCACAGCCGCGATCCATCGGCACCGAAGAGCGACGCCCTGGCAATATCGAGCCCGGGAGCCACGGCGTCGCCCGGCTGCAGGGCCACGTCGCCCATCAGCCTGAGCGAGAGGCTTTGATCGGCCCAGTCGAACCAGACGACAGCATCGGATCCCATCGGCTCGACGACGGAAACGCGGCCGGGAATGGTGGGCAGGCTGCCTGCCGTCCCGTCGAGCACGAGATGCTCAGGGCGAAAGCCGAGTGTTGCCGCTCCTTCCGCCGCATTTGCTTGAAAGGAATAACCGGAGAGATCGACGGCAAGCCCCTTGCTCCGGAAGACCGGCGCGCTGTCGCCGCGCTCGATCCGACCTTCGACGAAGTTCATCGCCGGCGCGCCGATGAAACCGGCAACGAAGAGGTTGGCCGGCCGGCGATAGATCTCGGCCGGCGAGGCGAGCTGCTGGATGACGCCGTCGCGCATGATGGCGATGCGGTCGGCAAGGGTCAGGGCCTCGACCTGATCATGAGTCACATAGATCATGGTGTTGCCGAGGCGCTGATGCAGCTTCTTGATCTCGACGCGCAATTCGTTGCGCAGCTTGGCGTCGAGGTTCGACAGCGGTTCGTCGAAGAGGAAGACATCGACTTCGCGCACCAGCGCCCGGCCGATGGCGACACGCTGGCGCTGACCGCCGGAAAGTTCGGCCGGGCGCCTGTCGAGCAGTGTGTCGAGGTGAAGGAGAGCGGCCGTGCGAGTGACACGGGCCTCGATCTCGGCCTTCGGCAGACCGGCGACGCGAAGGCCAAAAGAGAGGTTCTTGCGAACCGACATGCGCGGGTAGAGCGCGTAGGACTGAAAGACCATGCCGATGCCGCGGTCTTTCGGCTCCTCCCAGCTGACGTTCTTGCCTGAGATCCAGATCTCGCCGGCAACGATGTCCTGCAGCCCGGCAATGGCATTCAGCAGCGTGGACTTGCCGCAGCCGGAAGGTCCGAGCAGCACCAGGAACTCCTGCGGGGCAATATCGATCGACATTTTTTCGATCACCGTATGGTGGCCATAGGCGATCTTCAGATCCTTGACGGAGACGGCGGATTGCATGGAAGCGTTACCCCTTGACGGCGCCGGCCGCGATGCCGCGCACGAACCAGCGGCCGGACAGGAAATAGATGGCAAGCGGAACGATGGCGGTCAGGATCGTCGCCGCCATGTTGACGTTGTAGGTCCGCTCGCCCATCGTGGTGTTGACGATATTGTTGAGCTGCACGGTCATCGGCAGGTTGTCGCGCCCGGCGAAGACGAGGCCGAGCAGGAAGTCGTTCCAGATGCCGGTGAACTGCAGCATCGAAACCACGACCACCATCGCCACGGCGATCGGCAGCATGATCTCGAAAAAGATGCGCCAGAAACCGGCGCCATCGACACGCGCCGCCTTGCAGAGCTCTTCCGGCACGCTGACGAAATAGTTGCGGAAGAGCAGCGTCACCAGCGGCAGGCCGAAGATGACATGCACGAGAATGATGCCGGCAAGCGAATTGTAGAGCTCGATATTCGCCATCGCGCGGACCATCGGATAGAGGAATATCTGATAGGGGATGAGACCGCCGGCCATCAGCAGACCGAAGAGCAGGTTGGCCCCGCGCGGTCGCCAGAGCGACAGCGCATAGCCGTTGACGGCGCCGATGAAGACCGAGAGCGCAACCGCGGGAAGGGTGATCGCCACCGAATTCCAGAAGCCGCTGCGAATGCCGACACAGACGGTTCCCATGCAGGCGCCAGACCAGGCGGTCGCCCAGGCGGAGAAATCGAGCGTGGACGGCAGCGCGAAGATCTGCCCAAGCCGGATCTCGTCCATCGATTTCAGCGAGGTGACGACCATGGTGTAGAGCGGCAGGAGGAAGAATAGCGCGGCGACGACCAGGAAGGCGTAGAGGCCGATGCGCCCCGCGGTGAGCCGTGCCGGCTTCGGGCCGTTCGGATGAAGAGCGGCCATCACGCGGCCCCCTTCGCCCTGTTGCGCATGTGCATCGCATAGCGAAAGGGGGCGACCGCGAGGATGACCCCGAGGACGAGCACGGTCGCTCCTGCCGTGGCAAGGCCGAGGTTCTGGCGGCCGAACAGATTGTCCATGATGAATTTTGCCGGCACTTCTGTCGCATTGCCGGGACCGCCATTCGTCATGGCGACGACGATGTCGTAGGTCTTGATCACGCCCATGGCGAGCAGCATCCCGGCCGCCGCCAGCGCCGGCCCGAGCTGAGGCAGGATGATCGAGACATAGATCCGCCAGACGGGAATGCCGTCGATGCGCGCCGCCTTCCATTGGTCGGCCTCGATGCCGCGCATGCCGGCAAGCGCGATGACCATGACGAACCCGGCACCCTGCCAGACGCCGGCGAGGACCAGCGCGTAGATCGCCATGTCGCGATTGACCACCCAGTCGAGGACGAAACTATCCCAGCCGAGCGAGCGCATACTCGCCTGGATACCGAGCGTCGGATTGAGCATCCATTGCCAGATCAGCCCGGTCACGACGAAGGACATGGCGTAGGGATAGAGGAAGATGGTCCTGAAGGCGCTTTCGAAGCGGATCTTGCGGTCGAGGGCGGCGGCGAGCAGGAAGCCGAGCAGCAGGCAGCCTGCGACGTAGAGGACGCCGAAGATCAGTACGTTCTGCAGCGATGCGAGCCATTTGGCCGAAGAGAAGAGCTTCGAATATTGCGCCAAGCCGACATAGGTCGAGGAGGGAAAGAGCGTGGAATTGGTGAAAGACAGGCGGACCGACCACGCCATGGTGCCGATGAAGACCGCGACCGCGACGAACCATGTCGGCAGCAGGGCGATGGTGGCGGAAAGATTAGGCTTGCGTTTGAACGACATCGGCCAGCTCGTCGACGGATGAAAGGAGCACGCCGCCGCTGCACAATGGCGGCGGGCAGCGGCGGCGTCGGCATCAGACTGACGCCACCAGCGCTATCCTATTCGAAAATGGCGAAGAAGTTCGCGGCGGCGGAGGCTGCGTCGTTCGAGCCGCCGCTCCAATATTCGTCGACGTAGTCGTCGAGCGCGCCGACCTGCTGGGGCGTCAGCACAATCGCCTGGTCCGGCACGATCGCGCCCGCAGCCATCAGCTCCGCGCCCTTCCGGGCACAGACATCGAGTTTCGACTTGTCGACGTCGGTGCGCATGGGAACCGCGCCTTTCTTCAGCGCGAATTCGATCTGAACAACCGGATCCATGACGACCTCGGCGAGAAGTTTCTGCGCCTTTTCGGTGCCGGCATTACCGGTCTTGGGGAACCAGAGGGAGTCGGCGATATAGACCATGCCCTTCGATTCCGGCGCGATCATGCAGCCATAATCCTTGCCCGGCTCCTTTCCGGCGACGGTGAATTCGCCCTTGGCCCAATCGCCCATGAACTGCACGCCGGCCTTGGCGGTGATCAGCATGGCCGTCGCATCGTTCCAATTGCGGCCGGCAGCACCGGCGTCGACATAGCCGCGCAGCTTGCCGAGGATTTCAAGGGTCTTGGTGACGCCGTCGACCGAGGCCTGGCTCTTGTCCTTGTCGACATAGATCTTCAGGAAACCGTCGATCCCGACCTGAGAGAGCAGGATCATGTTGAAAACCTTGGTCTGCTGCCAGGGCTGACCGCCCCAGGCGACCGGAACGATGCCGGCGGCCTTCAGCTTGTCGAGATCGGCGAAGAATTCGTCCCAGCTCTTGGGCTCCTCTGCGATGCCCGCCTTCCCGAAGGCTTCCTTCGAATAGAAGACCCAGCTTTCGCCATGGGCGCCGGTCGGCGCAAGATAGACCTTGCCGTCATAGGAAATGAGATCGTAGATCGATTTCGGCAGGACCTCGGCCCATTTGCCGGCGACAGCGACGTCACCGATCGGGTTGAAAAGGCCTTGGCTGACGAAGTCCGCAGCCGCAAGACCGATGACGCCCTGCTTGGCGCCTGGCGCATCGCCGGCGACGATACGGTTCTGGAAGGCGGCATCGGCCGCGCCGAAGCCGGCGATGGAAGAATCCTTCCAGACGCCGCCGCGCTTTTCGAATTCGGTCTTGATGACATTCAAGGCCGCCGCTTCGCCGCCCGACGTCCAGGACGACATCATCTCGATCGTCGGCTTGTCCTCGGCATGGGCCGAAGCGAGGATACCAGCGAATGCCACGCCGGCAAGAAAGAGCTTCATCATAGTCTTCATTGTTCCACCTCTTGAAAATTCCCTCTTTGCGGGGCGTTTGTCGTTCTCGGAATGATTGTCAGCGGTAGATCGGCAGGAGCGCCTGCCGGACGAGCGTCAGCCCGTTGGCGATGTCGCGGACGGGATCCGGCGCGGCGTCGAGTTCGAGGATCGCCCAGCCTTCATAGGCCCGGTCGCGCAGCAGCCGGATCCAGGCTGGCCAGTCGACCCGCCCGAGGCCGAAGCCGCAGAAATAGGGGCGATGGCGATCATGGATCTGCTTGTCGATCGGGGTGTCGGCGGGCATGGGGCCGATCGCATCCTTCCAATGGGCGATGATCATCCGCTCGTGATGGCGATCGACGAGCTGGACGGGATCGGAGCCGGCAACAATGATGTGGGCCGTGTCCGGGCACATATGCACATAGGCGGGGTCGGTCAGAAGCATCATCAGATCGACGTCACGCGCACCGGCAAAAATCGAATGCGCCTCGGTATGCAGCGCCAGCCGCACGCCCCTATCATAGAGGGTCGCGCCGAGCCGGTTCAGAAAGTCGGCAATCACCTTGGCGCGGTCGAGGCCATAAAACTGCACCGGCTGGGCGCCGAGCGTCTGGCGAAGCGGCGCGCCGATCACCATGATGTCGCTGCCGCAGGCTTTCAGGAAGTCGGCATAGCGTTCCGCCTTGTCGATCAGCGCGCGCTGAGCCTCGGGGTCGGCAAAGTCGCCCGCCGCCTCCAGCTCCGCGAAGAAGCCGCTGCAGAGCGTCAGGCCGCGGTCTGCCAGCTCGGCAGCGAAGGCGTCGACGGAACCATAAGTCTTGATCGCATCCTGCCAGTTGAAGGGAGAGAAGGTCAGCTCGACACCGGTGACGCCGGAGGCCTGGACGCTGTCGAGTATCTTGTCCCAGAAGGCCCGTGGTTCGGCGCGCGCATGGGCGACGATCGCATCATCGCTATCGACGTCCCAGAAGCCCGGATGAAAGAACGTCACGAGATCGACGCCGAAGCGCAGCCTGTCGCCAATAGCCATATCTATCCCATTTTCTCAAGGCATGACATATCTGCGTGCGGAACCGCAGTTCCGCATTCAATAAATCATGGATTTCAACGCATTAAGTAATGGCAATCGTTTGCCATGGCTAAATGATAGTCAAGCTGGCTTTTTAAGCAAGCGTTTTTTGGCAAACGTTTGCTATAAACCGCCGCCTGCCTTAAAGTTGCATATCGAAGCATCCGGGGGGACGAATTAAAAGTGAATAAAAACAAGGACGTGGCTGGAGAGGAGCAGTCGGGGGCGTTGATGGCCGATGTGGCGCGGCTCGCCGGCGTGGCGATATCGACGGTCAGCCGGGCGCTCGCCAATCCCGGACGGGTCAACGAGAAGACGCGTGCCAGGATCAATGCGGCGGCCAAGCAGCTCGGCTATACGCCCAATGCGATGGCGCGCGGCCTCAGGGTCGGCAAATCCAATACGATCATGATCATCCTGCCGGGATCGCCCTATTATGGCGCCTCGCAGATCATTCCGCAGGTCCTGCAGAGCATCAACAAGTCCCTGATCCAACAGGGGTATAATTTGATGATCGCCAATCTTGATCGCGAGGAGGTTTCCGAACGGCACATCCTCGATCTTGCCTTCGGCGGAACGGTCCGGGGAGCCATCATCTTCTCATCGAAACTTCCCGAGATCGACGGGCGTTCGCCCGCGGATTCTGGGCTGCCGATCGTCTCAATGCTATTCGACATGAGCGATGCAGGACTGCCGAGCGTTGTGACCAACGACCGGGAGGCGATACGGGAAGCAACGACGGAATTGATCCGTTCGGGTCATCGGCGCTTCCTCTATATCGCCGGCCCCACAGGCAACTATCACGATGTCGAGCGTTATGGCGGCGTCCTCGAGGCATTGCGGGCGGGAGGGCTTTCGGAAGAAGCCGTGTCGAGATCCGGCGGCGAACTTGAATACCAGCATGGCTTCGAGATCGGCATTCGCGCGGTCGATGATTTCATGAAACTCGCCGCCAGGCCGACAGCCGTCATCGCAACGAGCGACGACATGGCGATCTCATTCATGAGCCGCATTCAGCGCGCCGGCTTGAGCGTTCCCGGTGACATCTCCATCGTCTCCTTCGACGGTTCTCCTGTCTGCGAATTCTGCTCGCCGCCGCTCTCGACGATCGAGCAGCCGGTGGAAGAGATGGGGCGCGCTGCCGTGGGACTCCTGCTCGACGCTGTCCGGCAAACTGAGAATGCGGTGGCGATGCGTACCATCATCCGCAGCAGGCTTATCCTGCGGGAGAGCATCGCATCTCCGAAGGGCTGACGCTACGGAACCGCCTCATTCAATTCATTCATGGACAAATACCGCGAGCAAGCCAAAATTAGCGTCAGGTATTACCTTTCGCTAAGGGGGCCTCATGGCATCGCCGACCTCGCTCAAGCTCGATGACGAGCTTAAGGGCCGCGTCCAACAATTGGCCGAGGCGCGCCGCCGTTCGTCCCACTGGATCATGCGTGAAGCCATCGCGCAATATGTCGAGCGCGAGGAGAAGCGGGAGGCGCTGCGGCAGGAGACGCTCGACGCCTGGAATGAATTTGAAGCGACGGGACTGCATGTCACCGGCGTCGAGGTCGAAAAATGGCTTTCGACGTGGGAACTGACGACGAGTTGTCCGCATCCGAATGCCACAAGTAATCTTCTCCCCGGCCGCCATCCGCGACCTCGAGCGGCTCCGGGAGTTCCTGCGGCCGAAAAACCCGTCGGTCGCAAAGCGGGCAGGCGAAAGCATTCTCAAAGGCGTCAACCTCCTCGGCGCGCATCCCCATATAGGACGCTTCGTCGAAGATCTGCCCGAGCAATACCGGGAATGGTTCATCGATTTCGGAGAGAGCGGATACGGCGCGCGCTATCGCGTGGATGGCGACTTCTTGACGATCCTCGCCGTACCGCATCAGAAGGAAACAGGATTCCAATAGGGATTTCGAGGGACCACGCCTGTCGGTTGGCGACTTCGCGGGCGCCCGCGGATAGGGCCGACAAGGCGCTGACTGCACTCCATCAAAACTTCGTCTGACCCCATTAGTCGGCGCGTCGTGCTACGAAAATGACGACGCCGGGCGATCCGAACCTTCAGCTCTGCCCGGCGGAAATTGAAATTCCGAGCACGCACATGGACCTCTCGAAGATCAAGACGCTGATCGACTTTGTCGGACGATCGAACATTACCGAGCTGACCGTGACGGAAAAGGATGTGACGGTTCGGATTTTCCGCGCGTCGCCGCGAGAGACCGCTGTCGCCGAACCCTCGAAAGAGCCCGGATCGACGACAAGCCTGATCTCCGATGCGTCTTCGAGCGTCGAGAAAACCTCCCATGCGGTGAAGGCGCCCGTCTTTGGCGTCCTTCATCGGGCGCCGGCGCCCGGCGAGCCGCCATTCGTGGCGATCGGCGACGCGGTGGAGGAGGGGCAGACCCTTTTCATTATCGAGGCGATGAAGGTCTTCAACACGATCGCCGCGCCGCGGTCCGGGCGCATCACGCATCTCACCGATATCGACAATGGCGAGGTCGAAACCGGCGACCTGCTGGCGGAGATCGTCTGATGCCGAAAACCTCGGAACAATCCGCTGCTTCAGGGCGCCGTTTCGATACGGTCCTCATCGCCAATCGCGGCGAGATCGCCGCCCGGGTTCAGCGCGCCTGCCGCGAACTCGGCCTGAAGACGGTCGCCATCTGCTCCGAAGCGGACAGGCAAGCGCCTTATATCAAGACCGCAGACCATTTTCTCTGCATCGGCCCGTCGGCTGCGGGCAGGAGCTATCTCAATCAGGATGCCATCCTTCTCGCCGCACGCCTGACCGGCGCGGGCGCCATCCATCCCGGTTACGGTTTTCTGTCGGAGAACGCCGCATTCGCCGAGGCCGTCGAAAAGGCCGGGCTGACTTTCATCGGTCCGACCGCTTCGTCGATCGCGACCATGGGCGACAAGATCGCGGCGAAGCGGGCGATGATGGCGGCTGGTGTTCCCTGCGTTCCCGGCCCTGACAGCGCGCTGCCCGACGACCCGGCCACAATCGAGCGCATCGCGCTGGAGATCGGCTATCCCGTCATCGTCAAGGCGTCCGGTGGCGGCGGCGGGCGCGGCATGCGCGTCGTCCCGAAAGCCCATCAGCTGCATGAAGCGATCGCGCTGACCCGGGAAGAGGCGCGCAAGGCCTTCGGCTCGCCCGCCCTCTACATGGAGAAATTCCTGGAGCATCCGCGCCATATCGAGATCCAGGTCGTTTGCGACGATCACGGCAATACCGTGTGGCTGGGACACCGGGATTGCTCGATGCAGCGCCGCCATCAGAAAGTGGTGGAAGAGGCGCCGGCGCCCGGGATCGCACCCGACATCATCCAGCCGGTCGGCATGGCTTGCGTGCAGGCCTGCCGCCAGATCGGCTACCGCGGCGTCGGCACCTTCGAATTCCTCTATGAGGACGGCGCTTTCTATTTCATCGAGATGAACACGCGGCTTCAGGTCGAACATCCCGTCACCGAACTGACGAGCGGGATCGATATCGTCCAGGCGCAGATAAGGGCGGCCCAAGGCGAGGTTCTGGAATTCGCCCAGGGCGATGTCACCTGCAAGGGCCACTCATTCGAATGCCGCATCAACGCCGAGGATCCCGACACTTTCCTGCCCTCGGCCGGTGTCGTCACCCGTCTCGCTTTGCCGCAGGGGCCGGGCATCCGGGTCGATACGCATATTCATTCCGGCTACAGAGTCTCCCCCTATTACGACTCTCTGATCGCCAAGCTGATCGTCCACGCGCCGACGCGGGCGAAAGCGATGGCCAGAATGTGCGAGGTGCTTGCCGCTACCGAGATCGAGGGCATCGCCACCAATATCGCCTTCCTGCGCGCCCTGTTCGAGGACCACGCCTTCGCGCGCGGTGAGACCGATATCCACTATCTTGAGAACTGGCTGAAGCTGCGGAGACCGGCCGCATGAGCGCCATTGACTTCAGCGATCCCGCAACCATTGCATTCCTCACCGACGCGCTGACGGCCGCCGGCGTGAAGGGCCTCGAAATCTCGCGGCCGGACGGGCAGATTCGCATTGACGTTTCAGGGGAGGGCGGCGCTTGCATCAGCACGCAGCTAGCCCCACCCCGCCCCTCGGGTTCCGCACCTGTCGTTGTGAAGGCGCCGCTGGCGGGGCATTTCTGCGCCGAACATCCGGCCGCCGCCGTCACGCCCCAAACTTTGCCGCGCTCCGTATCCGCTGTCGATCTCCTCGGCTTCATAAGGGTAGGCCATGTGCTGCTTCCCCTTCGCGCCCGCCATTCCGGGGTCTTGACCAGGCTGCTCGCCGAACCTGACGCCCTGGTCGGCTTCGGTGACCCTCTGTTCGAAATCGAGCTGCCATCATGATCGTCACGACGAACACACATGCCTCGCAACGCGAAATCGTTCCGGCCACTCAAAGCCGGGCGCGGGTTTCCTCGATCGGGGCCAGATCCTTCCTGCTCGAGGCCCCGGGCGATTTCGATCTCATCGCGCAACGGCGGATCTGGGCCCTGTCTCAAACGGTGAGAGGCTGGGCGGATCTTGCCGAAAATATTCCCGGGATGACCAACCTGCTGGTGATCTTCAAGGAGACGCCCGAGGATCCCGATGCGGTGGTCGCACGGCTGCTGGAGGCATGGGAGCATGCGCAGAGCATCGATCTCATCGGCAAGACCATCGAAATTCCTGTCCATTACGGCGGCGAACATGCGACCGATCTTCCGGCCCTTTGCGATCTCTCGGGCTTGAGCGACCGCGATGTCGTCCGCATCCATCATGAGGCGACCTATCGGGTCTTCGCCTTGGGCAGCGCGCCGGGTTTCGGCTACCTGCATGGCCTCGATCCGCGCATCTACATGCCGCGCAAGACCGTGCCGTCGCTGAAGATGCCGAAGGGCTGCGTGACGATCGGCGGCATGCAGACCGGCGTCGCCATGCTGACCGGCCCCAATGGCTGGAATTCCATCGGCTTCGCGACGCTCGAGATGTTCGACCCGACCGCGCCCACCCCCGCCATGATGGCGCCAGGCGATACGGTGCGATTCCTGCCGGCAAGGATCGAGCTATGATCGAGATTTTGGAAACCGGGCCCTTCAACACGGTGCAGGATCTGGGACGCCCCGGCTATCGCGACATCGGCGTGTCGGCGAGCGGCGCGATGGATCCGCTTGCGGTCAGGATCGGCAATATTCTCGTCGGCAATGACGAAAATGCGGCGGTGATCGAGGTCCAGACCTTCCCGTTCAGCCTGCGCTTCGAGCGGCGCACCGTCTTTGCCGTGACCGGTGCCGACGGCCATCCTTACCTCGACGGATCGGCACTCATTCCCTGGTGCGCCTACGCGGCAGAGCCCGGACAGCTTCTCCAGCTGCAGCAGCCCCCGCGGCTGGCGCGCGCCTATATTTCGGTCGGCGGCGGGCTGGACATTCCAGTTGTCATGGGGTCGCGCAGCACGTCGCTGCGCGGCGGCTTCGGCGGCAACGCCGGCCGGCCGCTGGCGAAGGGCGATCGGATCGCGGTCGGCGAGGACTTGGAGATTGCCATGCTGCCGGCCTCCGGCCTCGCCGCCGTCGAGCCGGCCGTGGCACTGCGCGACGTCTTCCCGGCGCCGGTCGACGGTGTATTGACGATCCGCGCCCTGCCTGCCGGCGAGCATGGTCTCTTTGCCGGAGACGGCGAAGCCTTCTGGAGCCAGACCTGGCGGATTTCCTCGCGCAGCGACCGCACGGGCTACCGTCTGTCCGGCGAACCGATCACGCCGACCGTCGCCGTCGAGATGCGCTCTCACGGCGTCGTGCCCGGCGTCATTCAGGTTCCGCCCGGCGGCGAACCGATCGTGCAGATGAGCGAAGCGAACACCGCCGGCGGTTATCCGAAGGTCGCCGGCGTGATCGAATGCGACCTTTGGCGGCTCGGGCAGGCCCGCATCGGCGCCCGCCTGAAATTCGTCCGGTCGACGCATGCGGAAGCGCGCGCGGTCGAACAGGCCGTCGCCCGCTATGTCGAGGATGTCAGGCTGACATCTAGGATGGTCAAACGCGCCCTGAGGGCGATGGTCTGAACGAGCGAAAGGAGGAACTCATGAAGATCGATCTGAATTCCGACATGGGCGAAGGATTTGGTCCCTACCGGCTATGCGACGACGAAGCGATGATGAAAATCGTCTCCTCGGCCAATATCGCCTGCGGCTTCCACGGCGGCGACCCCGATACGATGGGGCGTATGGTGCGGGTGGCAAAGCAGAATGGCGTCGGCATCGGCGCCCATCCCGGGCTGCCCGACCGTCTAGGCTTCGGCCGGCGCGAAATACCTTTCCAGGCGGACGAGCTTCGCCAGCAGATGCTCTACCAGCTCGGCGCGCTGATGGCGATCGCCAGAGCCGAGCGCGTCACCGTCTCTCATATCAGCTTTCATGCGGCCATGGGCAATATGGTCAACCGCGACCCTGTCCTTGCCGACCTGATGATGGATGCGATTGCCACCGTCGACGCCAATCTCGTCGTCTTCGTCACCTCAGGCAGCGAGATCGAGCGCGCGGCCAGGCGCGCGCGGCTGAAGACGCTGGCGCTTTTCCTTGCCGACCGGGCCTATGACGCCGAGGGTAGACTTGTCGCCCGCGGGCTTGCCGGCGCCCTCGTCAAGGACGAAGCCGCCGTGCGCGCCCGTGTGCGAAAATTCCTCCTCGACGCAAGCGTCGAAACCATCGACGGCGCCGTGATCGCCATGCCGGCGCGCTCCATTCTCGTCCACAGCGATACGCCCGGCGCCCTCGAGCTTGCCGGCATCGTGCGCGGCGAGATCGAAGCCACCGGCGCCACCCTCGTACCGGCCGCCGAACTCGCCGAATAAGGCAATCCCGATCGCCTGCCGGCGGTCTTTCCTCCAATCTCTCCTCGAAGGACCATCCCGATGTCCGTCATCGCCGACCGCCTGAAAAACGTCTCGATATCCGCATCCGCCGCCATGACTCAGCGCGCCCGAGAACTGGCCGCCAAGGGGATCAAGGTCGTCAGCCTCTCCTCCGGCGAGCCGGATTTCCCTACGCCGGCACACGCGATCGAAGCGGCGCACGCGGCGGCGCTCGCGGGTGATACGAAATATCCGCCGATGGACGGCACGCCGGCGCTGAAGGCCGCGATCATCCGGAAGTTCAAGCGCGATAACAATCTCGACTATGATGCCAGCCAGATCGTCGTCTCGGGCGGCGGCAAGCAGGTGATCTTCAATGCGATGCTGGCAACCTGCAATCCGGGTGACGAGGTCGTCATTCCCACACCCTCCTGGGTCAGCTATGCCGATATTGTCAAATTCGCCGGCGGCGTGCCCGTCGCGGTCCCCTGCCACGAGCAGACTGGCTTCAAACTGCACCCGGAGGATCTGGAAGCGGCGATCACGCCGCGCACCAAATGGCTCTTCCTGAATTTCCCGAACAATCCGACCGGTGCAGCCTGCTCCCGGGCGGAGATGGCAGCCATCGCCGAAGTCATGCTGCGCCATCCAAACGTCTGGATCATGACCGACGATATTTACGAACATCTGGTCTACGACGATTTTCAATTCTGCACGATCGCGGAAGTCGAACCCAGACTATACGACCGCGTCCTGACGATGAACGGCGTCTCCAAAGCCTACGCGATGACAGGCTGGCGCCTCGGATTCTGCGCCGGGCCGAAGGACCTGATCTCGGCCATCAGCAACGTCAACGGACAGAATGGCGGCGGCATCGCGACGCTCACCCAGGCCGCGGCGACCGCAGCGCTCGACGGGTCGCAGGACCTGCTGAAAGAGCGTGCCGCGATCTATAAGACGCGACGCGACTTCGTCCTCGATAAATTATCCCAAGTGGAAGGACTTCGCTGCCATCGGCCCGAGGGCGCCTTCTATATCTATCCCAACATATCGGGGCTGATCGGCAAGGCCAGCAAGGGCGGGCGCAAGATCGAGACCGACGTCGATTTCGTCATGGCGCTCGTAGAAGAGCATCATGTCGCGACTGTGCAAGGCGCGGCTTACGGGATGAGCCCCTTCTTCCGCATTTCCTACGCCACCAGCCTGGAAAAACTCGGCGAAGGCTGCGCGCGGATCGCGCAGTTCTGCAAGGACATGCGCTGACCGCTCTTAACCCTTCAGCCGCGCTGTCAGCTCGAGAAGGATATCTCGGACGGCAAGGGCCGGTTCCGACAAGGGATTCTGGTCGGATACGCAAAGCGACAGCGTTTCCTCGATCCGCGGTGAGACGAGCCGGCAGATGAGCGGCTCGCTCGATTCCGAGACGATGCGATCGGCAATCGCCTTCGGCATGATCGTCGCGCCGAGACCGCTGCCGACTGCACGGGCGAGCGTGCGCACGATTTCGACTTCCGCCACGACCTTCAGATTGGTGCGCGTGCGGGTGAAGGCGGTGTCGACCGCACGGCGGACGAAATTATAGGCGGGCGGCAACAGCAGCGGTATTCCGTCGAGAGTGTTGACCGCAACGGGTTTCGCATCCGCTTCGATCGCAAAGTCGCGGTGGGCGACCAGGAAAAACTCTTCGCTGAGGATCGGTTCGAAGCGCACGCCCTTGATCGGCCCGGTTCCATGCAGAAGCGCCATCTCCAGCCGGCCGTTCATGATCATCTGGCTGTAGGTCTGGCCGACGCTTTCGGTCAGATGCAGGAGGATACCGGGATGGCGTTTGCGGGTTTCCGCCAGCAAATCGACGGAGAGCGTCGCCGCGCTGCTGAACGGCACGAGGCCGACCGACACGCGCCCGGCAAGCGAATTGCCTGCGGCCGATGCATCGGCCTGGGCCTGCTCCATCTGCCGAAGGATGATCTGCGCATGGCGATATACCGCGTGCCCGGCATCGGTCATGCTGACGCCCTGCTGGCTGCGGATCAGCAGTTTGTGGCCGAAATGCTCTTCCAGCGCCGCCAGCTGCTGACTGAGCGCCGGCTGGGCGATATGCAAAAGATCCGCCGCGCGCGTGATGCTGCCACTGTCGACGATCACGATGAAGGATTTGAGGCGTCTGATGTCCATGAGGATCGGGGAACCGTTCTGATCTGCTGGGATGGCATGTTTGCAGACGCGTATAGCTTTTGCAACGCGACGCGGCCTGAAGCGGGGCCGCGAGAGAACACCGGCATCACCGCTTTCTCTTCTTCGCCAGCCGATCCCGGCTCCATAACCGTTGCTTATTGCTCCAAAGATAATCGGTCTTAGGCAAGGGGTTAAAGCTTCGCTACTGTCTCCATCAACCACAAGGGAACGACAATGCCATTCTCCGACTACAAGACCGCACTGGTGACCGGCGCCTCCTCCGGGATCGGCGCAGCCGTGGTTGAGCGGCTTCGCCGGGAGAACATCGAAGTGCATGCCGTTGCCCGCAGCGCCCAAGCGCTGCGGCAGCTGGCCGAGCGCACGGGCTGTATCGCTCACGCGATCGATGTGACCGATCGGCCGGCGATCGCCGAGCTCGCCGGCCAGGTGGAATTCGACATTCTCGTCAACAATGCCGGCGTCGACCGGCCGAAGAAGTTCCTGGAAGCCGACGAGGGCGATATCGATCTCATCGTCGACGTCAATCTCCGCGCGGTTCTGCACATCTGCCGCCTCATCGTGCCGGGCATGGTGGCGCGGGACCGCGGCCACGTCATCAACATCTCGTCGATCGCCGGCGCCTATAATTTCGGCGGCAACTCCTCCTATCACGCCACCAAGGCGGGGGTGAGCATGCTGTCCAACCAGCTGCGCATCGACGCTTTCGGCAAGCGGGTGCGGGTGACCGAAATCTGCCCCGGCCGGGTTGCCACGGATATTTTCAACCACGTCCACGGCGATGATCCCAGCATCCGCGAACGGTTCATCGACGGTTTCGAACTGCCGCAGGCAACCGATATCGCCGACGCCATCGCCTTCGCCATATCGGCTCCCGTCGCCGTCAACATCGGACATATGGAGATCACGCCGACGCTGCAGGTCATGGGCGGATTGCAGACGGCAAGGCCGCAGCCAAAAACGGATCCATTCGGGGAGCCAGGCCCGTGAGCGGTTTCGACCTTTCGGCGATCCTCGGAGATCCCGAATATGTGGCGATGCTGCTGCATGGCATCGAGATGACCTTCATCATCTATGCCGGGTCCTGGTCGGTGGCGATGGCGCTCGCCCTGCTGCTGCTCGGCATTCGCCTGTCGCCCTTTCGCTTCGGCGATCCGTTGGTCGCCGCTTACGTATCCTACCATCGCAACGTCCCCACCCTCGTGCAGCTCATGCTGTGGTATTTCGGGATTTTCACCCTGATGCCGAACGGGCTCGCGACATGGCTCGCGAGCCATAATGCTGAGGCGATCTTCGCGGTGATCGGACTCGGGCTCTGCCAGGCGGCCTATTTCAGCGAAGATCTTCGTTCCGGCGTGCGTTCGGTCAGTGACGGTCAGATGCAGGCCGCCCGTGCGCTCGGCCACGGTTACGTCTCTGCGATGCGCTTCGTCATCATGCCGCAGGGCGTGCGCAATGCCCTGCCACCGCTTATCAATCACAGCGTCTCCCTGTTCAAGAACAGCAGTCTCGCCGTCGTCATCGGAGCGTCGGAACTGACGCATGCCGTCAAGGAAATCGAAAACCTCAGCTTCCGCACCTTCGAAATCTACCTGGTCGGCACGGTTCTCTACCTCTTCTTCTCGCTCGTGATCATGAGCATCGGCGCCTATCTGTCGATGCGCGCGGATACTGCCAGGAGTGCGCGCGCATGATCCAGGACATGATCGCCATCGTCCGCGACTACTGGCTGCTGCTGTTGATCGGCCAGTATCCGAATGGACCGCTCGGCGGCCTCGCCAATACGCTGATCCTGTCGGCGCTCAGCATTACCCTCGCTTTTCCGGCCAGTATCCTCTTCGCCTTGGCGCGGCTCTCCAAATCGCCGCTGCTGCGCTGGCCGGTCACGGCCCTTGTCTATTTCACCCGCGGCGTGCCGCTGTTGATGCTGATCCTGTGGAGCTATTTCCTGGTTCCACTGCTGACCGGCGCCGACGTGCCGAGCTTCGTCACCATGCTGACGACGCTCGTGGTCTATCAGAGCGCCTTCCTCAGCGAAGTCGTCCGCGCCGGCATCGTCGCTCTGGGGCCCGGCCAGATGGATGCGGCACGGGCGCTTGGCCACGGCTACATGGGCGCGATGCGCTACATCATTCTGCCGCAGGCGCTCTACAACATGATCCCCAGCATCCTCTCCACCTTCGTCTCGACGATCAAGGACACGACGCTCGGTTATGTGATCAACGTGCCTGATCTGACCTTTGCGGCAAGCCAGGTTAACAACCAGCTGCTGACGCAACCCTTCCAGGTCTTCCTCATTCTCGCGATCGTCTACTTCGCCATCTGCTGGACACTGACCTACTTCGCCAATCGCCTCGAGCGGCGCATCACCCGGCGGCGTGCGGGACTGCTGAACGTCCCCGCTGCAGCCTTGGCCGAACCGTCGAAAATCGTATCGGAGCAGCTATGACCATGTCCGAATCAACGCAGGAACCGCAGACGATCCGGCTGTCCCAGGTCTGCAAAAGCTATGGCGACTATCCAGTCCTGAAGGACATCGATGCTCAGGTCGCGCGCGGCGAGGTGGTGGTCATCTGTGGACCCTCGGGTTCGGGAAAATCCACGCTGATCCGCACGATCAATCGCCTCGAGGAGATCAACAGCGGATCGATCACGCTCGAAGGGCAAAACATTCATGCCTCGATGCGCGCCAGAGAACTCAATGCGATGCGCAGCCGGATCGGCTTCGTATTCCAGAATTTCAACCTGTTTCCGCATCTTTCGGTCGCCGAAAACGTCTCGATGTCGCCGATCCGGGTGAAGGGCGTGACGCCCGATATCGCGCATGAAAAGGCCCTCAAGCTCCTCGACCGGGTCGGGCTTGCCGACAAGGCCCGCGCCTATCCCGGTCAGTTGTCGGGCGGCCAGCAGCAGCGGGTGGCGATCGCCCGTGCGCTTGCCATGGAACCGCCGGTGATGCTGTTCGACGAGCCGACAAGCGCGCTCGATCCCGAAATGGTCGGCGAAGTGCTCGCCGTCATGAAGAGCCTGGCTTCCGAAGGCATGACCATGCTCTGCGTCACCCATGAAATGGGTTTCGCGCGCGAGGTCGCGGATCGGATCTGGTTCATCGATGCTGGCCAGATCATCGAAACGGCGACCCCAGACGAGTTTTTCAGCCATCCGCGCCATCCCCGGGCTCAGCGTTTCCTCGCTGATCTCAGGCACTGAAACCAACGATCAAAAACAAAGGAGAACAGCAATGAACTGGAAATACCTAAGCCTCACCGTCGCATTCGCCGGCATGGCGGCCGCTATGCCCGCAAAGGCCGATCAGCTCGACACCATCATGTCGGCGAAGACCCTGCGCTGTGCGACCTTCGCCGACGTCCCTCCCTTCGCCTCTCCCGATCCGAAGACCCGCGAAATGGCCGGCTTCGACGTCGACCTCTGCGGCGCTATCGCCAAGGAATTGGGCGTCAAGGCCGAGATCAAGCCGGTTTCGGTCGAAGCGCGCGTGCCAGAGGTGAAGCTCGGCCGCGTCGACATCACCGTCGCCAACCTTGCCTATACGCTGAGCCGCGCCGAACAGATCCAGTTCAGCGATCCCTATTATCTCGCCAAGGAAATGCTGATCGTGCCGGCCGACGATGCCGGCAAGACGAAGGCCGATTACGCCGGCCAGCGCCTCGCTTCGACCAAGGGCTCGACCTCGGAAATGTCGATCAAGCTCAACAAATCCGAGCCGCTGACATTCCAGGACACGGCCTCGGCCTATCTCGCCGTCCAGCAGGGCAAGGCGCGCGGCATGGTCGCCAACACCATGACGACGACCAAGTTCGTCAATGAATCGAAGAGCAAGGGCAAGGAAATGCGGATGATCGAGGAGCCGATGCTCTACCAGCCGATCGGCATCGGCATGGCCAAGGATCAGCCGAAGCTGACCGCCAAGATCAATGAAGTCCTCCACAAGCTCGACGAGTCCGGCGAGATCAACAAGATCTGGGACAAATGGCTCGGCCCGAGCACCGAATACAAGATGACCCGCACAGACAAGGTCGTGCCGCTCACGGAGCTGAAGTTCGACCCGATCCCGTAAGGCCAGCCGGCCCGAATTCTCCGATGATTATTTTCAAACGCAATCAGATGGCGGGACATGCCCGCCGTCGGCCAAAGATGTGAGGCATTCATGATCCATATAAAAGATATCCCCGAACGGCCTGATAAAGCCGATATCGACGCCGTTTCCAAATTTTCGCCGGCGACGATCCACGAGGCCCAGGGCCGCCGCGGCGCGTTTTCCTCGCGCCTCAAGCCCGTTGACCACCGGATGAAACTGTGCGGTCCGGCCTTTACGGTCAAATGCGCACCGCGCGACAACATCATGCTGCAGCTCGCCATCAACTATGCAATGCCCGGCGATATCATCGTCGTCTCGGCGGGCGAATACGAGGAAGCCGGATCCTTCGGCGATGTGCTCGCCAATGCTTGCCTCGCCAAGGGCATCGGCGGCCTGGTTACCGACACCGGCGTGCGCGACACGCTGCAGCTCAGAGAACTCGGCTTCCCCGTCTTCTCGCTCAGCGTCTGCATCAAGGGCACGGTGAAGGAAACTATTGCGGCGGTAAACGACCCGATCATCGTCGGCGGCGAAACCGTCAACCCCGGCGACATCATCGTCGGAGATGCCGATGGCCTGGTGGTCGTGCGCAGGCAGGAAGCGCAAGAAGCAGCGAGGCTTTCGCAGGCTCGCGAAGATGCCGAGGCCGGCTACATCGCCGCCTACAAGGCCGGGAAATCGGTCATCGAGGTCAGCAATCTGGCACCGGTGCTAAAAGCCAAGGGCCTTGTCGTCGACATCTGAGACGCCGCGCTGATCGCGCTCTTGATAAGCCCGGGCCGGCTTTCCGGTCGCAGCGAACCGCTGCGGCTGGGCATCTCACACGGGCCCTCTCGCGTCTCAAACGAGGCGGGGCCGCCCCCGACGATCGGAATACGTGAGATCGTCCGTCGTCGCCAACAGTTCTCTTCGCGCATCTGTCGGATCGGGACATCCTGAATTTTATTCCGCCGCAGGATTTCCGCCTGCCGGGCTGCGAATGGCTCGAACCACAGACCTTCATCGCCGAGGTGCGCCAGGCGAGCGTGAAGGTCTCTTCATCTTCAACAGCATCGTCGACAGCTTCACCCATTGTTTTGCCGTGCCGGTGCGCGGCGAGGAAGGCCATGCTGCCGCAACGCTCTGCCTCGTCACGCCCCGCGGCGACCGAGCGTAAGGCGCCGTCTTGCCGCGGGCGCCGATCTTCGATTTCCACATTTCCCCTGATCCCGCAAAACTATTCACTCTACCTCCGAAATTAAGAAATGAAGTTTCTCTATAAAATTTATAGAGAACTTATCCTTACGTCCTGACAGCCAAACTGACCTCGGTCCCGAAGCAGCGGAGCCGGTGGCGGCAAACGGAGAGGACGCGAAATGACACGGAAAATCAGGCTTGGGGCATTTCTTCCCGGTGGCGGACAGCATGTTGCATCCTGGCGCCACCCCGACCAACCGGCCGACGGCGCCACCAGTTTCGAATTTCACAAAAAGCTCGCTTTGACGGCCGAACGCGGCCTCTTCGACGCCTATTTCCTGGCCGACGGCCTGGCTGTCGGTTTCGGCGGCGCACGTGAAGGCGGCAACGCCCGCGTCGCCGGCTTCGAGCCCGTCACATTGTTCTCCGCGCTCGCACCTCTGACCAGCCATCTCGGTTTCATCGCGACGTCTTCGACCACCTACGAGGAGCCTTATACAACCGCCCGGAAATTCGCTTCGCTCGACCTGATCTCGGACGGCCGTGCCGGCTGGAACGTCGTCACCACGACAGGCGACCTCACCGCGCAGAACTTCAACCGCGATACCCAGCTTCCGCATGCAGAGCGCTATCGCCGCGCCGCCGAGCATGTCGAGGTCGTCCGCAAACTCTGGGAAAGCTTCGAGGACGACGCCTTCATCCGCGACAAGGAGACAGGCGTCTTCTTCGATCCGGCGAAGCTGCACGACACCGACCATCGCGGCGAGCACTTCAGCGTGCGTGGCCCGCTCAACGTCTCGCGCTCGCCGCAGGGCCATCCCGTCATCGTCCAGGCCGGCCAGTCCGAAGACGGGCGCGGGCTTGCCGCAGCAACGGCCGAGGTGATCTTCACCGCCCACCAGCACGTCGAAACCGCCCAGGAATTCTACCGGGATATCAAGGCGCGGGCCCGCGGTCTCGGCCGCAATCCCGATCACATCCTGGTCATGCCCGGCGTCTCCGCCTTCGTCGGCAGGACCGAAGCCGAGGCGCGGGAGAAATACGATCGCCTGACTTCGCTCATCGTCGAAGAGGACGGGATCGGTCTCCTCAACGGCCTGACCGGCGGCACGCTCGACCTGCACGGTTATGATCTCGACGGACCTCTTCCGCCGGCGCCGCCGACCGAAGGCATGAAGAGCCGCCAGGCTCTGATCCGCCAGATCGCCGACGAAAACAACTTCACCATCCGTCAGCTCTATCAGTGGATCGCGTCGGCCCGCGGTCACTACACCATCGTCGGCACCGCCGAGCAGATCGCCGACACCCTGCAGACATGGTTCGAGAACGAGGCTGCAGATGGCTTCAATATTCTGCCGCCCTGGCTGCCGACGGCACTCGACGATTTCGTCGATTTGGTCATTCCGGAGCTGCAGCGCCGGGGCCTGTTCCGCACGGCCTATGAAGGCAAGACGCTGCGGGAAAACCTCGGCCTGCCTTTCCCGACCAATCGATGGGCTGCGGGGCGCGCAGCTCTCCAGGCAGCAGAGTGAGGAGCGATCCATGGCTTATGAAATCAATCAGGTCCTGTCGACAAGCTTCAGCCGCCTGAAGAGCGGTGGAAGCCACACGCCCACTTTCGCCTCCCATGTGCGCGGTGTGCTCGCATCGCTTCTGCCGCGTTATGGCCTGCTCATCGCCTTCCTTGCTCTCTGGCAGGTTTCGAGTACCGAGGGCTGGATCAATCCGGCCATCTTCCCGCCCCTGAACGTGATCCTGTCGGCACTCTGGACCAATCTTGCCAATGGCGCGCTGCTCGATGACATCGCCATCAGCCTGCAGCGATCCGGCACCGCCTTCGCCTTCGCTGTCGTGACCGGCATTCCGCTCGGCCTGTTCATGGGCCAGTTTCGTACCGTCGAGCAGGCGCTCGACCCGATCCTGCAGCTCTTCCGCCAGACCTCCGCGCTGGCGCTCTATCCGGTCTTCATCCTGCTGCTCGGCCTGGGCGAAACATCGAAGATCTTCGTGATTTTCTGGGCGACGCTGTTTCCGGTGCTGCTTGCCACGATCGGCGGCGTCAAGGAGGTGGACCAGAAGCTCATCGAGATGGCGCGGACCTATGGCGCCGGACCGCTGACCATTTTCCGCCGCGTCATCCTGCCGGCCTCCGTTCCTGCGATCTTCGTCGGTCTGCGCCTGTCGGCGACGACGGCGCTTCTGCTGCTGATCGCCGCCGAGATGATCGGCGCCAACAAGGGCATCGGTTTCCAGGTGATGAACGCCCAGTACAATTTTCAGATCCCGCTGATGTTTGCAGCGATCCTGCTGCTCGCCTTCCTCGGGCTTGCCGCCAATGCCTTGCTCGTTCTCCTGCAGCGCCGCCTCTGCCGCTGGTCTCACCCGAACGCCTGACCGCTTCTCCCCTTCCGAAAGGACACGTCGTCATGACCTTCCATCCCCGCAACCTTCTCCTGCCGGCAGTGATCGCTCTCGGTCTTGCCACGCCGGCCGCAGCAACCGACACGGTGAAACTGCGCTATCTCGCGAGCCAGGGCGGCCTTGCCGCCCATGAACTCGCCGACGCGCTCGGTTATTTCAAGGACACCGGCATCACGTTTGAAAATGTCGGCTATGCCCAGGGCGGCCCGGCCTCTCTCATTGCCCTTGCATCCGGGGATGTGGAGATCGGCAGCGCCGCCACCTCCGCCGTCCTGAATTCGATCATCGGCGGCAACGACTTCGTCGCCGCCTATCCATCGAACGGCATTAATGACGAGGTGCAGTCGACCTTCTACGTGCTGGAAGACAGCCCGATCAAAAGCATCAAGGACATTGCCGGCAAGAGCATCGCCGTCAACACGCTCGGCGCCCATCTCGATTACACCATCCGCGAAGCCCTGCATTCCGTCGGCCTGCCGAGCGACTCCGCCAACCAGGTCGTCGTTCCCGGCCCGCAGCTCGAACAGGTGCTGCGCTCCAAGCAGGTCGATATTGCCGCCTTCGGCTACTGGCAGACGACCTTCGAGGGCGCGGCGCTGAAGGACGGCGGCCTGCGTGCGGTCTTCGACGATACCGACGTGCTCGGCGACATCGCCGGCGGCTTCGTGGTCCTGCGCCGCGATTTTATTCAGCAGCATCCCGAGACCGCGAAGATCTTCGTCGAGCAATCGGCCCGCGCCCTCGACTATGCCCGCGAACATCCCGAGGAAACCAAGAAGATCCTGGCGAAGGCCCTGGCCGAACGCGGCGAAAACTCTGATATCGCACAATATTTCCGCGGCTACGGCGTACGCGCCGGCGGCCTGCCAGTCGAGCGCGACATCCAGTTCTGGATCGACGTCCTGGTTCGCGAGGGCAAGCTGAAGCAAGGCCAGCTGGCGGCCAAGGACATTCTCTTTACCGCCGATAGCAAGCCGGCCAGCAACTGAGGAAGCGTGATGAGCGTCGCTGAGGATATTCGCCGCGGAGAGGTGACGATCCGTCACCTCTCCAAATCCTACAGGCTGAACGGCAAGCCGCTGCAGGTTCTGAAGGATATCAATCTCCATATCCGCTCCGGCGAAAGCCTCGCCATCGTCGGCGCCAGCGGCTCGGGCAAGACGACCCTGCTCCGGGTTCTCGCCGGTCTCGAAGAGTCCGATACCGGTGAGGTGCTCGTCGACGGCGAGGCAATCCGCGGCGTCGGCGCGGAACGCGCCGTCATCTTCCAGGAGCCGCGCCTTCTGCCCTGGCTTGATGTGCTCGGCAACGTCGCCTTCGGGCTGGAAACGAGAGGTCTCACCCGCGAGCAGGCGAGGGGACGGGCGCGCCACTACGTCAAGCTTGTCGGCCTGCAGCAATTCGAGACCGCCTATCCCCGCCAGCTCTCAGGAGGCATGGCGCAACGCGTCGGCATCGCCCGGGCGCTTGCCGTTCAGCCGGAAATCCTGCTGCTCGACGAACCGCTCGGCGCGCTCGATGCGATGACCAAAATCGGCATGCAGCAGGAGCTCGCCCGGATCTGGCGCGACGAGGATGTGACGACCATTCTCGTCACCCACGATCTCGAGGAGGCGATCTATCTGGCCGACCGGATTCTGATCCTGCCGCGGGAGAAGGGCGGCGAGCCGCGCCTGATCGACATCGATCTGCCGCGTCCGCGCGACCGCAGCGCGCCGGAATTCGTCCGGCATCGCGAAGAGCTGCTCAATCTGTTCGGGCTGCATTGAAGGCCTTCAGACGCAAACACGCGTCGCATGGGACCTGATTCATGCGACGCGTGGCAGCTGCGGCAGAGATGCGAAAGAAACCGCAAAACGCTACCGCAACTTGCTCCTCGGACCAGCAGCAAGATAGGGCCGCCGGTCCAGTTCCGCGGACCTTAAGGAACTTCGCAGCCGCAGCAGATCCTTTCGGGCGATCAGGCCGCACAGTCTGCCCGATGCCGGATCGATGATCGGGATACGGCCATTGTCGGTCGACAGCATCAGATCGGCAATGAAGGCAACGGTATCGTCAGGGTGCCCGGCGGGAACGGAATCATCCGTGACGGTTTCGCCAAGCGTCTGGGCGGCGAGGTCGGGCTTGCCCTGCCAGAGCAGGGCATCGGCCCGCGAGACGATACCGGCCAGTTTTCCCTGAGCATCGACCACCGGGTAGATCCGGTGCGTCTTCTGCTCGGAGACGAAGAAATCGCAGGTCTCGCCCACCGTCATGGCAACGGGAAGCGTGTCGACATCGGTGATCATAATTTCCCTTGCCCGGGAGAGCTCGAAAGGATCGACGCCATATTCGCGGGAGATGTGCTGCCCGCGGCGCGCGATCTTTTCGGTGAGGATCGAGCGGCGCAACAGCAGCACCGTGACGGCATAGGCCACCACCGTTGTGGCGAGCAGGGGAACCAGTGCGCCGACGTCGCCAGTGATCTCCATCGCGAAGAAGGTGCCCGTCAGCGGCGCGCGCATGGTTCCGCCCATCATCGCCGCCATTCCAAGCAGCGCCCAGAAGCCGGGATCATTGCCAGGCATGACAAGCCCGACCAGCCAGCCGAGAGCGCCCCCGAAGATGAGAAGCGGCGCGAGCACACCGCCCGAGGTGCCCGACGACAGGGCAAACAGCCAGATGATCGTCTTCACCAAGAGGATCGACAGTACCGCCGGCGCAAGCAGCCGGTTGTTGAGCAGGCTGTCGATGATGTCGTAGCCGACACCCATCGCCCTGGGTTCGATAAGGCCGCCGAGGCCGATGACGAGACCGCCGAGCGTCGGCCACCACATCCAGTGGATCGGCAGTGCCTCGAACAGATCCTCGATCCTGTAGAGCAGCGTCGTCAGCAGCCCCGACTGCAGCCCAGAAATGATGCCCATCGCCGCACAGGCAAGAATCCCCCACCAGGGCAAGGTGACCTGGAAATGCGTCGGGAACAGCGGACCGACGCCGAAGAGCAGCGGGCGCCAGCAGATCGACACGCATGCGGCGACGGCGACGGGAATGAAGCTGCGCGGTTTCCATTCGAACAGCAGCAGTTCAACCGCCAGCATGACCGCGGCGATCGGCGAGCCGAAAATCGCCGTCATGCCGGCGGCGGCACCCGCGACGAGCAGCGTCTTGCGCTCGGCGGCGCTCATGTGAAAGAACTGGGCGAACAGCGATCCGATCGCCCCTCCGGTCATGATGATCGGCCCCTCGGCGCCGAACGGGCCGCCGGTTCCGATCGAGATCGCCGAGGATAGCGGCTTCAGGACCGCAACTTTCGGCGACATCCGGCTGCCGCCGATCAGAATGGCTTCGATCGCCTCCGGAATGCCGTGGCCGCGGATTTTTTCCGACCCGAAACGGGCCATCAGGCCAATGGCGAGCCCGCCGAGCGGCGGTACCAGCACCACCCAGAGCGACCGCGGCACGGCCGCCAGGGAAGCCGGCTCGATGCCGATCTCTCCGAACCAGACGACATTCGTCACCAGCGCAATCAGGCTGACGAGGCACCACGCCGCAAAGGCGCCTGATGTGCCGACGATGACGGCCATTCCGACCAGCACGAGGACCCGCCTGTCGGTGGTGAAATCACCGGCCTCGCGCCGGGAGAGACCGCCGGTGAAATCATGCGGCCGGTTGCTTGGTTGATGCTGCGCCATGGAAGCCTCTGCTACACGGAAAAGGGTCGGTTTGTGCGGGTCATTATATCGTATTACGATATAAATCAACCGAGGAACGTTGGGAGGCGAAAATGTCGCGGCAGGTACCTGACTTGACCGGCTTGCGGCTGCCCATCTATTCGGGATCTGCAATAGTGCGCGCAAGGATCGCTTGCTGCGAACCAAGCGGCAGAGGAGAACGAGTGTGAAGAAAATCCCGCCGCCGCTGAGACAGGAGGATTACGAGGCGCTCGCCGACCTCAGATTCGCGCTTCGCCAGTTCATGGACTTCAGCGCCTCAGCCGCCCAGTCGGAAGGATTGCCCGTCCAGCAGCATCAGGCGCTGCTGGCGATCAAGGGACAACGCGGCGCTGAAGCGATGACCATCGGCATGCTGGCGGAGCGGCTGATCATCGCGCCACATACGGCAACCGAACTCGTCGGACGACTGTCGGATGCCGGGCTCGTCGAACGCCATGCCGACCCGACCGACAGGCGCCGCCAGACGATCCTTCTGACCGAGAGGGCCGACGAGCTTCTGACGAGGTTGAGCGCCGTCCACCTGTCAGAGATCAGGGTGATGGCGCCGAAACTGATCGAGATTCTGCTCGAGCTTCAGAAGACGGCGCCGAAGGCGGAATAATTGGTTTCGACGCCCGCAGGCGAGGCCACCGAAAGAGCCCGAGCGCTGGGTGAGCGCCGGCAGTTCCCTCTCGGACGATCAAGCTTCAACATCAGCTTCGAAGCATCTTGCCGAGGCGATGGATATGGGCAGCGCCGATGCCGCAGCAGCCGCCGATGATCGTGGCACCAGCTTCGGCCCAAGAGCAGGCAAAGCGCGAATAGGCGGCATCGTTCAGATCGTCGCGCGTCTCGTGCAGGCCTTCATTGGCGGCCGATGCGCCCTGTTCCCCTTCGAAGGCATTGGCATAGACGCCGATTTCGATCTGGGCGGCCGCCTTCCGAAACGTCTGGGCGGCCGTCTCGACGGCGCGCTGCATGACCTCGGGCTTGCTGCAGTTGAACAGGAAGGCCTCAGCACCCGACGACACCGCCCAGAATGCCGCCGCCTCGACGCTTTCGCCGGAACGAAGCTTCGGCTCGCCGCTTTCGATATCCGACTTGTCATCGGCCAGCGTGAAGGAAATCCAGAAGGGTTTGCCCGATGCCGCCACCGCCTCGCGGACGGCCTCGGCCTCGGCGACCAGACTCAGCGTCTCGCCGAGCCATATGTCGACGAAGGGGGCGAGGTTTTCGACCAAGACCTTGAGATAGTCCTGCACCCGCTCAGGCTGAAAATTCTGCGGCTCGTAGGAACCGAAGATCGGCGGCAGCGAACCGGCGACCAGCACCTTGCGACCGGCAGCGGAATCGGCCGCCTCACGCGCCAGGCGGCCGGCAAGACGGATTAGTGCTGCGCCCTCCGTCTGAAACCGTTCCTCGCCGATATGGAAGGGCACCAGCGCATAGCTGTTCGTTGTAATGATCTCAGAGCCGGCGGCGATGAATTCCTGATGCACCTCGCGGACGATATCCGGCGAATTGATCAGCGCCAGGGCCGACCATTCCGGCTGTTTCAACTCGGCGCCGAGCCGCAGCAGTTCGCGGCTCATGCCGCCATCGAGGATTCGTGTCGTGCTCATGAAGGTCTCCATTCAGGCTGGCGCGCCGTTGCCGGCGGCGGGCTTTTCATAAGAAGCAAAGCGAGGCGCGCGTCGATACGCGCCGGGGTTCATCGCCGGTCCCTTCTCTCGGCTAACGCCGCACCGGCACCTGCGCTTCGAGACCTCGAAAGACGCGGGCGATGACGGCGGTCAGGGCGAGATAGAAAAGGGTGACGACAAGCAGCGGCTCGTAGACGAGCAGCGTGTCCTGGCGAACCTTGTTAGCCACGGCATAGAGATCCATCACCGTCACCGTGAAGGCGAGCGGCGTCGCCTTCAGCTGCATGACGATCTCGCCGGCAATCGTCGGCAGTGCGATGCGGATGGCGCGCGGCAGCCAGATGCGGCGGGTCAGCTTCCACGGCGACAGGCCGAAGGCCCGGCCGGCTTCGAGTTCGCCTTTGGGAACGGCGAGCAGGGCGCCGCGCAGCACCTCCGCCTCATAGGCGGCATAGTTCAGCGTGAAGCTGACCGCAGCGAAGAAGAAGCCTTCGCGCAGGATCGGCCAGAACAGGCTCTGGCGGATGCCGGGAACCATCGGCAGCAGCGAGCCGACGCCATAATAGAGGAGCCAGAGCTGGATCAGCAGCGGCGTGCCGCGGAAGAAGGTGCAGTAGCCGCGGGCGAGAAGCCGTGTCAGCCTGCCGCCGCTGACCTGCGCGAAGGCAAGACCGATCGCGATGATGAAGCCAAACACAACCGAAATGACCAACAGCGACACAGTCTGCCAGGCGCCGGTCAGAAGAAGCGGCCAATAGGAAGAGATCCAGGCGAAGCTCATGCGGCGGCGCTTTCTTCAGGCAAGACGAGGCTGTCCGCGTCGCACCCGTCCCTCGATCAACTTGAAGGCAACGTTGGAAACGAGCGTGATGGCGAGGTAAAGAAGGGCCGAGGCGAGGAAGAAGACGAAGTAATGCTTGGTGCTTGCACCGGCAAGCCGAGTGGCGAGCGCCAGTTCCTGGTAGCCGACGACGGCGACGAGCGCGCTGTCCTTGGTGACCGACATCCACAGATTGGCAAGCCCGGGCAGCGCGTTCGGCAAAAGCGCCGGCAGCAGGACGCGGCGAAACCGCAGCACCGGCCCCATGCCGAAGGCCTTGGCCGCCTCGATCTGGCCGGTGGGAATGGCGAGGATCGCGCCGCGCAGCACCTCGGTCATATAGGCGCCCTGTACGAAGCCGAGGACGGCAACGGCGGCGACGAAGCCGTTCACTTCGACCGGCGGCAGGTCCATCGCAGCCAGCAGCCGGTTGAGGCCGTCGGTGCCGGCATAATAGAGGCCGACGATCAGGATCAGCTCGGGAACCGCGCGGATGACAGTGGTGTAGAGATCGAGCACGAGGCGGAGCGCGCGATTGCCCGAAAGCTTTCCGAGCGCGCCGCCGGTGCCGAGCAGCAGGCCGATGGCGAAGGCACAGGCCGAGATGGCGACCGTGGAGACTGCACCTGTCAAGAGAACGCCGCCCCATCCCGGAGGATAGGGAGACAGCAGGTCCAGAATGCCTTGTTGCGCAGCCGCCATCGTTCCGACTGCTTACTTCGCGCCGTAGATGTCGAAGTCGAAGTACTTCTTGGTGATGGCGTCATACTGGCCGTTGGCGCGAACGGCGGCAATCGCCGCATTCAGCTTGGCTTTCAGCTCCGTGTCTTCCTTGCGCAGACCGCCCGAGACGCCGGCGCCGAGAATCTCCTTGTCGTCGGCGACATCGCCCATCTTGGCGCAGCAATCCCTGCCGCCGTCGCTTTTCAGGAATGCGTCGAGCGCCAGGGAATCACCGAAGACGTAGTCAATGCGGCCGGAAGCCAAGTCCTGGAACGCCTCGTCTAGCGTCTGGTAGGTCTTCTCCTCGGCAGCCTCGGCGAAATACTTCTTGTAATATTCCGACTGGATCGTCGACACCTGGATACCGATGGTCTTGCCCTTAACGTCTTCGGCCGTGGCGCCCGGCTTCTGGTCCTTGGGACCGATCAGGGTGCTCGGAGTGTTGTAATATTTGTCGGTGAAATCGATCACCTTCGAGCGCTCGGCGGTGTTCGACATCGACGACCAGATCACGTCGAACTTCTTGCTCTCAAGCGCCGGAATGAGCCCGTCCCAGGAAATCTCGACGATCGAGCATTTTTCCTTTATCTCTGCGCAGACGGCGTTCATCAAGTCGATTTCCCATCCCTGCCACTCACCCGACGCATCCTTGGCGAAGAAGGGCGGATAGGATTCGTTCATGACGCCGAAGCGGACTTCGGCCTGCGCGGCGACCGCCGAAAGCGCAAGGGCCGCGCCGGCAAAAAGCGTAGGGAGCAGTTTCATTCGCGGGGTTCTCCTGGTTCGTGTGTTGTCGATGATGGCTGACGTGGATCAGTGGGCGCTGAGACGGGTAAATTCCCGGCAGCGGGCGCTGACCGGCGCCCCGAAAACTTGCTCGGGCGGCCCTTCCTCTTCGATCCGCCCCTGATGCAGGAAGAGGACGCGGCTCGAAACATCGCGGGCGAAACGCATTTCATGCGTGACGATCAGCATGGTCCGACCTTCATCCGCGAGATCGCGGATGACCTTGAGGACCTCGCCGACCAGTTCCGGATCGAGCGCCGATGTCGGCTCGTCGAACAGCATGACGGCGGGATCGACGCAGAGCGCCCTTGCGATTGCCGCGCGCTGCTGCTGGCCGCCGGAGAGAAAGGCGGGATAGGCGTCGCGCTTGTCGAAGAGCCCGACCTTGTGCAGCAGGGCTTCCGCCTTTTCGATCGCTTCGCGCCTGGAAACGCCCATGACATGCACCGGCGCCTCGATGACGTTTTCGAGCACGGTGCGATGAGCCCAGAGATTGAAGCTCTGAAAGACCATGCCAAGTCCGGTTCGCAGACGCTCGACCTGCCGCCAGCTTTGCGGCTGCAGCCGCCCGCCGCGGCCGGTTTTGAGCGCGACCTCTTCGCCGTTTACGGCGATGCTCCCGCGATCCGGCGTTTCCAGGAAATTGATGCATCTGAGGAAGGTGCTCTTGCCAGAACCCGACGAGCCGATAATGGAGATGACATCCGACTTGCGGGCCTCGGTCGAGATACCCTTGAGAACCTGTTGCGAGCCGAAGCTTTTGTGGAGATCTTCGACGCGAAGAGCAGGAAAGGGTTGGTCCGACATGCATGGTTCCGGCTGAACTTGAGATGCGAAGGATAATGATAAATTGCGCGGTTTTTTCGCGCAATTTCGATCTCTTTTGCATTTTCTATGCAAAATAATCTTTCTCACGCGGCGAACACGGCAGAATGCGCCGCGCGAAGAGTTGGAAGTGGACAGGGCAATGGAACAACTGGATCGTTTTGACCGCGACATTCTCGATATCGTTCAGCGCGACTGCCAGCTGAAGGCGGAAGCGATTGCCGAGCGGATCGGCCTATCCGTCTCGGCCGTGCAGCGGCGGTTGAAGCGGCTGCGCGAGGAGGGGATTATCAAAGCGGAGGTCGCCGTCCTCGACCGGAAGGCAACGGGAACGTCGATGGTGTTCATCGTCGGAATGGAGATCGAGCGGGACAATTACGACGCGCTGGCGAAATTCCGCGTCTGGGCGGAGAAGCAGGATCATATCCAGCAGGTCTATTACGTCACCGGCGCGGTCGATCTGATCGCGATCGTCACCGCCCGGGATGTCGAGCATTATGACGACATCGCCGCCCTGATCATGGCTGACAATCCGCAGATCCGGCGCATGCACACCAATGTCGTGCTGCGCGACGTCAAGCTCGGCCTGTTCGTGCCGCTGGAATAGGATCGCGCCCGGGCAAGCGACTGGACTCAGATCGGGCAAAGGGCATAATTCCGGGCGCAGATCCTTGGGAGGAATGACCGTTGACGCTACGACACCAGATCATCGCATTGGCGATCGTTCCGCTCGTCATCTCGATCCTCGCGATCACCACCTTCATCACCTGGCAATCGGCAAACCTTGCCAAGAACAGCATCGACACGTTCGAGCAGAACATGCTGAAGACCAAGGAAGCCGAGATCCTCAATCTGACCAATCTTGCCCTATCCGCCATCCAGACGATCTATGACAAGGCCGGGGCCGACGACGAAGCCGCCAAGCAGCAGGTGGCGGCGATCCTGACCTCGCTCGACTACGGCAAGGACGGCTATTTCTTCGTCTATGATTACGACGGCAACAATATCGTCCATCCCCGCCAGAGTTTCCGGCATGGGCACAATTGGCTCGATCTCACCGATCCGGATGGCGATAAGGTCATTGCCGAACTGATCGCCACGGCAAAGGCCGGCGGCGGCCTGCACCAGTACAAATGGCAGAAACCATCGACCGGGCAGATCGCCGACAAGCTCTCCTTCGTCGTCAGCCTCGACAAATGGCAATGGGTCGTCGGCACCGGCGTCTATCTGGATGACGTCTTTGCCCAGAGCGCCGCCGCCAACAAGGTAATGCGCGCCAACATCAGGCGGACCTTCGTCATCGTTGCACTGATCGCCGTGCCTTCGGTGCTGGTGGTGTTCACCACCTGCATGCTGCTGACCTTCCATGAGCGCCGCATGGCCGACAGCCGGCTGAAGGAGTTGACGCAGCGGGTCATCGACACCCAGGAAGAAGAGCGCACACGGCTGGCGCGCGAGCTGCATGACGGCATCTCCCAGACCCTCCTCGGCGTGCGTTATGCGATGGATCTCGCCGGCCGCAAGGTCAGGACCAATGTCGACGATGCGGCGCTGACCATCGAGCGCGGCGTCGAGGCGCTGAACGGCGCGATCAAGGAAATCCGGCTGCTGTCGCATGATCTGCGCCCCCGCGTACTCGACGATCTCGGCCTGACGGCTGCGCTGGAGGCACTGTGTCATCACTTTGCCGAACGCACGGGGATCGAGACGGAGATCGACGCCTCGGGCTTTGCCGGCATGCTGAAGGCGGAAGCCAGTACCGCCCTTTATCGCGTCGCCCAGGAGGCCTTCAACAATGTCGAGCGGCATTCGGGCGCCTCGAAGCTTTCGGTCAAGCTTTGGAGCGACGGCGGCCGCGCCCGCATGACCATCTCCGACAACGGCACCGGCTTCGATGGCGCGTCCGGCGGCTCAGGCCTCGGCCTGCGCAACATGCAGGAGCGGATGGCGCACTTCCGGGGCCTGCTCCTCATCAACAGCAGCGAGACCGGCACGACGCTGACGGCGATGATGCCGAGATCGGCCAATATTGCCGCCGGCAAGCAGGCGGAAGCCGCATGACGGAACGCCCGAAAATCAAGGTGCTCCTGATCGACAACCATCCGCTGGTGCTGGACGGGCTGAAAGCCGTGCTCGAAACCTTCGATCACATCGAAGTCGCCGGCACCGCCGGCCTCGCGCAGACCGGGCTCGATGTCGCCCGGCAGATCCAGCCGCAGGTGGTGCTGATGGACATCAACATGCCGAAGCTCAGCGGCATCGATGCGATCGAGCTGTTCATGAGCGAACTTCCGCAGACCCGCGTCGTGATGCTCTCCATGCATGACAGCCGCGAGTATATTTCCTCGTCCGTCATGCATGGCGCCGCCGGCTACGTCCTCAAGGACGTCTCGACGGACGAGATCGTCGCGGCGATCGAAACCGTCGCCGGTGGGGGCACCTACTTCTCGTCGGGCGTCTTCGATGCATTGATGGGCGAACGCGCGGATGATGGGAGCGATCCCCTGACGCCACGCGAGCGCGATACGCTCGGGCTGATTGTTGCCGGCCGGAGCAACCGGGAAATCGCCGAGGCGCTCGGGATAAGCGCCGCCACGGCGGAAACCCATCGCAAGAACCTGAAGAAAAAGCTTGGCATCGCCACAACGGCGGGCCTCATCCGCTATGCCCTCGACCACGGCATCGCCTCGAAAATCGACGTGAATTCGCGCCTACCCACTTCTGGGTAGGTCCCGGTATTTCGCCACCGCGTGCGTCTTGTGAGGATAAAACCAACGCCCTAGGACTCCATTCGCGGCTTGCCAAGTGCCAAGCCGTTGGGAGGAATTCACATGCGTTACATCAGCTTCCGATCCGCCGGAAAAGCTCGAGCGACCCGAACCGGGTCTGCTGCCGCCGCCGGCTGACAGACCTGCCTTCCACGCCGACAACTGGAACATGGCGACCGCAACTGCGGCACCTGAAAGGTACTCCGACATGGAAAAACCACGTAGCAAGGCAGCGCTGTGGCTGCTGATCATTCCTTACATCGGTCTGCTCTGGCCGCCATTTTACAATCTCCGCGAGCCGTCGCTTTTCGGCTTCCCCTTTTTCTACTGGTATCAACTTCTCTGGGTGCCGATCACGGCAATGCTGACCTGGATTGCCTATCGGAGCGTTCGCCATGACGACTGACATCAACGGCACGGCGCTTGCCGTCTTCATCTTCTTCTTCGCCCTCGTCACCGTCATGGGCTTCGTCGCCAGCCGCTGGCGCAAGCCCGAGACGCTCGCCCATATCGATGAATGGGGCCTCGGCGGACGCAACTTCGGCACCTGGATCACCTGGTTCCTCGTCGGCGGCGACTTCTATACCGCCTATACCGTGATCGCGGTCCCGGCGCTGGTCTATACGGTCGGCGCCTACGGCTTCTTCGCGCTGCCCTATACCATTGTCGTCTATCCCTTCGTCTTCATGGTCATGCCGGTCCTGTGGAAACGCGCCAAGGAATTTGGTTATGTCACGGCCGCCGACGTCGTTCACGGGCAGTATGGATCACGCGGTCTCGAACTCGCCGTCGCGGCAACGGGCGTCATCGCCACCATGCCTTACATCGCCCTCCAGCTCGTCGGAATGACGGCGGTGCTGAAGGCGCTCGGGCTGCATGGCGAACTGCCGCTTGCGATCGCCTTCATCGTGCTGGCGCTCTATACCTATTCGGCGGGCCTGCGCGCCCCGGCGCTGATCGCCTTCGTCAAGGACATCATGATCTACATCGTGGTGATCGCGGCGGTCGCGCTCATCCCGTCGAAGCTCGGCGGATATGCCAATGTCTTCGCCTCAGCCGACGCGGCCTTCCAGGCCAAGGGCGCCGGCAACCTGCTGCTTGGCGGCAATCAGTACGTCGCCTATGCCACGCTTGCTCTCGGCTCGGCGCTCGCGGCCTTTATGTATCCGCATACGCTGACCGGCATCTTTGCCTCCAACAGCGGCAAGACGATCCGCAAGAACGCGATCATGCTGCCCGCCTATACGCTGCTGCTCGGCCTGCTGGCGCTGCTCGGCTATATGGGCCATGCCGCCAACCTGAAGCTCGACAGCGCCAATGACGTCGTTCCCACGCTGTTCAAGACGCTGTTTTCGGGCTGGTTCTCCGGCTTCGCCTTTGCAGCGATCGCCATCGGCGCACTGGTGCCGGCGGCGGTGATGAGCATCGGCGCGGCCAATCTCTTCACCCGCAATTTCTGGAAAGCCTATGTCGACCCCAAGGTCAGCGATGCGGGCGAAGCCAAGGTCGCGAAGGTGACGTCGCTGGTGGTGAAGGTCGGCGCACTTCTCGTCATCATCTTCCTGCCGACACAGTTCGCCCTCGACCTGCAGCTGCTCGGCGGCATCTGGATCCTGCAGACGCTTCCGGCCCTGGTCTTCGGCCTCTACACCAACTGGTTCCGGGCGCCCGGCCTGCTTGCCGGCTGGTTCGTCGGTTTCTGCGGCGGCACCTTCCTCGTCTGGGATGCCGGCTGGAAGCCGCTGCACCTGATCAGCCTCGGCGGCGAACCCTTCACCGTCTATACCGGACTGCTGGCGCTTGCGGCAAATATCGGCGTCGCCGTCATCGTCAACGCCCTGCTTCCGGCCAGGGCTCCGGTTCGGGCCTAAGATAAAAATACGAAGGGCAGCAATCGCTGCCCTTCGTTACTTCATTTTTCCCGATTGCCGTGTGGTTTAGAACTCTTCCCAATTGCCGGCCAATGCTGCGTCGCCCTGGATTGCCTTCCTGCGGCTCGCCGCCGAACAGCACGAGGCGGTGCTGGCATCGCGCGCCGATCCCTTCCCGGCCTCGGCAATCGGCGTGAACTGCAGCTCAAATGCGGGGATTGGCTGGAATCCGGCACAACCCATGCAGCCTTGCTGCTGTTCGACATCGACCATTTCAAACGTATTAACGACATCTTTTCCCATGCGTTGTGCGGCAGCTTGCCGGACTGCTGGGCAGCATCCGGCCGCAAGGCAGTCTGGCGATCTGCATGGGCGGCGAAGAATTCCTGCTCCTATTCCCCGGCACGCCAGCCGGCGATGCCTTTGCCGATGCCGAGCGGCTGCGCCTGCGGGTGCAGGACCATGACTGCTCCGAGATAGATCCGAAGCTCGAAGTCACCTGCTCCGTCGGCTTGGCGGACTGGTCTTTGACGGACAGGCTGGAGGCTGCGCTGCATATCGCGGATGCCAGCCTTTACGCCGCCAAAAATGCCGGCCGCAACCGCTGCATGGCGACGGCGGCGTAACGGTTTACGCTCACCGATTACCCGCCCGATGTCCGGCAATGGCCGGCGGGTATTCGTTGGCCGAGAAGACGTGATGATGCACCTTGCCCGTGAAAAGCTGCAGAAGCTCGCCGGTCACCTCGCGGCTCTGGAACCGCACGTCGGAGAGAAGCGCAGCGTTCACAGCCTCCATGTGAGGATAGCGAATGGCCAGGGCCATCGCATAAACAGGCGCGCCCTCATCGCGCTCCATGCCGTCCAGCACCCGGATTTCCTCCGCACCCGGAAATTGCGTCCAGAGAGGAACGAGCCGCTGTCGCACAAAATCGCGGAACTCCTGTTCCCGACCAGGATGGATTTCGCCCTCAAACAAAGCATAACGAATGATCATAGTTCTCTCTTCCAAAACTCGTCGGAGCTGGATCGGTATTGATTCGGTGTCGGGATGTCAGGGCGTACCGGTCGATACGCCCTGCTTGATAGGCTTATTTGCCCCAGATCTTCTTGTATTGATCGCGATAGCCGTTGTCGGGATCGAAGCTGTTTTTCGGTCCTCCGTCGAACTCGACGTTCTGACTGGTCACCACGTGCAGCGGCGATACATAGCCCGACCACGGGGCACCGGCAAAGGCGCGGTTCAGCTCATCGACCAGCTGCCAGCCCTGCAGGTTGAGCGGCTCGGCAACGGTGACGGCCTGATACTGCTTGGCGCGGATACGCTGATAGGCGCTCTCCGAACCGTCGCCGGCCGCGACATTCACCGGCTTGCCGTCGCCGGCGATGCCGGCCGAGGCAAGTGAGGGTCCCATGAAATCGTAATAGAGATCGTTGATCGCCAGCGAGTGCGTCCACTTCGCCCCGTACTTCTGCAGCAGCGACGTGGTCAACTGCGGCATGCGCTGCGAGGTTTCGGCGATCGGCGTGTCGACATATTCGAGCACGGTGCCGCCGAGATCCTCGATCTCCTTCTTCATGCGGTCGGCCTTGGCAATCGCGATCGCATAGGTCGAGTCGGTGAAGATGATGACACCCGGTTTGCCGCCGGCATCGGCGAAGGCCCAGTCCGCCGCGGACTTCGACACTTCCATCGCGTCGGTGGTCACATTGGCGAAAACGCCGACCTCAGGAACCGGGCCGACGGCCGAGGCGGCGTGCCAGGAAACCATCGGAATGCCGGCCGCCTTGGCCGCTTCCATCGCCGGCTTCTGTTCGACGGCGTCGAAGCCGTTGATGATGATACCATCGGGCTTCAGCGCCATGGCCTGGCCGAAGGCCGCCGTCCGTCCGCCGATCGAACCGGCGCCGTCCAGCGCCTTCACCGTCCAGCCCAGTGCGCCTGCCGCTTCCTCTACGCCGTTGACGACGCCGAGAATGCCGCCGTTCTTCATATCGGCGGCAAGAATGACGATGTTCTTGCCGCTCGCGCCCTTCGGGCCGCTCGTCGGGCCATCCCAGGCACTCACCTTGGACGCGTATTTGGCGACCACGGCCTTGGCGTCGGCCATCGAATCCGCCATCGCCGGCACGCTGAGCATAAGAGCGACGGTTGCGACCGTTGCCCGCATTAAAGTTCTGCGCTTCATTGTTCACTCCTCCATATTGTTTGTTATGAATGCCGGTGAGCCGGCATCCTCATTTGGATGCGGGCGTGATCCTCCTCACAGCCCCGCGCTTGCGCTGGGCGTAACCTGCAATGCCGATGGCAATCAGCAGGGTCACGCCGTTGAACAGCGGTTCGACGAAGAACGACCCGCCGAATTGCTGAATTCCTGAAATCCCGACCGCCAGGATGATGACGCCGATCAGAGTGCCCCAGACGTTCACCCGGCCCGGCTTAATCGTCGTCGATCCCAGGAATGCGCCGACCAGCGCCGGCAGCAGATATTCGAGGCCGACGCTCGCCTGGCCGATGCGCAGCTTCGAGGCGAGAAGCACGCCGGTCAGGGCCGCCATGAGGCCTGATGTGACGAAGGCGCCGATCACGAATTTGCGGACCGGAATGCCGTTGAGGGCGGCGGCCTTGGGATTGGCGCCGATGGCGTAGAGGTAACGGCCGATCGGCAGGTATTCGAGCACGACCCACATGCAGATCGCGATCAGGAGCACGTAGAAGCCGGTGATCGGCAGGCCGAACAGCATGGTGCCGTTCAACGCGTAGAAACCATCCGGCAACACGCCGACCACCTGCCGCCCGCCGGTGTGCCAAAGGGCAAGCGCGTAGAGGACGGTTCCGGTGCCGAGCGTGGCGATGAAGCTGTCGATCTTGGCGACTTCGACCAGCAGGCCGTTGATGAAGCCCGTGAGGACGCCGAGTGCGAGAACGATGACGACCGCGACCGGCCAGGGCAGGCCGTAGACCGTCTGAAGGCTGATGGCGAGAATGTGCCAGAGCACGATGCCGTAACCGACGGTCAGGTCGATGCGGCCCGCTGCCATCGGGATCATCGCGGCGAGCGACAGAAGCGCGATGATCGCTTTGTCGGAGACGATCGAGCGAACATTCAGCACGGTCGGGAACGTATCGGGCAGGAGGATCGAGAAGAGCACGATCAGGCCAACGGTCAGGATGACCAGCCCGTAGACCGGGATCAGGCGTCCGATCTTCTGGCCGGTGGACAGGCCGGCCATTTCGCTCTTGGTCGGCTCCAGCGCGGTGGATTCAATGGATTGCATGGCTGTTCTCCCGATGGCTCAAGCCGCTTCCGACGCAGAGGCGGCCGTGATGACCGCCTCCGTCGTCAGAGCGCTTCCACTCAGTTCGCTGACGATTTTGCCGCGCGAGAAAACCAGCGCGCGGTGGCAGATATGGGCGATTTCCTCGAAATCCGTCGAGACCACGACGACCGCGAGACCCGCCTCCAGCGCCTGGGTGATCAGGCGGTAGATTTCGGCACGCGCGCCGATGTCGACGCCCGCGGTCGGGTCTTCGGCGACCAAGAGCTTGCGGCCGGTCGCCAGCCAGCGTCCGACGACCACCTTCTGCTGATTGCCGCCCGACAGCGCTTCCGCCGGCAGATCCGGATCGTTCGGCCTGAGGCCGACGGAACGTCCGATCGCATGGGCGAGATCGGCTTCGCGGCGCGGCGACAGGAAGGAGAAAAGCCCGCGGCCGACGGCGCCCGGATTGAGGTAGGTGTTTTCGCGGATGGACAGCGACAGTGCGACGGATTCCTCGGTCCGGTCACGGGCGATCAGACCAATGCCCGAGGCCATGGCCTGCCGCGGGCTGGAAAGGTCTGGCGCCCGCTCATGCAGCAGAACCGAACCGTTGAACGGTTCGCAGCCGAACAGCGCCCGGCCGATCCGCTCCTGGCCGGCGCCGCGCAATCCGGCGAGGCCCAGCAACTCGCCCTGACGGATATCGAAGGAGATCGGGCTCGTGCCGGCGCAGACGAGGTCGCGGACCTGGACGATCGCCTTGCCGGGCTTGATCTCCGCCTTCGAAAACAGGCTGTCGCCGCTGCGGCCGATGATCATCGTCACCAGTTCGTCGGGCGTGGTCTCGCTGACGGGCTTCTGCCCGACCATGCATCCGTCGCGTAGGACGGCGACACGATCGGCAATGCGGAAGATCTCGTCGAGCCTGTGCGAGACGTAGATCATCCCGACGCCGCGCTCCTTCAGCGGGCGGATCGCGTTGAACAGCCGATCGACTTCGTCGGCGGGAAGGCTTGCGGTCGGCTCGTCGAGCACGAGAACATCGGCTTCGACGGCGAGCGCGCGGGCAATGGCGACGAGCGATTTTTCGGTGCGCGACAGGGCCGAGACCCGCGTCGTCGGATCGAAATCGCAGCCGACCAGCTTCAAGGCCTCCCGGGCGCGCGCCTGCGTCCTTCCCCAGTCGATCAGGCCGCTGCGCATTGAGAAGCCCTGCGACAGACCCATATTCTCGCCGACCGTCATCCACTCGATCAGACCGAGATCCTGATGGATGAAGGCGACCGGCTGCCGCTCGTTCGGTTTCGGCGGGCGATGATGGTAGCTCTGGCCACGAAAGAGGATGTCGCCATTATCCGGCTTGTAGATGCCGGCAAGCGTCTTGATCAGCGTCGATTTCCCGGCGCCGTTTTCGCCCAGCAGTGCCAGGATCTCGCCCTCGCGCAGATCGATCGATACGTCACGCAGCGCCTGCGTGCCGCCGAAGCTCTTGGTGATCGATTGGAACTCCAGCAGTCTCTTGGCTTCCACTGTGGCTCCTCCCAAAGCTGCAGCTATCCTCACGAAACGATGTTATCGATAACATTCGTCGGTAGTCAAGCGTAAAGTGACAATCTCCAAACGCCGTCGAAGAGTCAGTCGGCCGGCAATCCATCGAGAAGGCGCATCATCTCGGCCGAGTCCTTCGGCCCCAGGCCGGCGGCGCAGAGCAGGCGGTGGATCTCCACCACCGCACCGGTCATCGGCAACGGCGTCTTGGTCTTCAGCGCAAAGGCCTGGAGCGAATCCAGGTCCTTCAGCATATTGTCGATCCGGCCTGTCGGCGAGAAATCCCGGGCGGCGAATTTCGCCATGAATTCCTGCAATATCCGGCTGTCCGCCCTGCCGCCGGCAAGGGCTGCCGGAATTGCGGCGGGATCGACAGCGCCGGCTTCGGCGAGCTTGACGGCTTCGGCAACCGCCTGGAACAGCACCGCGCAAAACAGCTGATTGATCAGCTTGGTGGTCTGCCCGGCGCCGGAGGCGCCCATCAGCGTGTAATTGGCGGCAAGATGCCGCATCACCACCCGCGCCCGCTCGAAATCCTCGGGGCTGCCGCCGGCCATGATCGTCAATTTGCCGCCGAGCGCGCCGGGCACACCGCCGGAAAGCGGGCAATCGACCCATGCCATGCCCGTTTCCGTACGCAGCCGCTTCGCCATGTCGGCCGTCTCGGCGGGGTCAATGGAGGACATGTCGATCAGCAACTTGTCTACGCTGGCCGCCGCCGCGACCCCGTTCTCACCGAAGACGACGGCGCGCACGATGTTGGCGTGATTGAGGCTGAGAATGCAGAATTCCGAGGCCGAGACGGCACCCGCGACAGAGCTCGCCGCATGCGCGCCCTTGTCCACCAATGCCGCGACCTTTTCGGCATCGAGATCGAAGACCGATACTTTGTGGCCGGTCTCGATCAGTCGCGTGACGATCGCCGTTCCCATGATGCCGGCGCCGATGACGGCGACGTCTGCTCTATAATCATCCTGCATCAAACCCTCCCTTGATGGCCGCGCTCTTCAGCCCCTCACAGGCCAGCGCGACCATATCATCCAAACCCATATCGATCGCCACCGTGACCACACCGGCTTCACCGGTCGGCGGCTCGAGCGTCTGCATCTGGCTGTCGAGCAGCGACGCCGGCATGAAGTGGCCCTGTCGGGCCTGCATCCGCGACAGCAGCAGGTCGCGCGAGCCCTCCAGGAAAACAAAGGTCAGGCGCCCGCCCGCCGCCTGTCTCAACCGGTCACGATAGCTGCGCTTCAGCGCCGAGCAGGAAATCACCAGACCCTGCGACGCCTTTTGTGCGGTCTTTATTTCCTCGCCGATCCGGTCGAGCCAGGGCAGCCGGTCATCGTCGGTGAGCGGCATACCCTGCGCCATCTTCTCGACGTTTCGCGTCGGATGGAGTTGGTCGCCCTCCACAAACCGCACGCCGTTTCGCGCGGCGACGCCCGCTCCAACCGAGGATTTGCCGCAGCCACTCACGCCCATGACCACGACGGCCGGAAGCGGCGCTTGTTTCTCGAGCTCCATCGTCGCGTCTCTGTCAGAGGCAGGTGGTGATGCCGCCATCGACATAAAGCGTGTGGCCGTTGATGAAAGACGAGCCGCTGCCCGAGAGGAAAACGGCGGCACCCACCAGTTCCTCGACATTGCCCCAGCGTCCGGCCGGCGTCCGCTTCTCCAGCCAGCACGAGAATTCGGGATTGTCGACAAGCGCCTGGTTCAGCGGCGTCTTGAAATAGCCGGGCGCGATCGCGTTGATCTGCAGACCGTACTTGGCCCAGTCGGCGCACATGCCGCGCGTCAGGTTGCGCACTGCGCCCTTGGTTGCCGTATAAGGCGCGATGCCGGGGCGGGCGAGTTCGCTCTGCACCGAGGCAATGTTGATGATCTTGCCCTGACCGCGGGCGATCATGGCTTTGGCGACCGCCTGGCCGACGTAAAACACGCTCGAAATATTGGTGGTCAGCAGCAGTTCCCATTTGTCCGCCGGAAAGTCTTCCAGCGGCGTGCGAAACTGCATGCCGGCATTGTTGATCAGGATGTCGAGCGGCCCGATATCGGCCTCGATCGCATCGATACCCTGTTTGGCGGCGTCCTTGCTGGTCACATCGAAGATGGCCGCATGGGCAGACAGGCCTTGAGCCTTGAGGCTCTCGACGGCCCGTTTGACGCTTTCTGGCGTGCGGCCGTTGATGACGACCTCGGCGCCATGCTGCGCCAGGCCCTCGGCCAGCGCATACCCGATGCCCTGGCTCGAGCCGGTAATCAGGGCAAGCCGTCCGGTCAGATCAAACAGGTTCTTCATGCAAATAACTCCTCCGGTGTCGCTGCGAATGACGGCTTATACCGCCACTTCAGGTGAAACTCACTTGACATCGCTTGTCCGGATTATATGTTATCGATAACATAATCAACTATCAAAATGCGGGACGGAGACGGAATGCCTGAGGCAGAGATCTTGATGACCGGAGCCTATCCGGAATGGGATATGGTCGATCTGGAGGCGAAATATCGTGTTCACCGCCTGTGGGAAGCGACAGACCGGCAGGAACTGATCACAAGGGTCGGCAAAGATGTTCGCGCCATCGCGACGCGCGGTGAAATCGGCGCGTCCGCCGAGCTGATGAAGCAGTTGCCGAAGCTCGAGATCGTCTCCTGCTATGGGGTTGGCACCGACGCCATCGACCTCGCCTATGCCCGCGCCAACGGCATTCGCGTCACCAATACCCCCGACGTGCTGACCGAGGACGTCGCCGATATCGCCATCGGACTGTTGCTTGCCACGGCGCGGCAGATTCCGCAGGCCGATGTCTTCGTCCGCGCCGGCCAGTGGGGCAATGTCGCCATGCCGCTGGTGACGCGGGTCTCCGGCAAGAAGGTGGGACTGGCCGGCATGGGGCGGATCGGCAAGGCGATCGCCAGGCGGGCTGCCGCCTTCGGCTGCGACATCGCCTATTTCGCCCGCAATGAACACGCGGATGTCGCCTATGCCTACCAGCCGGACCTGGTGGCGCTTGCCGATTGGGCCGATTTTCTGATCGTCATCGTCCCCGGCGGACAGGCGACGATGAAGATCATCGACGCCGAGGTGCTGAAAGCCCTCGGTCCCAACGGCATGCTGATCAATGTTTCGCGCGGGACGACGGTCGATGAAGAGGCGCTGATCGCTGCCCTTGAGAACGGCACCATCCAGGCTGCCGGCCTCGACGTGTTCCTCAACGAACCGAAGATCGATGCGCGTTTCCTGACGCTGCAGAACGTGGTGTTGCAGCCCCATCATGGCTCCGGTACCGTCGAAACCCGCAAGGCCATGGGCCAGCTGGTCAGAGACAACCTCGCTGCGCATTTTGCCGGCAACCCGCTTACAACCCCCGTCGTGTGAGAGTTTCGCTATGAAAGCCATCGTCATTCATGCCGCCAAGGATCTCAGGATCGAGGAGCGCGAGCCCGAGGTTGCGGGGGAGGGGCAGGTGGAAATCGCCATCGAAGCCGGCGGCATTTGCGGCTCCGACCTGCATTATTACAATCATGGCGGCTTCGGCACCGTGCGTCTGCGCGAGCCGATGATCCTCGGCCACGAAATCGCCGGCACGGTCAAGGCGCTCGGCGCCGGTGTGAGCGATCTTGCCGTCGGCGACCGGGTTGCGGTGTCCCCGAGCCGGCCGTGCAATCGTTGTCAATATTGCCTGAAGGGACAGCAGAACCACTGCCTCAACATGCGGTTTTACGGCAGCGCCATGCCGATGCCGCATATTCAGGGCGGCTTTCGCCAGCGGCTGGTAGCGGAGCGCTGGCAATGCCACAGGGTTGCCGACGGCATCTCCATTCACGAGGCGGCCTTCGCCGAACCCTTTGCCGTGACGCTGCATGCCGCCAGCCGCGCCGGATCGCTGCTGGGCAAACGGGTTCTCGTCACCGGCTGCGGCCCGATCGGCATGCTGGCGATCGTTGCGGCGCGGGTTCTCGGCGCCCGCGAAATCGTCGCGACTGATGTGACCGACAGCGTTCTGGCGATCGCCCGCACCAGCGGCGCGGATCGAACGATCAATGTTGCCACGCATGCCGCCGACCTGGCCGCCTACGGCGCCGACAAGGGATATTTCGACGTCATGTTCGAAGCATCGGGCAATGAGCGGGCGGTGCGCGCCGGCCTGGAGGCGCTGAAGCCCCGTGCCGTTCTCGTGCAGCTCGGCCTCGGCGGTGATGTCTCCATCCCGCAGAATATGATCGTCGCCAAGGAAATCGAGATGCGCGGAACATTCCGCTTTCACGAGGAATTTGCGCTGGCCGTCGAGCTGATCAACGCGCGCCGCGTCGATTTGAAGCCGCTGCTCACAGGGGTCTTCAAGATCGATGAGGCCGTCGCCGCCTTCGAATTGGCGAGCGACCGCAGCAAGTCGATGAAAGTCCAGATCGCCTTCTGAGATCGGCTCTCATTATCGGGCGCGGCGATCCGTGCTTTCGCGCAGGACGACCCTGTAGCTGGTCAATGTGATCTCGTCCCCGGTCGCCTCGCTGTCCGCCTGCAGGGCATCCAGCAGGCGGACGGCTGCCTGGCGGCCGATGCCGTAACAGTCGACATTGATCGTGGTGATGCTGGGATGACAGATCGACGAGATCTCGTAATCGCCGAAGCCGGCAATGGCGATATCTTCAGGCACGCGCATCCCCCTGCGCTTGCACTCCATGATCGCGCCGAAGGCGGAAAGGTCGGAAACGCAGAGCACGACCTCCGTGTCGGGCCAGCGCTCCAGGAGGCTGACGACCGCCTGGCCGCCCTGTTCCATGGTAATCGGCGGCACACCGAAGGAAATCGCCCTGCCCGGTCCCAGGCCGAGTTCTTCGACAGTCTTCAGGAAACCGCTTCGCCGCTGGCTGCCGCGCGTATCGCGCGCTGTCGTACCGCCGATATAACCGAACCTGCGATAGCCCTGGCTCGCAAGCGTCCGCACCAGCAGCGACATCGCCTCGCTGTTGGAAAAGCCGACGACGTGATTGATCGGTTCTTCTGGAATTTCCCAGGTTTCAACCACCGGAATGCCGGCCTTATCCAGCATGCGCCGCGCCCGGGCGGTGTGCGAACCGCCTGTCAGGATAATGCCCTCGGGGCGCCGGCGCAGCATCGCCTCGATCAGCTTTTCCTCTTTTTCGGCGGAATAATCGGTATAGCCGAGAAGAAGCTGGAGGCCGGTATTTTCCAGGGCATCGGTGATGCCGCGTGCAGTGTCGGAAAAATTCGAATTGTTGATGGAGGGCACCAGCGCCACGATGAAGCCGCTGCGCCGCGACGAGAGACTGCCGGCGGAAAGGTCGAGTACGTAGCCAAGCGCATCGACCGCCTCCATGATGCGCTTGCGCGTCTCTTCGGAAACGCTTGCATCCTGGCGAAAGGCGCGCGAAACGGTCATGGCCGATACGCCGACATATTTGGCGACCTCAGCCATCGTCAGCTTTTGGGCGTCTCCTCCTTTGAGGCGCTTGTCTTTTGGCTCATCCTCGTTTTTCACTTGTCTCCGCCCCCAAACAGCTTCCGAGCTGGCAGTTGAGCACACGATAAAGTTATCGCTATCATCGCACAATCGATATTATTGCAGGAATGCAGCGTTCCACAGTCCGTCGTCCTCTGTACGAAGTCCGCGAAACCGGGCAGAATGATATCGCTAACAATTTGACACGAGGGGAGCATCATGTTCGGGGAAATCGAGGGTACGGGTTTTGAAGTTCTCGACCCGCGCTTTGAAAGCTGCTTCGTCGGCCATGCCCGCGTCGAGCGGCTTTGGACGGGCGGCCGCTGGCTGGAGGGACCGGCCTGGTTTGCCGCCGGCCGTTATCTGGTTTTCTCCGATATCCCCAACAATCGCATGATGCGCTACGACGACACCAGCGGGCAGACATCGGTCTTCCGCTCGCCCAGCAACAATTCGAACGGCAACACCGTCGACAACCAGGGGCGGCTGATCACCTGTGAGCATCTGGCGCGCCGCGTCACGCGAACGGATTTCGACGGCGGGATCAGCGTGCTGGCCGACCGCATTGCGGGCAAAAGGCTCAATTCGCCGAACGACGTCACCGTGAAGTCCGACGGCACCGTCTGGTTCACCGACCCTAGCTACGGCATCCTCCACGACTATGAGGGTGATTACGGCGAGGAGGAAATCGGCGGATGCCACGTCTACCGGCACGATCCGGCAACAGGCGCCACCGATCAGATGACCTCGGATTTCGTCAAGCCGAACGGGCTGGCTTTCTCCCCCGACGAAACGGTTCTTTATATCGCCGATACCGGGGCATCGCACCTGTCCGGCGGTCCGCGCCATATCAGAAAGCTCGCCGTGTGCGATACTGGCAAGCTCAGCGACCTCGGCATTTTTGCCGAATGCACCGCTGGCTTTTTCGATGGTTTTCGCGTCGACCGGAAGGGAAGGATCTGGACGAGCGCTGGCGACGGTGTGCACTGCTATGACCCAGATGGCACACTGCTCGGCAAGATCCATATTCCCGAGATCGTCTCCAATGTCGCTTTCGGCAGCGAGAAACGAAACCGCCTCTTCATCACCGCAACCACTTCGCTCTACGCTGTCTATCTCACGGCCAACGGCTCAAGGCTGGGATAGAGCGCGCGCATCGTCCCTTTCTCGGGTGGGGTTTGATATCAGAATCAGCCTGTGACCTGTATAAATGCGCGTGCCATTCAACTCATTGGCTGATTTTTTATATTCGCAGCAGAGGCCCGCCTTTGCAGGGCGGCCTCCGTCCTGTGATACCTCGCCTTTATCGCTGGCTGAGACCGTCAGCCAGTCTGACGAGACCGAGGAAGTCCGATCTGTAGCCGAAGGGATCGGCCCCCCGCGATGCCGCAGCGAGATCGGCAATCGCCTGATAAGGATAGGCATCGAGGGCGCTGGCACGGCTGAGTTTCTGGCCGAAGGCAGCGACGGCCACCGAGAAGCGAACATCTTGCGGCGCGGCGTCGATCGTGGCGACCGCGTTGGCGTCACCGACCGGCGTGGTGATCAGGGCGCTCTTGTCTTCGCCTGGCCGCTTGTAGCGCATCTTGACGAAGGCGAGCTCGCCCTGATGCGCGCTGACCGATGTCTCGGCCGGTGCCTTATTGGGCAGGCCGTACCGCAGATCGTCATTCATGACCGCGGGACTTCCCTTGGGCGTGATCTCGTAAATCGCCGTGACGCTGTGACCGGAGCCGATATCGCCGGCATCGACGCGATCATTGTTGAAGTCCTCGCGTTTGAGGGCGCGCGTCTCATAGCCGATCAGCCGGTATTCGGCGATCCGTTCCGAATTGAACTCGACCTGGAACTTGACGTCCTTCGCAATCGGAAACAGCGTCGATCCGGCTTCTTCGACCAAGGTCTTCTGCGCTTCCGCCAGGGTGTCGATATAGGCGGCACTGCCATTGCCATTCTGGGCGAGCGTCTGCATCAGGGAATCGTTGAGGTTGCCGCGGCCGAAGCCGAGAACGGTCAGGAAGATGCCGTCCTTGCGTTTCTCCTCGATGATGCGTTTCAGATCCTCGTCGCTCGACGGGCCGACATTGAAGTCGCCGTCCGTCGCCAGCATCACCCGGTTGACGCCGTCCTTGACGAAGGCCTTTTCGGCAAGATCGTAGGCCGCCTCGATGCCCTCGGCGCCGCCGGTCGAGCCTCCAGCCTCCAGCCTGTCGATCGCCGAAAGGATCTTCGCTTTCTCCGCCACCCGCGTCGGCTCGAGCACCGTGCCGGCATTGCCGGCATAGGTGACGATCGAGACGGTGTCGTCGGCCTTCAGCCTGTTGACCAGCAGCCGGAAGGCGCTCTTCAGCAGCGGCAGCTTGTCCGGCTCGTCCATCGAACCCGAGACGTCGATCAGAAAGACCAGATTGGCGTGCGGCGCGGTCGCCGGCGCGATATCATACCCCTTGATCGCCACGTGCATTAGTTCCGTGTCGTGGTTCCATGGGGTCGGCATCACCGTCACGGTCGCCTTGAAAGGCTGGTCGGCCTTCTCGGGACCCGGCCAGTCATAGGGGAAATAATTGATCATCTCCTCGACGCGAACCGATTGCGGATCGGGCATCGCCCCGCCGGTGAGCGATCGGCGGACAAAGGAATAGGAAGCGCTGTCGACATCGGCGGAGAAGGTCGAGACCGGATGGGTCGCGACACTCATGATCGGATTTGCCGCGGCATTGGCAAACCGCTCGCGGCTGGGATCGAGCTGGAGCTGGGCCCGTCCATCCGCCGGCGGGACAGGTGAGGGGGCGACGGCCATCGGCTCGGCTGGCTGCTGATCTGGGGCGACGATACCTTGTGCGATAGAGCGCTTGGCCCCTGCTGCTACCGTCCCGCCAGACTTGTCCAGCAGCGTCGTCGCTTCCTTGGCATCGAACTCGGCGATCTCAGCGCTCGTGGGTTTCGCGGCGGTCTGCGGCTCCGAGACTTGAGCGCTGTCGGCCGCCGCCTCGGGAAGCCGAGGCGCAGCCGTGACCGGCCCGGCCGGTTTCGTCACCTCATTTTTCGAAACAGTGCCGGCGATCTTTTCATGGTCGATAATCGATCGGTTTCGGGTCAGCTCGACGGTGAGATAACCCGCAGCGGGAATGATGAGCAACGTCGCAAGGGCTGAACCGGCGAGGAATTTCTTATTCACGGCAGGGCTCCATATCCAGTTGATGATGGAGCTTGGACGCCAGTCTTTTGCAATTCCTTGGGCTGCCGCTGCATTATTTTCCGCGCTGTCGAAGGCCTGCATCGCCGCCGCAAGGGCGCGCGCCCGCGCCTGCGGATCGAAGGCCGGCGGGGTGAGGCGGGAGAGTTTTTCGAGTTCCTTGTCCATCACACCTCTTCCTTGCCGAACATGGCCTTCAGCCGCTTGCGCGCCTCGTGGACCTGCCAGGACACGGTCGCCTCCGAGCAGCCCATGACATCGGCGGCGGCCGAGTGGCTGAGGCCTTCACCATAGACGAGCATCACGGCGTCGCATTGCCGTTCCGGCAAAGCGCGCACGGCCGCCCATAATGCGCTCGACATCTCGTCGTCTTCTCCGCCCGGCGCATCCGGCTGCTGCGGTTCGGCAGCATAGGCGCGGAATGTCTGCTGTTCTCGTACGCGTTTGCGTCTGTGATCGCGAGCGGCGTTGAGCGTCAGCGTATAAAGCCATGTCCTGAAGCGGCTGGTGCCGCGAAAGCCGCGGATGGCGGCACCGATTTTGACGCAGACCTCCTGGGCGATATCGTCCGCATCCGTGGAACTGCCCGACCATCGCCACGCCGTCGCGCGGACGAAATCATAGTGGCGTGAGACCAGTTGCCCGAAAGCCTCCCTATCGCCGCGCTGTGCTCGTTCTATGAGCTCCGCATCCAATGCGCACCTACCCCCAAGCTATCAAGCAAGATGCTATTTCAGGATTGAGACGTTTCTCCGATAGCTTTCCTTGGGTCGGCGACGAAAAAATTATCGGATCTTTTTTGAAAAAACGGCAAAGCCTTGGAAAGGCAGGGCCAAAATAAGAGAGCATCGCGACATCCACGGGTCGCGGCCAGACCGATTGCCTCCGCCGCAATGGCGCATGATGGACGCAGAGTCGGCCAAGGGCATGATCCACATGTCCCAATCGAAAGGACCCTCAATGTCCGCTCCATCGCCCGTCCCCACCGAAAAGGGCATCCTGCAATTTCTCCAGATTTGCGATAACCTCTATCCCGCGGACGCCGTCGAGGCGCCGGTCGAACAGCAACGGCGTTGGTACGATGCTCTTTGCGCGCGTTTCGATCGCCCGCTGCCCCCGGATATTATCTTTGCGGACGGTATGGTCCAACGCATACCGATCCGGCGCTACCGTCCGCGGAAAATCATCACCCGGACCATTCTGCTCTATATCCATGGCGGCGGCTTCGTGGTCGGTTCGCTCGAGAGCCATCACGCCATCTGCGCCGAGATCGCCGACTTTGCCGGCGCCGAACTCGTTTCCGTCGATTACCGGCTGGCCCCCGAATATCGCTGGCCGGCACAGACGGATGACGGCTTCGCCGTGCTCAAACATCTGCTTGCCGCCGGCAACAAAGTCGTGCTGATCGGCGACAGCGCCGGCGGCAACCTTGCGGCGGGCCTTGCCTTGCGGGCGCGCGATGAGGCGCTATCAGGCGTCGTCGGCCAGGTGCTGATCTACCCCACCCTCGGCGGTGACATGGACGCAGGATCCTATTTGGAAATGGCCGCCGCACCCGGCCTGACGACGGCCGATGTCGCCTATTATCGCGAGATCCTGCGGGCGCCTGAAGGAAATGAGATCGCCGAGCCGCTGCGGGCATCGTCCGTTGCCGACCTGCCGCCGGCCTTCATCACCGTCGCGCATTTCGACCCCTTGAGGGACGACGGCCGGCATTATGCCGCCCGGCTGTCCGCGGAGGGCATCGAAGTCTGGTTCCGGGAAGAGCCGCAGATGGTGCATGCCTGGCTGCGCGCCCGCCATATGAGCGATGGCGCGCGCGACGGGTTCCGTGCGGTCTGCGAGGCCATCGGGCATTTCGCGATGCTTTGACGATCACATCAGGTCGCGCGCAATCTTCTTTTCCGCGAAGATCTTTTCGAAGATCTGCACGTCGTCCTCGAACGCAGTGACGACGGCGCTGACGATCCAATCGGTTGCGGTACAGGCAATCCGCGCCGTTGCCACGCTCCGCACGAACCAGCCGGGACGGTGCATGTCGCAGGTCCAGGTGGACATGCCGGTCATCGACAGCGGATCATTTGGCGAAATCGACCAGACTTCCTCGCGCAATTGCCGGGTCGACAGGCCCGTCTCGGGATGTTCGTAGAGCCCGGTATCCTCGTGGATGCGATAGTCCGTCCGGTTGGCCGAGAGATCCCGGACAATCTGCCGTTTCGTCGCGGCAGCCGCGCGCTCGATATATCTCGGCAGGGGATCGGGATTGGCCGGTTCGTCGATCTCGATCCCGCGATGATCGCCGAGCACCGGCAACCCCAGGCCGAGCGAGGCGATATCGATGTCGATCCCTTCGTCCTCGGGCGGCGGCAGGATCATCGGCCAATAGGCAGTGGACAGCGAAAGGCGGATGCGATGCCCCTTGCGGAAGCGATAGCCGCAGGCATCGAGCACCAGCCGGATCGACATCGCCTCGCCCGGGACCAGCGGTTTCGGATCGGCATTGCCGTCGCGGTGGGTGAGATTGACGACGCCGAAGGCGACGCGCATTGCCGTGCCGTCGGGATGGACGTCGATCAGCCGGGCGCAGAGGTTTGCATGCGCCGCTCGGGAACGCAGCCTAAGTGTCAGCACGGGCCGGCCGAGATAGTCGCAATCAGAGGCAAGCGGCATGGTATCGAAGACCAGCGAGCCGGCATCGTCTGAGCGTTGATCGACCGCCATTTCCGCATCTGGCTTCAGCGTGAAATAGTCACCCGATGCCGTGCCGGTATCGAGAGGAGAACGCACATAGACCGGATGCTCGGGCGCATGCGGGATCGGCATGCCTTCGGTCAGCCTGCCGAATTGCTCGACGTAGAAACATTGCATGTGCGGCGGCGTCCAGACATCCCGCGCGATCCAGAAACCGGGATCGCTGTCGCGCCGCGGCGCCGGGCGGACGGCATCGAGAATATAGGCGCGGGCCTGCGGCAGCCTGTCGATGCCATTGTCCTCGCCACGCAGCCATTTGTTCCACCAGGCGATCGCTTCGCCGTGGAAATCGGCGCGCGGTTTCGGCCAGGCGAAGTGCGGATATTTGTGCACCCAGGGGCCGATCAGCGCCTTCGCCTTCTCGCCCAGACCCTCGACCGCCATCAGCGGCGTATTGCGGTAGCCATCCGCCCAACCGGCAATCACGAGCGTCGGGATTTCGACACTCGAAAAATCCTCCGAGATCGAGCCGTGGCGCCAGAATTCATCGCGCCGCTGATGGGCCAGCCACTCCTCCATGAAAAAAGGTTCGCCTGCCAGGCGCTCAAGCCACATCTCCTTCCAGCGCTCGCCGACAAGAGCCGGATCGGGCGGGCGCGACTGGTAGCCAAGCATCGTCGCCGCCCATGAGAGCTGGGCGGAGAGATGGCAGCCGTTCTTATAGTGGATATCGTCATTATAACGGTCGACGGTCGAGGCGATCGAGATCACGGCTTTGAGCGCAGGCGGGCGCAATGCGGCGACCTGCAGGCTGTTGAAACCGCCCCAGGAGATGCCCATCATGCCGACCGAACCGTTCGACCAGGGCTGCGCCGCGATCCAGGCGATCAGCTCGCAGGCATCGGCCAGTTCACGCTCGGTATATTCGCCGTCGATGACGCCGGCGGATTCCCCCGATCCGCGGATATCGACCCGCACGCCGGCAATGCCGGCGGCGGCGAACACCGGATAGGTCGACTCGTCCCGGGGGCTGGTCCCGTCCCGCTTGCGGTAGGGCAGGAATTCGAAGACGGCCGGAACCGGATCCTGCTCCGCACCGTCAGGCATCCAGATGCGCGCGGCAAGCCGCGTTCCGTCCTTCAGCGTGATCCATTCATTCTCGATGGTGGCGAAGCCGCGTGAGGCCATGCTCATTCCTTTCAGGCATCGGTCCTTCAGTGACCGGCGCTCTCCATACGCCGCGTGGCAAGCACGCGTTCCAGCCAGCCTATTTCCATCTCCGGCACCGATTTCAACAGCAGATCGGTATAATCATCGAAGGGTGGCGACAACGCCGTCGATTTCGGCCCGAAGCGCACCACCTTGCCGCGATGCATCACCGCCACACTGTCGGCGATCGCCCGGACGATCGCAATGTCATGGGTGATGAAGATGTAGGACAGCTGTTCCTCCTGCTGCAGCCGCAGCAACAGCTTGAGGATGCCTTCGGCCACCAGCGGGTCGAGCGCCGATGTCGGCTCGTCGCAAAGGATGAGCTCGGGCTTGGCGGCGAGCGCCCTCGCAATCGCCACCCGCTGCTTCTGGCCGCCGGAGAGTTCCGCAGGATAGCGGTCGATGAAGCCGTTGCCCATTTCGATCTGATCGAGCAATTCCTTCACTCTGGTCGTCTTCTCGGCACCTCTGAGGCCATAATAGAAGGTCAACGGACGGCCGATGATGTCGCGGACCGTCTGCCTCGGGTTCATCGCGGTGTCGGCCATCTGATAGATCAGCTGGATACGCCTGAGGTCGTCGTTCGGCCGGTTCTTCAGATCGGGCACCAGTGGCTTTCCGTCGAAGACGATGCGCCCGCTGCTTGGCGGCAAGAGGCCGGTAATGGCGCGTGCCAGGCTCGATTTTCCGGAGCCGGATTCGCCGACGACGGCAAGCGTCTGCCCCTTTGGCACATGCAGCGAGACATCATGCAGTACCTTGAAGCCGTTGGAATATTCGGCGCTTACATTCTCCACTTTGAGAAGTGCCGTGGACTGATCGGCGGCTTCCTCGCGATAGGCCTGCCTGACATTGACGAGAGCGCGGGTATAGTCTTCTCGCGGCGCCTCGATGATCTGCTGAACGCTGCCATACTCGACCTGCTTGCCATGACGCAGGACCATGATGTCGTCCGAAACCTGCGCGACGACAGCAAGATCATGGGTGATGTAGAGGGCAGCCGTATGAGTCTCCTCGATCGCGTGTTTGATTGCCGCCAGCACGTCGATCTGCGTGGTGACGTCGAGCGCCGTGGTCGGCTCGTCGAAGACGATAAGTTCAGGGTTCGAGCAGAGCGCCATCGCCGTCATCGCACGCTGCAGCTGGCCGCCGGAGACCTGATGAGCAAAGCGCTCGCCGAAGGTTTCAGGACTGGGCAGACCGAGGACCCGGAACAGATGAAGCGCCCGCTTGCGCGCCTGCTCCCTCGTCATCAGTCCATGCTTGACCGAAGCTTCGATCACCTGGTCGCCCAGCCTATGCGCCGGATTGAAGGCGGCCGCCGCCGATTGAGCGACATAGCAGACCCGGGCGCCGCGGATTTTCCGGATGCCGTTCTTGCCGAGCACCAGAATATCGGTGCCATCGAGCCGAACCTCGCCGCCGGTGATTTCGGCGCCGCCGCGGCCGTAGGCGAGCGCCGAGAGGCCGATCGTCGACTTGCCGGCGCCCGATTCTCCAATCAGGCCGAGAACCTTGCCCTTCTTGAGGTCGAAGGAAACGCCGTCGACGATCGTTACCCGCTTGGGCGGCTCGCCCGGCGGATAGCTGGTCGCCTCGATCTTGAGATTGCGAACGGAAAGAAGCTCAGGCATCGCCGCGCCCTCCCTTGAGGCTGGATGTGCGTTTCAGCAGCCAATCGACGACAAGGTTAACGCAGACGGCGAGCACAGCGATCGCCGTGCCCGGCACCAGTGCGGCCGATATGCCGAAGATGATGCCGTCCTTGTTGTCCTTGACCATGCCGCCCCAATCGGCCGCCGGTGGCTGAATGCCGAGGCCGAGGAAGGATAGCGTCGAGAGGAAGAGAATCGAGAAGGCGAAGCGCAGTCCGAACTCGGCGAGCAGCGGCGACAGGGTGTTGGGCAGGATTTCGCGGAAGATGATCCAGAGCTTGCCTTCGCCGCGCAGCTTGGCCGCCTCGACGAATTCCATCACCGCGACATCGAGCGCCACGGCACGGCCGAGACGGTAGACGCGGGTGGAATCGAGGACCGCCATGACAAGGATCAGGACGATGATATTCTGCGGCAGAACCGCAAGCACCACCAGCGCGAAGATCAGCGTCGGGATCGACATCATCAGATCGTTGAAGCGCGAGAAGACAGTGTCGATGAGGCCGCGCGAGACGGCGGCGGTGAAGCTCAGGATCACACCGAGCGAGAAGGAGATGATGGTGGCGGCGGAGGCGACCAAGAGCGTCGTGCGCGCGCCATAGATCAGGCGCGAGAGGATGTCGCGGCCGAGATTATCGAGTCCGAAGATGTATTTATCATCCGGCAGCTGCCAGACGTCGCCGACGACTTGCGTCTCCCCATAGGGGGCGATCCAGGGTGCGAAGATTGCGAAGATGAAGGCCAGGGTTATGCCGGTTATGCCGATCCAGGCGGTGATGGGAATGTCTCTCAATCTCATCGCGGATGCCTCAGCCTTGGATTGGCGACGATCGCTAGGATATCCGCCGTCATGTTGAGGAAGATATAGACGGCCGCGAAGATCAGGCCGCAGGCCTGTACCACGGGCATGTCCCGCACCGTGACTGCGTCGACCATGTATTGTCCCATGCCGGGATAGACGAAGACGACTTCGACGACGACCACACCGACCACGAGATAGGCGAGGTTCAGCGCGACGACGTTGATGATCGGCGCCAGCGCGTTGGGAGCTGCGTGTTTGACGATCGAACGGAAGGCGCTGAGGCCCTTCAACTCCGCGGTTTCCATATAGGCGGAGGACATGACGGAAAGGATCGCCGCCCGCGTCATGCGCATCATATGCGCGAGCACGACGAGCACCAGCGTCGCCGTCGGCAACGCGATCGCCTTCAACCGCTCGACGAAGCCCATGCTGTCGTAGACGGTCGCCGGAAAGGTCGCCATGCCGAACTTGACGGCGAAGAAGAGGATCAGCAGGTAGCCGATGAAAAATTCCGGCAGCGAGATCGCCGCAAGCGAGATCACGTTGATGATCTTGTCAGGCATGCGATTGCGGAAGTGCACCGACAGCATGCCGAGGCCGACGGCGAGCGGCACCGAGATCACCGCCGCGAAACCCGCCAGGAAGAGCGAATTGCCGAGGCGCTTGCCGATCTGTTCGCTCACCGAATTCTTGCTGGCCCAGGACGTGCCGAAGTCCCCCTGAACGGCGTTGCCAAGCCATTCGACGTAGCGCGTCGTCACCGGACGGTTCAACCCAAGATCCTCACGGATATTGGCAACGGCCTGCGGTGTTGCCGACTGGCCGAGATAGGTGGTGGCAAAATCGCCGGGCAGGGCTTCGAGCCCGCCGAAGATCAGGATGGAAACGGCAAAAAGCAGGACAAGGCTGAGCACAAAGCGCTCGAGGATAAGGGCAAGCAGCGGAAAACGCTGCCGAAACCCGAGGCCGGGCAAAATATTGCTTGGGGCAGGATCGGTCATGGCGAGGACCTCGCGCTTAAACGTCGGGAGGACCGCGGGTTTCACCCACGGTCCCGGCTGCGTTGGAGATCGGAGGGGCAAACGCCCCTTACCCTCAGGCGTCCAGCCAGACGCGCGTCGCGACGTAGCCGTTCGACATGTCGTTGCCGATATCGTGGACATAACCCTTCACCTGCTTGGTGGAGGCGTTCACGAAGTCGTTGAACATCGGCAGGATCACCCCGCCTTCGTCCCGCACCATCATCGCCATCGTGCGGTACATGTCCTTGCGCTTGGCTTCATCAAGTTCGGAGCGGGCCTGCAGGAGCAGCTTGTCGAAGTCAGGACGCTTGAACTTGGTGTCGTTCCAGTCCGCCGTCGAGAGATAGGCGGTGGAATACATCTGATCTTGCGTCGGACGGCCGCCCCAATAGGAGGTCGAGAAGGGCTGGACGTTCCAGACATTGGTCCAGTAGCCATCACCTGGTTCGCGCTTGACCTCGATCTCGATGCCGGCCTTCTTGCAGCTTTCCTGATAGAGAACGGCCGCGTCGACGGCGCCGGGGAAGGCGACTTCGGAGGTGCGCAGCAGAACCGAGCCGCTATGACCCGACTTCTTGTAATGGAAGGCGGCCTTGTCGGGATCGTAGGCGCGCTGCTCGATGCCTTCGGGAAACAGCGCATAGGTCGCATTGATCGGAAAATCGTTGCCGACCTTGCCGTAGCCGCCGAGGATTTTCTCCACCATGGTTTCGCGGTCCATGGCGTATTTGAGCGCAAGCCGCAGGTCGTTATTGTCGAACGGCGCCTTGTCGCAATGCATGATGAAGACATAATGGCCGCGGCCGGCGGTCGAGAGGATCTCGACGTTGGGGGCGCGTTTCAGGAGGTTGACCGTCTTCGGATCGACGCGGTTGATATAGTGCACCTGGCCGGACGAAAGTGCGGCGATGCGGGCGGTGGCGTCGTTCATGCCGATGATCTCGATCGAATCGACATAACCGCGGTCGCTGCGCCAGTCGTCGTTATTCTTCTCGAAGGTGGCGCGCACGCCCGGTTCGAAGCTCGTCAGCTTGTACGGGCCAGTGCCGATCGAGGCGAGGGGATCGTCGACGCCGCCATTCGGCTGGATGACCAGATGGTAGTCCGACAGCAGCAACGGCATGTCGGCGTTGCCTTCGCTGAGCGTCAGCACTAGATTGCCGCCGTCGGCCTTGATCTCCTTGATCGAGCCGAGCACGCCGAGCGCGCCGGATTCCGACTTTTTGTCGGTGTGACGCTTCAGTGTGGCGACGACGTCGTCGATCGTCAGTTCCTTGCCATCGTGGAACTTGACCCCCTTGCGGATCTTGAAGGTCCAGGTGACGGCGTCCTTCGAGGGTTCCCAGGATTCTGCGAGCGCCGGCACGGCCGCACCCGTCAGCGGGTCTGACTCAACCAGCATGTCGCCCCAGCAGCGGCCGACGCAGAACATGAATTGCGACAGAAATTTCGCCGGGTCCTTGGAATCGGTGGCGGCACCGCCTTCGAGACCGAGCTTCAGGTGGCCGCCGCGCTTCGGTTCGGCCGCTTCGGCGCTTTCGGTAAAGAGCTTGTCGGCGACGGCGAGTGTGATGCCCGCCGCCATGGCACGTCCCATGAATTCGCGGCGGCTGAGTCCGCCTGCGGTGACGCGGCTTGCGAGGTATTTCGTATAGTCGTTCATTCCCCAGTTCCTTCTTTGTAGTGCGTTGACAGAACTTCCGGGCAGGATCGCAGGCGGTTTCCTCTCCACCTCCGGTGCCCGCATCATGCGGGAAAATAGTGCGGTTGCCGCCGCCTCGTTATTTTCCTTTCCAAATGGGGCTTCGCTTTTCCGCGAAAGCCCGCGCGCCTTCCAATTGGTCTTCGCTCGAATAGAGCCGGTCGACCGTTTCAAACTGCCGCTTGGTGATCCTGTTCATGACAGTCTGGAACGTCGAACCTTCAGCTTCGCGCACGATCTCCTTTATCGCCGCATAGACGAGCGGCGGCCCGCCTGCGAGTAGCCGGGCAAGCTCCCAGGCCCGCTCCATCATCCTGTCGGCCGGCAGGACCTCGTTGACGAAACCCCAGCGATGCGCCTCGTGAACGTCGAGCCAGCGCCCGGTCAAAAGCATGTCCATGGCGATGTGATAGGGGATGCGCTTCGGCAGCTTGATCGAGGCGGCATCGGCAACGGTGCCCGAACGGATTTCCGGCAGGGCGAATGTCGCATGTTCAGCGGCGATGATCAGGTCGGCAGACAGTGCGATCTCCAGCCCGCCGCCGCAACAGATACCATTGACCGCTGCGATGACAGGCTTGTTGAGGTCGCGCAGTTCCTGCAGCCCGCCGAAACCTCCGACACCGTAATCTCCGTCGACCGCGTCGCCTGATGCAGCCGCCTTGAGGTCCCATCCGGCGCAAAAGAATTTTTCGCCGGCGCCCGAGACGATGGCGACACGCAATTCAGGATCGTCGCGAAAATCGCGGAAGATCAATCCGAGGGCACGGCTCGTCGCAAGGTCGATGGCGTTTGCCTTCGGCCGGTCGATGACGACTTCGAGCACGCCGCCGTCATGTCGCGTGCGAATGTGGTCGTTCAACCTATGCTACCTCCTCCGCCGTATCAGGACATCGACCGCGGCAACGCCGCGCCCTTCGGGAAGAACCATCAGGGGATTAATGTCCAGTTCCTCCAGGCATGACGCGTTCTTTACGACATAATCTGCCGCTGCTGAGATAACGGCGATTGCCGCTTCGACATCGCCTCTTGGCCGTCCGCGATAGCCATTCAGCAACTTCGCAAGTTTGAGGCGCGAAATCGCCGCATGGATCTCGGTTTTCGTCGCCGGAAGCGGCAAAATGACGGAATCTTCAAGCAATTCAACGAAGATTCCGCCCGCTCCCAGGGTCAGCGACAATCCGAAGACCGGGTCGCGGACGGCGCCGACAATGAGCTCGGCGACCGGCGGATCGATCATCTTTTCGACGAGATAGCCATCATTCGGCGGCATTGCCGCCACCGCATCCGACACGGCTTCAATATCCCATAGGTTGAGCGCAACGGCGCCAGCCTCGCTCTTGTGGGCAATGCCGAGAGCCTTCAGCACGACCGGAAAGCCGAGCCGTTCGGCCTGCTCGGCGGCCTCGTGGGAAGAAAAAGCCTGCAGCCCCCGGGGAACGGGAAGGCCGCAGGCAGCAAGTTCCGTCTTCGCATCAGCTTCCGTCAGCGTCTCGATCTCGCCGCCCCTGCAGGGCACGTCGAGTAGCGGCAGGGGAGGCGGCGCGTTCCAGGCGCGGCCGATGCCGGCTGCGACCTCCACCGCGGCAATGGTTTCGTCTATGCCTGAGAAGGCGACGATGCCATTTGCGAGCAAACGTCGGGCGATCGGCTCCGGCATGTTTTCCGGAAGCGTCGCCAGAATGCCGGCCAGCGCGCCGGTTGCGGCAGCCGCCATCGTGACGGCGTCCGCCGTCATCGCCCATTCGGCCGCATCGCAGCGATCAGCGCGCGGGAAGTCGAGAACGACGAGATTGAGAGCATAGCCGCCTTCGAACATGGCGCTGAAGGCTTCGGTCTGGCGGGCGAGATCACCCCAGACGAAGGTGTGGTAATCGAGCGGATTGGAAAGCGTCACCATCTCGCCGAGCGCCTGGCGCAGACGCGGCAAATGCTGCGGCGGCAGTGCGGAAAATTCGACATCGTGGCCGACGGCGGCGTCGGCCATCAGCGATGCCTCGCCCCCGGAGCAGCTCATCGAAGAGATCGAGCGGCTTTCGAGCGGCCCGGCGACATGCAGCAGTTTCAAGGTTTCAAGCAGTGCAGGCAAGGTGCCGACGCGGCCGATGCCGAGGCGGGCGAGCACGGCGTCGGCGACCGCATCGCTGCCGGCAAGCGAGGCGGTATGCGACACCGCCGCCCGTTTTGCCTGCTCAGACCGGCCGACCTTCAGCACGATCACAGGCTTCCTCGACTGGCGGGCGATGGCGGCCAGCCGTTCGAGGGAGGCGAGATCGCCGAAACCTTCGACGTGAAGGCCGATCGCCGTCACACGCGGATCGTCGATCAGCGCGCAGGCAACGTCGGCAAGCGAAGTCTGCGCCTGGTTGCCTGCCGTGACCACATAGGCGATCGGCAGCCCACGGGTCTGCATGGTCAGGTTGATGGCGATATTGGAAGACTGGGTGAGGATCGCCACGCCGCGCTCGATACGCTGCATACCGTGTTGATCGGGCCACAGCAATGCGCCGTCGAGACCGTTGATGAGCCCGTAGCAGTTCGGTCCGAGGATCGGCATGCGGCCGGCTGCCGAAAGCAGGGCCTGCTGCAGTTCGGCGCCATCGGCAAGTTCCGCCGTCGCCTCGCTGAAGCCCGAGGCATAACAGACCGCGCCGCCTGCGCCGGCCTCTGAAAGGCTGCGCACGATCTCGACGGTCAGCGTCCTGTTGACGCCGACAAAGGCAGCGTCCGGCGCGGAAGGCAGATCGGCGACGGAGCGATAGCAGCGGCGCCCGAGCACTTCGTCGAGCTTAGGGTGGACCGGCCATATCTCGCCGGCAAACCCCATGCGGTCGCATTGCTCGATGACCCTGCGCGCCTCGCGACCGCCGAAGACGGCGATCGTTTGCGGTCTGAGCAGGCGGTCGAGCGGGCTGGATGTCATCGGCTCAGGCTCCCAGAGGCCGAAGCAGGTCGCGGCTGATGATATGCCGCTGGATTTCCGAGGTGCCGTCCCAGATGCGCTCGACGCGCGCGTCTCGCCAGAAGCGGGCAAGCGGCAGGTCGTCCATCAGGCCCATTCCGCCATAGATCTGGATCGCCTCATCCGTCACGCGAGCCAGCATTTCGGAGGCATAGAGCTTGGCCGAAGCGATCTGCCGGTCGGCGGCAAGGCCGGCGTCGAGCCGCCAGGCGGCTGAAAGCGTCAACCAGTCGGCCGCGTCGATCTCGGTGATCATATCGGCAAGCTTGAACGACACGCCCTGATTGGCGCCGATCGGCCTGCCGAACTGCTTGCGTTCGGCGGCATAGGGCAAAGTCATATCGAAGACGCGCCGCGCCCGGCCGACGCAGGTGGCGGCGACCGTCAGCCGCGTACCGTAAAGCCATTGATTGGCGATATCGAAGCCGCGATGCACCTCGCCCAGTACCTGGGCTTCAGGAATGCGGCAATCTTCGAAACTGAGCGTCGAGTTGTGATAGCCGCGATGCGAAACGGAATCGTAGCCTTTGAGGATTTGAAAGCCCGGCGTGCCGCGATCGACGAGAAAGGCGGTGATCTTCTTCTTGATGCCCTTCGGCGTTTCCTCCTCGCCGGTCGCGGCAAAGACGATGACGAAATCGGCGACGTCTGCATGGGAGATGAAATGCTTCGTGCCGTTCAGCACGAAGTCGCCGCCATCGCGGCGGGCAGTGCATTTCATGCCGCGCATGTCGGAACCGGCATCCGGCTCGGTAATGGCAAGCGCGTCGATCTTCTCACCGCGCACCGCCGGCAGAAGATAACGCTCGCGCTGCTCGCCCTCACAGGCCATCAGAATGCCGGAGGGCCGGCCGAAGAAGACCGTCAGCCCGAGCGATCCGCGGCCGAGCTCCCGCTCGACCAGCGTGAAGGTAACATGGTCGAGGCCGGCGCCGCCGACCTCCTCGGGAAAATTGCAGGCGTAAAATCCGAGATCGAGGCATTTGCGCTGGATCTCGCGGCCGAGCTCCGGCGGGACGACACCGGTTCGCTCGACCTCGTTCTCGTGCGGATAGATTTCGGTCTCGACGAAGGCGCGGACCGTCTCGACGATCATTTCCTGTTCTTCGCTGAGACCAAGATTCATGCCGCTCCTCCTAGCGTTTCTGGCCGACGTGGCGGCCGGTACCGTCGGGCGCAGCCAGCTTCGCATGCGCTGCGGCGATCGCCATGGCCTTGCCGAGGACGGCGGCCGGCGCCGCCACCGCCTTGCCCGCCTTGCTGTCGACATGCAGCAGCATATGTTCGCCGGTAGCCAGGGCTTCGCGGGTCGCCGTGTCGTACAGCGTGTGGAAGACATGCAGCCGTTTCTCATCGACCGACAGGATCTGGCAGGTGGAATGGATTGCCTGGCCGAGCTTTGCCTCGCCGAGATGGCGGATGTGGCTTTCCACCGTGTAGTAGCTGTACCCTGCCTCGACATAGGCGAGATCGACGCCGATGAGGCGCAGCAATGCGTCTGATGTATCGCCGAACAGCTGGAGATAACGGTGCTCGGTCATATGGCCGTTATAGTCGACCCAGGCGGGACTGACCTTCGCGTCGACGAGCCTCAACGGCTTCGTCGGATCGAAGGACGCCGTCCCGCCGGCCCCGGCCCAGAGCGATTGCTCGAAGTCCTTCAACAGCTTGCCGGCGCCCCAGCCCTTGCCGCCGTGACCGCCCTTCAGCGCCTGGAGGATACCGACGAGGTTTTCGTCGCGGATGCGCTCGAGCTCGCGGATCGACAGGCCAGCCGCCTGTTCGTCGGATTGCCGGCCGATCTTTTCGATCAGCGCATCGTCGAGATCGACGACATCGGTGAGCTTGGTCCAGGGCCAGGCAAGGCAGGGGCCGAACTGGGCGAGGAAATGACGCATGCCGGCCTCGCCGCCGGCGATACGGTAGGTCTGGAAGAGGCCCATCTGCGCCCAGCGCAGGCCGAAAGAGTAGCGGATGACGTCGTCGAGCGTCTCGACCGTGCAGATATCGTCGTGGATGAGCCAGAGGGCCTCACGCCAGAGCGCCTCGAGCAGCCGGTCGCCGACGAAGGCCTCGATTTCCTTGGCGATGTGGACGCCCTTCATGCCGATCGGCGCCAGTCTTTCGATCGCCGTCTGGATTGTCGCCGCGGAGGTCTTCTCGCCGCCGACAATTTCGACGAGCGGCAGCAGGTAGACCGGATTATAGGGGTGAGCAACGAAGAGGCGTTCGGGATGCCTCATGTCGCGCTGCAGATCGGTCGGCAGCAGGCCCGAGGTGGAAGAGCCGATCAGCGCGTCCTGATGCGCCGCGGCATCGATCTCGGTCAGGACGCCGCGCTTGAGATCGAGCCTTTCCGGCACACTCTCCTGGATCCAGTCGGCACCCGCAACGGCTTCGGCGAGCGTCTCGCAGAAGGTCAGCCTGCCGCGCGGCGGCAAGGGCGCGCCGGTCAGCATGGAATAGGCTTTTTCGGCATTGGCTATCACTTCGCCGACGATGCGGCCTGCTTCCGGATGCGGGTCGAAGACATCGACGTCGATGCCGGCCAGCAGGAACCGGGCGATCCATCCGCCGCCGATGACGCCGCCGCCGATACAGGCCGCTTTGCTGATCTTGGTCATGATATCCTCAGCGCTTCGTCAGCTTCAGCTTCTTGCGGACATCCTCCGGTCCAATGATGCGCGCCCCCATGCCTTCGACCACCTGCACCGCCTTTTCGACGAGCTGCGCATTGGTGGCGAGCTGGCCCTTGCCGACGAAGAGATTGTCTTCAAGTCCGACGCGCACGTTGCCGCCGGCCAGCACCGCTGCCGCCGGATAGGCCATGGCGTTGCGGCCGATCGAAAAGGCCGAGAAGGTCCAGCTCGGAGGCACGTTGTTGACCATCGCTATGAAGGTGTTGAGATCGTCTGGCGCACCCCAGGGAATGCCCATGCAGAGCTGGATCAGCACCGGGTCTTCGATCAGGCCTTCCTCGGCGAGCTGCTTGGCGAACCAGAGATGGCCGGTGTCGAAAGCCTCGATCTCCGGCCGCACGCCGAGATCGGTCATCTTTTTCGCCATGGCCCGCAGCATGGCCGGCGTGTTCGTCATCACATAGTCGCCGAGGTTGAAGTTCATCGTGCCGCAGTCGAGCGTGCAGATCTCGGGCCGGCATTCGGCGACATGGCTGACACGCTCGCTGGCGCCGGCCATATCGGTGCCTTTCGCATTGAGGGGCAGGGGGCTTTCGACATTGCCGAAGACCAGATCCCCGCCCATGCCTGCGGTCAGATTGAGCACGACATCGACATCCGCCGAGCGGATGCGGTCGGTGACTTCCCTGTAGAGATCGTTGCGGCGGCTGGCCGCCCCCGTTTCCGGATCGCGAACATGGCAGTGAACAACGGCCGCCCCAGCCTTGGCGGCGTCGATCGCGGATTCCGCGATCTGCTTGGGAGTAATGGGAACGTGGCTGGATTTGGAAACCGTATCGCCGGCGCCGGTGACAGCACAGGTGATGAAAACATCGCGGTTCATCGCAAGCGGCATGTTTTTGTTCTCCTCGTCTTGTCAAGCATTAGGCGACAGGATGGGCTGCGATGCTTTGCATTTTCGGATCTCATCGATACATTATCGGAAACCGTAGGAGGTGGCCTTGCTGCAGCGATCGACGGAACGGCTCGATATCGACCTTCTCGTCCTGCCGGATACGAACCTGATCCTGATCGCATCGGTCATTGAACCGCTGCGCGGCGCCAACCGCATTGCCGGCAGCGAGCTTTACCGCTGGCGGCTGCTGACGCCGGACGGCGCCCCGGTGCCAACCACCAGCCACATCGCCATCCCGGCAGAAGGCACCTTCCAGGCCACGAACGAGGAAAAGCCGCTCTTCGTGCTGGCAAGTTACAACTGGCAACTGAGCGCGACGCCGGCGCTGAAGATGCAGCTTTCCAAGGTTGCCCGCTACCGCAGGATCATTGCCGGCATCGAGTCCGGCACGTGGCTGCTCGCCGAAGCAAGCCTGCTAGACGGGCTGCGGGCGACTGTTCATTGGGAGGATTACGAGGAGTTTGCACTCGCCTATCCTGAGGTCGGGGCCGTCAAGGATCGGTTCGTCATCGACGGCAAGCGGCTGACGACATCGGGTTCGCTCCCGACCGTGGACCTGATGCTGGAGGTGATCCGGCAGCGGCAGGGTTATTCGCTGGCGCTGGAAGTCAGCCGGCTGTTCCGCTATGAGCAGCCTTCCTTCCATGCCGGCGAAATGCTTTCCGCCGCTTCGGCGGGACTGCGCGCGCACGATCCGCGCGTGACGCAGGCGGTGCATCTGATGGAGGAGCATATCGAGCAGCCTCTGGTTTTGGCCCGGCTCGCCCGCAGGGTCGGCGTCAGCGCCCGGCATCTGCAGGATCTCTTCCAGCAGAGCATCGGCGCGCCGCCGCACGTGCATTATCTCGCCCTTCGCCTGAATACGGCGCGACGCAAGGTGATCGAGACGACGGCCTCCTTCGCCGACATCGCGGCGGCAACCGGCTTCAATTCAGCCTCGGCCTTTGCGAGAAGCTACCGGGCGAGTTTTTCCGAGAGCCCATCGGAAACGCGGCGCCGCTTGCGCCGCCGCATCATACCATCGGCGCCGACATAGGCTGGAATGCGTCCCGCAGCATTTCGGCCAATTCCCGCACGGCCTCGCTAGAGCGGAAACTATTGCGACGCAGCACGACCTTCGAGGAATCGACCGGCGGGAAGCCATCCTCGGCGGTCAGCTCGCGGCAGCCGGGCGGAATGCTGCTGCGGGAAAGCGTCGTGACGGCGAGGCCGGCGGTCAGGGCATTCTTCAGCCCCGAACCGGTGTCTGCGATGAAGGCGACCCGGTAGCTGCGGCCGATCTGCTCCAGCGAGCGGAGCGCAAAATCACGTGACCAGGAAGAGTTGCGATAGGTCGCAACCGGAAGGGGGTCGATGTCGTGCAGCCGGTGCACCACGGATGTCACCCAGACGGTCGGATCGACGCAGAGAACCTCACCCTTGTTCTGGTCGCTCCAGTCAAAAACGACGGCGAGATCGAGCTCGTCCCGTTCCAGGGCGGCGAGGTTGCGGGCCGTGTAGTCGCAGGAGACCGTGACTTCGACCGCCGGATGTCGAACCGCAAAAGCCGCAAGCGCTGCCGGCAGCACCGTCTGGCTATATTCCTCGGGAATTCCGATGCGCACCGGCCCGTCGAGCGGCTTGCTGCGGATCGTCGCGGCCGCCTCGTTGAGAAGATCGATGACCCTGCGGGCATAGGGCACCAGCTGAATGCCTTGGCGCGTCAGCAGCACGCCGCGGGCACCGCGCTCAAAAAGGCTTTCGCCGATCGCCGCCTCGAGCCTTTTGATCTGGGTGCTGACGGCAGATTGCGTCCGCCCGATACGCTGGGCGGCCGCCGAAAAGTTCGATGTCTCGGCGACAACAAGGAAGGTTCTGAGGAGGTCGCTTTCGATCGGCTCTTGCATCGGCAGTCATAGAAAAATTCGATGATAGCTATCACTACTATTCGTTTGTCTAATGTCAAATGCTGGCGCAGAAATGAGCGGCGTTCGACTTCCTTCTTTGAGAATCCCTGCGTGACCATTCAAAATCCGCCAAGACAGCTCGCAGGCAGCGAGCACGAGAAGGGTGTGCTTCTCATTGTTGCCGCGACACTTGCCTGGAGCGCGAGCGGCGTTTACTCGCGACTCCTCACCACCGACGTATGGACGGCGATCGCCTGGCGGTCGCTGTTCGGAGGCCTGTTCCTGCTGATCCCCTGCCTTTTCCTCGAAGGGGGCATCTCGCGGCGGCAATGGCGTTCCGTCTTCCATCCGTCAGGTCTTGCGATGATCGCATGCCAGACCTTCAGTCAGGGATGTTTCATTGGGGCGCTCTACATGACCACCGTCGCCAATGTGACGATGATCTATGCGACGACGCCCTTCATCGCGGCTCTGTTCGGCTGGCTCATCCTCAGGGAGAGGGTTGCCAGGCGAACGCTGATCGCCGGCGCCGTGTCCCTCTTCGGCGTCGGCGTCATCGTCGCCTCATCAATCGGCGGCGGCACCGGCTGGGGCGATCTGCTGGCGCTCGGCATGACCGCCTCCTTCGCGCTCGTCATCATCATTCCGCGCATCAATCCCGGCGTGCCGAGCCTGCCGCCGACCGTGGTCAGCGCCTTCCTGACCCTCGTCATCTTCGCGCCTTTCAGCTCGGTCGGCTCGCTCGACCTGCACAATTGGGTTGTCCTTGCCGCCTTCGGCGCCACAAATTTCTCGCTGGCGCTGGTGCTCTTCCTCGCAGGGGCAAAACGGATGCCGCCGGCGGAAGCCGCACTGATCGGCACGATGGAAATCGTGCTCACGCCCTTCTGGGTGTGGCTGCTATTTTCCGAAGAGCCGCCCGTCGCCACCTATTTCGGCGGCGCCATCATCCTCGGCGCCGTGCTCTGGCATACGGCAATCGACGCTAGACGAAGCCGTTGGTCGCACGACCGCTAAGCCGGACGGTCGTCGACCTACTTGGCCGGGTAACAGCGCAAGTCCCTGCAGGCCGGACAAGGCCGCAGATTTCACGCCGCTGGCGCGGCCGCCGTCGCGAGCTCTTTAGCCCCAATCAGCTAAAGAACGCACGAAGCTGAGCGAAAAACCCGCCCGATCTCGGATCTGCGATCCTTCGCACGCGGCGAGCAACTGCTGCAGCGCTGACGCTTTCGCCAAAATGACAGAAGCAGACAAGCTCGTGCAACTGTTCGTCGCTGAGTTCGAAGAACCGTTTCGCTTCTCCATAGCTGTCATTTTCCATTCCGGCCGCCCGCAGAATGGGATCAGCGAAAGCAACAGAGATCGGGGTGTCGTCATCCCGCAGGGCAATCCGATCTGCGATCGGCTGATATTCTGTTTCGTGAAGCGTCTTCAGAAACGGTTTGGGGCTGCGTTCGAGACTTTCGGCCCACCGTTCAATGCGTTCGCGCCGTGTCAGTTCAAGGCGCTTAAGGCTCGTGCTGATCTTGGCAACTGTTTTCAGCTGCTCCAGTGCGTACTGTTCCATTCCGGCCTCCTATCTTCGGAGAAATAGACGGTCCGCTCCCAGCAAATAGCGTGGCTCAGGTCGCAGCCGATGTCCAATCACGATTGACGACGGTTTCTGCCTCTTGCCGAACGGATATGATCACCTCAGGCCGGACGACTTTGCCGATTGTCGTCTTGAGGGGCACCCGTGTCGTTTTTCCGGGCTCTGTTTTTCGTCAGGCATGGTTTTCTTGTCATGTTCACGGCGCTGCCTAGCAAGCCAGCGACATGAAGTATGGCAGGCAGGCCGCCGGCGCGCTGCCCCGCGGTGATAGAAGAACTGAAATCCTCAGGAATCACCGGAAAGCGATCCTGACGGATCGAAAGGAGGTTCTGTAGCCTAACCAGCTCTTTCGCAGCAGATCTACGGATTGCGGCGGGCGAAGACGAGCGACACGACAGGCCAAGCCTATCGTGTTCACTCTCTCCTCGATCCAGTCTGTCCCCGCCTATCTGCGAAATTCGAACTTCGCCCGATGCGGCGTGTGAATGCCGGACTGCAGAGGAGGCAGCCCGGAGAAAGCTAATGCCATCGGCTGCATCGGCTGCAGATCCAGGCATTCAACAAATGGGAGGAATCCATGAGCAAGAATAGAGGCGTCGTTTACCTGAGGCCGGGCAAGGTCGAAGTTCGCGACATCGACGACCCGAAGCTGGAGGCGCCCGACGGCCGCCGCATCGAACACGGCGTCATTCTGAAAGTGATCTCGACCAACATCTGCGGCTCCGACCAGCACATGGTCCGCGGCCGCACGACGGCGATGCCGGGCCTGGTCCTCGGCCACGAAATCACCGGCGAGATCATCGAGAAAGGGATCGACGTCGAGATGCTCGACATCGGCGATATCGTCTCGGTGCCGTTCAATGTCGCCTGCGGCCGTTGCCGCTGCTGCAAATCCCAGGATACCGGCGTCTGCCTGACGGTCAATCCGGCCCGCGCCGGTGGCGCATACGGCTATGTCGACATGGGTGGCTGGATCGGCGGACAGGCACGCTATGTCACCATCCCCTACGCTGATTTCAACCTGCTGAAGATCCCGGATCGGGACAAGGCGATGGCGAAGATCCGCGATCTCACCATGCTCTCCGACATTCTGCCGACTGGCTTCCATGGCGCAGTGCGCGCCGGCGTCGGCGTCGGCTCGACGGTCTACATCGCCGGCGCCGGCCCTGTCGGCCTTGCGGCAGCTGCTTCGGCCCGCATCCTCGGCGCGGCCGTTGTCATGATCGGTGATTTCAACAAGGATCGCCTGGCGCATGCGGCCAAGGTCGGTTTCGAACCGATCGACCTCTCCAAGAGCGACCGTCTCGGCGACATGATCGCGGAGGTCGTCGGCAGCAACGAGGTGGACAGCGCCATCGACGCCGTCGGCTTCGAGGCCCGCGGCCATTCGGGCGGTGAACAGCCGGCGATCGTGCTCAACCAGATGATGGAGATCACCCGCGCCGCCGGCTCGATCGGCATTCCCGGCCTCTACGTCACCGAGGATCCGGGCGCCGTCGACAATGCCGCCAAACATGGCAATCTTTCGCTTCGCTTCGGCCTCGGCTGGGCCAAGGCGCAGTCCTTCCACACCGGCCAGACGCCGGTGCTCAAATATAACCGCCAGCTCATGCAAGCGATCCTCCACGACCGCTTGCCGATCGCCGACATCGTCAACGCCAAGGTCATCCCGCTCGACGAAGCCGTCCAGGGATATGAGAGCTTCGACCATGGCGCGGCGACGAAGTTTGTTCTCGATCCGCATGGAGAGGTCGCGAAAGCCGCCTGACGCTAAAACATGTCGCGCTAAAGTGGGCCGCGGCGCTTGAGCTAAAAAAGGAGATGGCCGGGAAGAACCGGCCATCTCGCAGCAGTCACACGAAAATTCTGTTGTCTGCTACTGGATGCTGAACGGGAAATATTTGGCATTGATCATGTCATAGGTCCCGTCTTCCTTGATCGCCTTCAACGCCTCGTTCAGGCGTGCAAGACGCTCCTTGTCGTCCAGACGCACCGCAATCCCGGCACCTTCGCCAAAATAAGTGACGTCGAGCAGATCCGGCCCCTTGAACGCGCAGCAGGTTCCCGCCTTCGTATTGGCGATCCAGTCGTAAATGGCGAGCTTATCCTCTAGGATAATGTCGACGCGCCCGTCCGACAGCCCTTTGTACAGTTCCGGCGACGACCGGAATACCGTCTTTTTCATGTCGGGATAGAAATGGTTGGCATAAGATTCCTGCGCCGTCGACGACGTCACCCCGAGATTTTTGCCACTGAGGGCGGTAGGGCTGATGTCACTGATCGGCGAATCCTTCCGAGCGATGAACACTGTCGGGCTGTTGTAATATTTCTCGGTGAAAGCGACCTTCTGACGCCGCTCCAGGCTCATCGACATGGATGAGATGATCGCGTCGTATTTTCCGGCAATGAGATCGGGAATCATGTCGTCCCACTTCTCGATGATGAACTCGCATTCGAACTTGCCGGTCTCGCAGAGGGCATTGGCAATATCGATGTCAAAACCCTGAAGTTTGTTGTTCGCATCGAGATAGTTGAAGGGCGGAAACGCACCTTCGACGGCAATTCTCATCGGCATTCGCTCTTGCGCGGCCACCGGCTGCGGCGAGACCGCAGCCAAAACGATACCCACTGCGCCCACCATCAGCGCTCCGCGCAATAAAGTCTGAATGGATATTCGCAACATCGCCGGAACCCCCTGGGCGTAATCGATCTCGCCCTATAGTGCGCCGCAGCCTTTAATTCTACGTGAACGCTTATTTGTTAGCGTTGGCGAACGCGCCCGTATCGAGGTGTCCAGGGGTCCAGGCTTGCACATCGTCGTTCCTTCCAGCTCCAACACGTTTCAGAAGTCCTGGATCGCCTCGGGAAGAATTCTCTTTCTGATCGCTATCAGCGGGCTCGGAGCGATTGGACTCGTCGTGCTATCGGCGCTTTGGGCGGGAACCGAAAGCGACGCTGCGGCCCTTGATCGCCAGCGTCAGCTGGTGAATGCCCGCCTGCGGGAACAGGTCGATCAGGTCGCCCATGTCATCGGTCAGTTCGGCAACGGCTATCTCGCCCGCGTTTATCCCGCGTCCCGGTCGGCAGATGTTTCCTCCAGCCTCGATACGGTTCTGACCGGGGCGGCCGGCAGTGCAATCAGCGAAACCGCAATGTCCGCCTTCGGATACGACCAGGCCTTTGTCGTCGACGAGAAGGCGCAGCTGAGCATGCTGACCGACGCGAAAACGGAAAAACGCTATCGCTGGATGAAACCCCTCTTTTTGCCGCTTCTTAAGGATAGCCGTCTTACGGCAAGCCAAAATCCGATTTTCAGCGACCGAACGCCATCCTCGCTGGAGAGTCGTCGGGCGAGCGCGGTTCGCCCCAACCATGCGCTGGCCAATCTGATGCGGCTGGAGGGCCGACCGACGATCGTCGGCATCGTCGCCATCAACGAAGCTCCCGGGGGACATCCGCAGCCGATGCGGCAATTCCTGATCGTCGTTCGGTTTCTCGATGGTGCCGCCCTCGACGAATTGAGCCGGCAGCAGGGTCTCAACGGGGCGCGCTTTGCCCGCACGGCCGATGCCGACGAAAATGAGGTCGCGTTCCAAATCGACGCGACGGCAAATGGTGAACCGATCGGCTTCATCGTATGGCGACCCGATCTGCCGGGTTCACGGGTAATCGGTCGATTGATGCCGGCGCTTTCGATTGCCGCCCTGGTGATCGCCGTGCTGTTTTCAGTGCTGCTCGTGCGGCTTCGGAGCAGTCTCGGCGAACTGAAGAGAAGCGAGCTGCATGCACGGCAGCTCGCCTTGCATGACGTGCTGACCGGCCTTCCCAACCGCGCTCTATTCGCCATGCGGTTCGAGGAGTGCGTGACCCAGACGCGGCATTCGACCGAGCGCTCGGCCGTGGCGCTTCTCGACCTCGACCGCTTCAAAGCGGTGAACGACACGTTCGGCCACGCCGCCGGTGATGAACTCATCAGGATGGCCGCGGAGCGGATCCGCTCTGTCCTTCGCCCTGATGATACGCTCGCCCGCCTCGGAGGCGATGAATTTGCCCTGCTTCTCCGGGACATCAAGGATGATGATCATATCCTGCGATCGATATGCGACGCGATCGTCGCCGAACTTGGCAGGCCCTTCCCGCTTCTGAGGGGTGAAGCGGTCGCCCGGGTTGGCGGCTCGATCGGCATCACCATCGTGCCGGATGCCGGGCGAACTGCCGATGACCTCATGCGTTATGCCGACGTCGCGCTTTACGAGGCAAAGATGGGCGGCAGAGGCCAATGGCGCGTCTATTCCCCGTCCATGGACGGCGGCAGGAATGCGCGCGACATCCTCAAGAACGAATTGCGCGAAGTTCTGGCCAAAGGCACGGCCGCGTCCGCCGACAGTCCCCAACCCGGCCCGGGCGGCAGCAAGCCGGATTTCGGATCGCTTGAGGTCTATTACCAGACGGTGCATCGCGCCGAGGGCGGATATTCGGCCTCCGGCGCGGAAGCCCTCGTGCGCTGGCGTCACAGCCAGCGCGGACTGCTGACGCCGGCCAGCTTCATCCCCGCAGCCGAGGAGGGCGGCCTCATCGACGCCCTCGGTTTCTGGGTCCTGCGCGAAGCCTGCAGGGCCGCCTGCAAATGGCCTGAAGACACCTTTGTAGCGGTCAACGTGTCGCCGGCCCAGCTCAGAAGACCAAATTTCGCCGGGGAAGTCTTCGCCGTCCTCGAAGAGACCGGCCTGCCGCCATCCCGCCTCGAGCTCGAGCTCACCGAGTCCTCGCTGATCGAGGACAATTCGGATGTCCATACGGTGCTGAAATCACTGCGCAGCCGGGGCGTTCAAATTTCCCTCGATGATTTCGGGACCGGCTTTTCATGCCTCAGCCACCTGGTGCGTTTCGACATCGACCGCATCAAGATCGATCGTTCTTTCGTCTCGCAGCTCGGCGCCAAAGCCACCGGAGCGGCCATCATCGGCGCCATCGTCACCCTCAGCCGCAACCTCGGCATTTCGACGACGGCGGAAGGGGTCGAAACCGAATATCAGCGCGACTTCCTGACCGCCCTCGGCTGCACCGATCTGCAAGGCTATTTCTTCTCCAAGCCGGTTCCTCTTCGCGAACTCGACTGCTTCGCCAAATCGGAGAGTGGCGCCGGATCACGGACGATCGCTTCAGGAGCCACTGCCTAAAGCGCATCACGATCTTTCAGATTCGCGCCTCAGAGCTTGGTTTTACGCATGTCATTTACCCAAGACCGCTGCACACTTCTGCGCGACATGCCCTGGAGGCTTTGATCTTCCACCCCTCGGGAACTTTCGTTCCGGGCAACGGTTGACGCCCGAAGACGAAGGGAGGATGTGATGGCCGGGATCGGCGAGTGGCGGCATCTTTGCGTCGACATGCAGCGCATGTTTGCCGAAGACACCCCATGGCACGTGCCCTGGATGGCTCGGATCTCTCCACAGATCGAGGAACTTGCCGGCCGGCATCCGTCCCGGACGATTTTTACCCGCTTCGTGCCCCCCGAGCATCCGGACGCGATGCCGGGAAAATGGCGCGACTACTATCAGAAATGGTGGATGATGACGGGCGAGCATCTGCCGGCCGAGCTCGTCGATCTGGCATCCTCGCTGGCCTCGCTTGTTCCGCCGGCGCGATACTTCGACAAACGCACCTATTCGCCCTGGATCGACGGCCGCCTCCATACGGTCCTTCAGTCGGAGCGGGTCGACACCCTTGTGATCACCGGTGGGGAGACGGATGTCTGCGTGCTTGCGACGGCCCTCGGCGCCATCGATCTCGCCTATCGTGTCATCGTGCTGAAGGACGCCGTCTGCAGCAGCGCCGACGACACTTATGACGCGTCGCTGGAACTGCTGCATGATCGATTTTCCGTCCAGCTGGAACTCATGGAGACCGATGAGTTCTTGAGCGGCCTCGGCTGAGAAGGCGTAAGGTGTCCTGTGGGCGATTTTACTTGATATGCGTCAAGGCAGGTTGCCCGGCATCACGACAGAATGTCCGACAAACTGCGCCAGGAGCCCGGCAGCTTCCCGCGGCAGGTCTTACGAAATCAAACGATGCGGAGAAAAGCGATGTCTTTGAAGCTGATCAGTGGAATGATGAAGTCGTCCGGCGAGGAAGCGCTGCTGGTCATGGATGCGGACGGTACGAACCAAATGGTCGTTATCGACAGGCAAGCCCTTCTTGAGGTTGCCGCGCCACCGCGTTGCGACGAAAGCCGGCTTCAGGAAAACATCGACCTCTTCAGCCGGATTGCCTGCGCGAAGTACGATCGCGGGGATGTCGAGCGGGATGGGCGCATCCACATTCATGCAGCCGACCTTGGCGTATGACGAGGGGAGGCGGCGCGATCCGCCTCAGCTGTCTGATGGGCCCAGCTCCACGGCGCGTCCAACCGGGCGCGCACGAGGTCTAAGCTAGCAGCAAGCCGGCGGCGCCGGCGAGCGTCGCAATGCAGCTCGCGACGCCGAGCCGAACCACATAGACCAGGCTTCCCGCGCTGGCAGCAAGACCTGTCTTCGCAAGAAGATTGGCGAAGGCGGCAACCGCGATGGCATGGGCGGCCGCATCCGCTTGCACGTTTGACGACGGCAGCTTCGCAATCGACAGGGTTATCGCGTCTAGATCGCCGAGGCCGGTGATGAAGGCAACGGCAAACAGCGATTGCGTTCCGAAATATGCCAGCGTCGCCCGCGTCACGATGGTCACGATGGCAAGCAGCAGAGCAAAACGCAATACGACCATCACCTCCAAAGGATTTTTCGGTGAATAGTCGGGGCCGTGATCGGAGCGCGGCGAGAAGGCGGCGAGGCCGCCGCCGATGGCGAGCACAGCGGCAGCCGGTCCGAGCAATGCCGCAAGCTCGATCAGCACCGCCGGCGCGATGACGCCGCAGATCAAAAGCACCCGGCTTAGGGATACGGCCCCCGCCAGCATCGCTCCGGCCGCAAGCAGCGGCGAGAGGGCAGGCGTCTGCTTCGATTGACGGGCAAAGGAAAGCGTCAGGGCCGTCGAGGAGACGATACCGCCGCAAGCACCCGTCAGCAGCAGGCCGGCTCTGGCGTCGCTGAGCCTGATCATCACATAGCCCGCAAATGAAACCGCTGCCACGAATACGGTCAGCATCCACAGCTCGAAGGGATTGATCATATGCCACGGATCGATGGCCTCATTGGGAAGAATTGGAAGAATGACGACCGTCATCGTCAGCAAGATCAGGGCGGCTCTGAGCTCGAGCCAGGTCAGCTTGCGCAGAAATCCGTGCAGCGGCTCCCGCGCCGCCAGGAGCGCTGTGATGGCGACTGCACTCGCCGCGGTCATCGTCATGTCCGCGACGACGGCGCCGAAGCCTAGGGCAAAAACCGTTATCGCGGCGATGGCGCCCGTTGCGCTGTAGTCCCGCTCGCGCAGTGCCTGCACGCCGCTGAAGCCAAGGATCGTGATGCAGAAAAATACAAAGATGATGGTCGGCAGGATCGGCCCCGTGATGGGGTGCAGCAAACCGCAAAAACCGCCGAGGAAGCTTGAGAGCCCATAGGTGCGGATCCCGGCCACCCTCTTGCCCGGTGCGGCCTCGCGTTCGCGCCACCCGCGCTCGATACCGACGAGAATGCCGATCGCCAGCGCGAGGCCGAGACGTTGGAATGCGTCGGTCATCATGATTGACGTCATCATGCGCGGATCCAGATATTGCCAGTCGTCTGGCCTCTGGGGAAACTTCTATCGGACATGCCGCAATAACCGTCTATTTCAATCTGCCCATCCTCGAACCCACCCACAGGCAGCCCTTGATCGTAATGCGAGAAGGAGATGAAGCAGTTGCTGCTAGCTGCTCTTACGCAGATTATGGCGACCGGCTCGTCCCTCATCTTCTGCCTCTTCCAGAGCTGCACTCAACAGCTGGAGCGCGAACTCCTTTGCGGCCTTTTCGTCATCTGCACATAGCTTCAGCGGCACGCACCTCTCCTTCAGATTGCGCAGGAGCTTTCGGCGAAGCCTGAAAACCAGATGCGGGTCCGTTTTTGCCAGAAGCTCCTGCAGGCAGGTGACGGCCACCACCTCGAACATCAGCAGCCTGCCTTCGACTTCCCCTTGCGAAGGAATGGGGAAGCGCTCACCGCCCCGCTTCAAGTCTCGCTCTGTCGAAAGCATCTATGCCTCCCAAACCGATGGTGGAACTTCGCTGCTCGATGAAAATCCCTATCGCAATCCACGGCCACTCCTGTGTGAAGAGGCAGCCTACAAGGTGAAAATCGGCCTCGCTTTGACAAAGGTCAAGCAACGCGCTGGGGTTTGAGAACCAGAAGGCTCTCCACCTAGTCGATGGCAAAAGCGGCGCGGCCCGACAATTTCCGGACAAGGACTCCAAAGAAGATGTGCGGAGATTCGGCAAGCACAGGAACCTCTTTCGGCTTGAGCGAACCGACTTCCCACCAGTCAGAGTGCTTCTGCAACATTTCCCAGGCATGCAGGCGTTCGCTTCGCCAGAGTGCGGTGTCAGGAAATTCCTCAAACCTTCCTTCAACGATGACGCTCGTCCAGCCTCTGCCCACCCGCCGATCTACCTGCAGGCAAACACTGTCGTTTTCCCGCATCCACTCCAGTTTGCGGCCGGGCATCGAAAAACAGTAAGCGACGCCTTTTTCGTAAGAGAAATAGATCGGCACGACATATGGTTGGCCATCTTTGCAGCAAGCCAGATGCCCAAATCGTGCTTCTTCCAACATGGCATAGCATTCAGCCAGCGTTAATTCCCGTAGACCCAATGACATGAGACGCTCCTTTTAGCTGACTCGAACATCACCGTAGGCCGACGTTCATTTCGCGCATTGATAAAGAGCAATTTCGACTTGGATCCGCCACGTCCGGCTGGAGGCTCAGGCCATCGAGACAGGAGCTGCCATGCTGAGACCACGAGACAGCTGCGCTCCTTGTTCCACCTTACGAGGAGCGCTTCTCAGCCGCTAGGCGGGCGCAGGTCGCGCAGTAGGGCGTGTGGGGAATAACATCCAGTCGGGCGGTTTCGATAGGAGCAAGACACCTGACGCAGCGGCCAAACGTTCCATGGTTCAGGCGCTCGAGAGCCGCGTCGATCGATAGGATTTGCTCACGTGCTTCCTTGCGCATTTCCGTCAGCACCTGATCGTTCTCGAGCTGGGTAACGCGATCTTCGCTATCCGGATCCAGTGCGGCGCCGAGATCGGCATCGATCGCCGACAGCCGGCGTTGCAGGTCCGCTTTCGCGGTCTTCAGTTTGTTTTCCAGATCTTCGTGCTTCATCGATCGCTTTCCGGGAACGGCGGCACATGCCCGCCTCTGCCAGCCCATTCAACCGACCGATCGTCGGTTATCGAGCAATGGTGATCACGCTACGGCCACCGCGGAACGCTGCATTGATCCGCGTCAAGGTGCCCGGTTTGAGGCATGTCAATGCGCAAGTTTGGCCGGGCGCCAGAGTGGGGTATCAGACGCTCATTCTCCTGCGGAGTACACCATGAAACGGCATATCTTTCTTCCGCTCCTCACCTATCCGGATGCGACGTCGGAGTTCATGATCGCCAACGCCGTTGCCCTTGCGCGTCACATGCAGGCGACGCTTACAGTCTGCGCGGTTGAGATTACCGTTCCCGATGTCTCCAATGCACTGTCTTCGCTGATTATCGATGCGGCGCAGATGGCTCGGCAGGCGGGCGCGCTGAGCCGCAAGCGCGCTTCGGTGCTGACGCAGAAGGCGGTGGACGAGGCAAGGGCGGCTGCCGTCGATCTGCGTACGCGCGCGATCAAGGTTGAAGAGCCTTTCGTCGTCGAAGCGCTGGCGGAAGCCTCGCGCGCCTACGATCTCGCGCTTCTGGAACTGGCGGAACTCTCGCGTCCGATCGTCGAGGCAGTGCTGTTCGGATCCGGTCGACCGCTCATCCTTTATCCCCCCGCGCCTTTCGGCGGCCGGATGGATAACATCGCCATCGCCTGGGACGGCAGCCGGGCCGCCGCTCGGGCCGCCCACGACGCCTCGGTCTTCCTGGAACGGGCGTCCAAGGTCTTCCTGCTCTCCGTCATCGACGAGAAGCCCGTGACATACGAGACGGGCGATTATCTCATTGAGAATATGCTCAAGAGCGGCGTGATGGCCGAGGCGACACGGGTGCGCGCACACGGCGAGCCGGTCGGAGAGGTATTGCAGGGCAAGGCCTCCGAGATGCGGGCCGATCTTCTTGTCATGGGCGGCTTCGGCCATTCGCGCCTGCGTGAATTCGTGCTCGGCGGTGCCACTCGGGCCGTGCTGACCAGCATCACCCTGCCCGTCCTGCTGTCGCACTGAGGCACCGAGTGCGATAGCCAAGGCTAGGGCGCTAAGGGAGCCGTCCAGACCAATCTGCTGACAACGGCGTGCCTTGCACGGTCACCTCTTCAGGCCATCCTCTCCGGAACGAGGATTTCATCCTGCACCTCCGCGGCAGCGCTCGCATCGCGGATCATGGCATATTTGACCTGCGTGACCCTTAGATCGCGATACCAGTCGACGAGTTCTCCCCACGGGTCCCGGATCTTGGTGAGGCCGGATATAAAGACAACAACGGTACCGATCTCGGTTTTGCCGGTGACGACATAATAGCCGCCGAGTGCGAAGATGCCGGCGTAGCCGAGCTGCGTCATCAAGTTCATCATGAAGTTCATCGTGAACTTGATTTTGTAGATACCCATATTCAGCGAGAACAGCCGCTGCACCCGAGTTCCCTGAGCATCGAACGCGTCGTTGCTGGCGACATGCTGGATCATGCTCTGGCTGACATGGCGTGTGACGGTGATCTTGGTCTCGACCCGACGATTGATTGCCGATTGCATCAGCGGCACGAAGCCGATCTGCGGCAGGAAGACGACAGCGACGGCAAGCGCCATCAGAGGCTGCAGAAAGATCATGTAGCCGCCGACGGCGACAAGGATGCCGGCCTGCAGCAACGGCTCGGAGATGCTGGTGCCGACGAAGCCGCCGACCGGTTCGGCCTCGGCGATGAGGATCGACAGCTGAACGCCTTCGGCAAGCGCGTCGAAGGGAGTCTCCTCCGACTCTCTCGAGGCGGCAAGCGCCGACTTGCGCAGCCAGCGGACCGCGACCTCACCGATCCAGCCGCGATAGAGGTTCAGCATCAACTTGGTCAATCCCTCCAGCAGCACCAGGCCGAGATAGGCAAGGACGAGGATCAGGATCGCCCGATAGGGGGCGCCCTCGGTGGCGGCATTGACAATGCGCCTCTGGATTTCGAGCGGTGCGGTGCCGGCGAGGAAGAGAACGATGGACAGGGCTGCAATCGCCATCTGGTGATAGCGGCCGATGAGGAACACGAAACCGAGCAAAGTTTTCGGCATTTTAATGTCTTGCCCCGTCCTTGTCTGTGCGGGAAGTTTGATCAGGTCGCGGCCCGCATTGCGACCGCTCGCCTCGCGTGTCAGAAGGGCCGGCGCCATTGCGATCGGCGAGTGCAGGCTTCCGCTTTTTGCGGCGTCTCCTGCCGGCTCGCCAGCCAGGCGGCGGGAAGAAAGAGGAGTACGGCGCAGGCGACCGTCGGCCAGAGGCTTACCCCGACATGGTCGAAGCCCAGCACCCATGGCGAAACGGCGAGCCATGTGGCAATCGTCACCTGCTCCCGCCGCCGCGCTGCGACATCCCGGCCGCGGCCGGTGCGCAGCAAAAGCCCGCAGAGCGCGAGATTTGACGAACTGAGGGCAAGCTTTTCCATATCGGAAAGGAGCAACGGGAAGGCCGCCGACATGACAAACATCAAGGCCGCGAGCCGTTGTGCCATGCGATCATTGAAAGCGGGACGTTCCATAATTTATCTCCTTGAGTTCAGGCCTGCCTGGTTTCGGCATCCGGCGGCGGCAGCGCGATGCCGTAATAAGGATCGACCCAGACGAGCTGATCCTTGACCGACGTGACACCTGCAACATTCTCGACGGCGACTTTTGCGGCGAGACGCTCCCGTTCGTCGAAGATGGTTCCGGTGAGCTCGGCAATCCCGTCGGTCACGCGACAGTGGATGAAGCCGTTGCGGCTCCAGCTCTGCTTTGCCAGCTCTGCCTCGATCGCCGCCTGGATCTGCGCATCTCCGGCGGAAACGGAAGCAGCCGGCAGCGCCTGCGAAAGCGCGCGCAGCAGGTCGGAGCGGGCGACGATGCCGACGAGCTTGCCACCCTCCACCACCGGCAGGCGCTTGATGTCCCGGCGCTCCATCAGCCTGACCGCATCGGAAATGGAGGCGGTCGGGGCAATCGCGCTGACGGTCGAGGTCATGACCTCCTCCACCCGCCGCCCGTGCGTGCGCACATATTCTGCGGCGATCTTTCCCGAGCTTGTCAGCCATTCGAGCAACCAAGACCGTTTGCGCTCGGTGTTCAGTTCGCTGCGACGCAGAAAATCCCCTTCGCTGACGATGCCGACAAGCGCGCCGTTGGCATCGACGACCGGCAGGCCGCTGATCCTGTTGTCGAGCATCAGCCTGGCGGCTTCAGCCACGGAAGCGGATGCGGTGATGGTGATCGCCGGCGAGGTCATGATGGCTTGAACGAGCATGGTCGACTCCTGATGAGACAAGATTCCGCGTCACGTCGCGGACATGGCTCCGAACATCTGAATGCGCCGGAATTTTCCGACGAGATCCGCGGGAATAAGCTAGCCGCGATACAGCCGGAGTTCTTTGATCAACGTCAAAACTGAACGTCGGCGACCCTCTGCTCGTCGCATCGTCGCGGCTCTCACCGGAAATGCGGACGGTTTTCGCCGCCCTTGTGTATGGGAAGAGCGGCGGACTGCAGGCACACTATTGCTCCGCCGCTGCGGATGCGCCCGCCTGTCCTGCGAGATCGAACACCATGCGACCCTCGATCGTCCCCGCCTTAAGGCCGGTGAAAATATCGTTGACATCGTCGAGCGGCGCCTTGGCGATCGCGGCCCGGATTCGGCCTTCCGCGGCGAAGGCAAGCGCCTCGTCGAGGTCGCGGCGCGTTCCGACGATCGAACCGCGGACGGTGATGCGCTTCAGTACGACATCGAAGATCGGTGTTGGAAAATTGCCCGGCGGCAGGCCGACGAGGCTGACGGTGCCCTTGCGACGCACCATGCCGATAGCCTGGGAGAAGGCCGGAGGCGAGACGGCGGTGACGAGGACGCCATGCGCGCCCCCGCTCGTCGCCTTCAGCACCGTCTCCACAGTATCCTCGGAAAGCGCGTTCAGCGCGAGATCGGCGCCGACATGGCGGGCGAGATCGAGCTTGGCGGCGGCGATATCAAGGGCGATCACCTTGAGACCCATGGCCTTGGCATATTGGATCGCGACATGGCCGAGGCCGCCGACGCCTGAAATTGCAACCCACTCACCGGGCCGCGCCTCGGTTTCCTTCAGTCCCTTGTAAGTCGTCACGCCGGCGCAGAGGATCGGCGCAATCTCGGCGAAATCGACACCGGCAGGCAGGCGGGCGGCGAAGGCGGCCGAGGCGATGACATATTCGGCCGTTGCAGCTGTAGCCGGTATTGTGCTGGTGCTCGCAAAGCGTTTCCCAGCCGGTTTCGCAATACTCGCAGCGCAGGCAGGCGTCGTGCAGCCAGGCGACGCCGACAGCATCGCCTTCGTTGAATTCGGTGACGCCGGGACCGAGGGCTGCGACAATTCCGGCCGCCTCGTGCCCGGGGATGAACGGAGGCGTCGGCTTGACCGGCCAGTCGCCCTCTGCGGCATGCAGATCGGTATGGCATACGCCGCAGGCGACGACCTTCACCAGTATCTCGCCTGGGCCTGGCCAGGCACTGCTACGCACTCGATTGCGAGCGGTTTGCCGAATTCGCGCACCACCGCCGCCTTCATCATTTTGCCCGGCATGATCCTTATCCCTTTCCCGTGATTGTCCGGCGCGGATGATGCTGGCGTTGCGAGCCCCGCACATTGACCCATCGCAAAAAAGGGCGGAAGATTGGACCGGAGCGTGCCCCGAACTTGACGTTGATCAAAGCGTGCTCGGCCCTCGGGGATCATCCTGCCGCTATCTGACAGCGAGAAGGGGTGGGATCATGCCATTCAAGACCGTACTGAATATCATCGGCGTGAATCAGAGTGCCGACGACGTCCGTTCGGCTGTCGAGCTTTGCCGGCAGGCGGAGGCCCATCTTTCCGTGCTGGTGGTTTCGCTTATCTCGCCGCCGCCGTTCGCCGGCTACGGAGAAATTGTCCTGAACTCCTGGCTGGAGGAGCGCCGGAGCGACATCGCAAGGCTCCAGGAGCAGGCGGCGGCGATAGGGGGCCTGCTCGAGCGGCAGGGCATTTCCTTCGGCGTAGAGACACTCTATGTCGAAGTTGGCTGGGCCGATACCCAGATCGGCGAACGGGCGCGTTATGCGGATCTGGTGGTGATGGGCAGCCATGCCCGAAGCGACGCGGCCCTCGGCCGATACGCTCTGGAGGGCGCGCTTTTCCAATCGCCGGCGCCGGTTTTCTTAATGCCGGCGGGCCATGCGTCAACGCTCCAACCGCGCAGCGTGATGATCGCCTGGGATTCGCGGGACGAGGCGGGGCGCGCGATCCGTTCGGCGTTGGAACTGCTGGTCCAGGCTGACACAGTCAATATCGCAATTGTCGATCCGCAGGCCTCGACCAATGCCAACGGCGAGGAACCGGGTGCCGATATCGCCACCTATCTCGCACGGCAGGGCGTCAGAGCCGCGGTCCAGGTGCTGGCGGGCGGCGGTCGGACGGTGGGCGAAGTGCTATGCCGCCATGCCCGCGACATCGGCGCCGAGATGATCGTCATGGGCGCTTATCGCCACTCGCGCATGCGCGAGCGCATCTTCGGCGGGGTCACCCGCTCTATGCTCGAGAATGCCGATCGTCCGCTCTTCCTCGCGCATTGAATGCGCAATATGCTCCGGTTCACCGCCATCTCCGGCGTTTCCGGCGGAAATGGCACCGCAGATGAGGAGGAGCTGATGAAGGCAATGATCCTTGAAGCGATCGGGTCACCTCTTCGGCCAGTCGAGTGGCCCGATCCCGTGCCGGGAAAGGGAGAATTGATGCTGAGGGTGGAGGCCTGCGCCGTCTGCCGGACGGATCTCCACGTCTGCGACGGCGACCTTGCCCACCCCAAGCTTCCGCTCGTTCCCGGCCATGAGATCGTCGGCATCGTCGAAGCGGTCGGGGAGGGGATCTCCGCGCTGCGGATCGGACAAAGGGTGGGCGTGCCGTGGCTTGGCCACACGTGCGGCGGCTGCTCCTTCTGTCGCAACAGCGAGGAGAACCTTTGCGACCGGCCGCAATTCACCGGCTATACGCGCGACGGCGGTTTTGCCACCCATGTCGTCGCGGATGCCGACTATGCCTTCGCGCTGGACGAACAGGCTGATCCCGTCGCCCTTGCACCGCTGCTCTGCGCCGGTCTCATAGGATGGCGTTCGTTGAAGAAGGCTGGCGACGGCGCCAGGATCGGGATTTACGGGTTCGGTGCGGCCGCTCATATCATCGCCCAAATCTGCCGCTGCCAGGGCCGTGAGGTCTATGCGTTCTCGAGAGCAGGCGATGATACGGCGCGCCGCTTTGCCCTCAGCCTCGGCGCCGTCTGGGCAGGAAGCTCTGACGAAAGCCCGCCCGTCGCTCTCGATGCAGCCATCATATTCGCTCCGGTCGGAGCGCTCGTGCCGGCGGCCTTGAAAGTCGTGCGCAAGGGCGGCAGGGTCGTGTGCGGGGGGATCCATATGAGCGATATCCCGGCAATGCCCTATGCCTTGATCTGGGGCGAGCGAAGCGTCGTTTCGGTCGCAAACCTCACGCGTGGCGACGCGGAGGAATTCTTTCCCGTCGCTCGTCAGGCAGGCGTCAAAACCCACACGACCGGCTATCCGCTTGCCGCCGCCAACCGGGCGCTCGATGATCTACGCGCCGGCCGGTTGAGCGGGGCAGCCGTACTGACGCCGTGAACGGCCAGCCGTCCGCGTGACTATAGCGTCATGGTTCCCCGTCCGCCGGCGCCGCCTGCAGATCGCCGAAACATCCAGATCTTAATCTTGCCGCAGCGTCTGACCGGACTCCGCATCGAACAGATGCAGCTTGCCCGGCCGGGCAGCTACCGTCACGACCTGACCCGGCTCGAAATCGTGACGTTCGGACAGCACCGCGACAAGCTCGCCGGATCCGTAGCGCAGAAATACCATCGTCTCGTGGCCGGTGGGTTCGGTGACGTTGACGGTCGTCTTCAAGCCGCTCGGAGCGAGCGACAGATGTTCGGGCCGCAGGCCGAGAAGCACAGCCTGGCCGTCGGACGCCTGCGGCGTGAAGCCCAGCGCAATCTCGTCGCCTGTTTCCGTGACGAAGGCCGCGCCATCGGCCTTGTAGCGGCCTTTCAGCAGATTCATCGACGGCGAGCCGATGAAGGTCGCCACGAATATATTGCGCGGACGATCATAGAGTTCCAGGGGCGTCCCGGTCTGTTCGACCTTGCCGCCCTGCATGACGACGATCTTGTCGGCCATGGTCATCGCTTCGACCTGGTCATGGGTGACGTAGATGGTCGTGGTTCTCAGGCGTTGGTGGAGTTCCTTGATCTCCTTGCGCATCTGCACGCGCAGCTTGGCGTCGAGGTTCGACAGGGGCTCATCGAAGAGGAAGACTTGCGGCGATCGGACAATGGCGCGTCCCATCGCCACGCGCTGCCGCTGGCCACCTGAAAGCTGGCGCGGATAGCGGTCGAGATAGGGGACGAGATCGAGGGTTTCGGCCGCCGCCTGCAGGCGCTGCTTGATGACATCCGCCGGCTGCTTCTGCAGTCGCAGCGCAAAGACCATATTTTCGGCAACAGTCTTGTGCGGATAGAGCGCATAGCTCTGGAAGACCATCGCGATATCGCGGTCCTTCGGCGGCAGATTGTTGACGATCTTTCCGCCGATCGAGATGGTGCCGCCAGTAATGCTCTCAAGGCCCGCGACCATGCGCAGCAGGGTCGACTTGCCGCACCCGGACGGGCCGACCAGCACCACGAACTCGCCATCGCGAATGTCTATATTGACCCCATGCAGGATATTTAAGGCGCCGTACGCCTTCCGCGCCTCAGAAATATTGACCTCAGCCATATGCCTCCCACTCGCTTTCCGGTCACCCCCGGCACACATTCCAGGGGATGAATCTCTCGACAGTATCCAAGGTGCAGGACCCAGCGAAAGCGCGCTCTGCCACGACCCGAAACACCTGCGAAACCTCCTCCATGAAACGTTTCATTTTTTATTGACTTTTCCCGCTTCCCGTCTAATGCTCACGGATGAGACCGGGAGGAGCGGTTTCGAACAAGAATTATGAAACGTTTCATTTTCTTGTTTACCAGATAGTTCTGTACGAGACCAGTCCCAAATTCGGGCCGGAGCCGATCCGGAACACTGGCTGGCGGCAGCGCACCAAACGTGGAGGAGGAAGACATGAAAGTCGAAATATACGATGCATTGATGCGCCGTCAGGCAAGCCGCCGCGACATTTTGCGCGGAACGGCAAGTGCGGCGGCTCTGCTCGGCCTGTCCGGCGCGATGGGCGGATTTGCCGGCAGCGCATTCGCCGCCGATGATCTGCGCGCCCAGCTCCTGCAGATCCCGGGCGTCGGCAAGGGTTCGCCCACGGACGCGGACTGGCAGAAAGTCGGCGATCTCTGCCTCGGCCCGACCAAGGCCAATGTCAAGCAGGGCGAATTCACAGGTGTCGAGCTGACCTTCATGGGGCTCAACAACCAGAATCTGCACAACTTCCTGTTCCGCGGCTTCCTGAAGCCTTGGGAAGCCTATACCGGCGCCAAGATCAACTGGATCGACCTTGCCCAGGCCGATTACAACGCCCGCCTTCAGCAGTCGATCGCAACCGGCACGGTTGACTACGACATATTGGAAATGGGCGCACCCTTCGAAGGCGACACCGCCGGACGCGGGCTTCTCGACGAGATGCCCGACTGGGCTGCAAAGCAGATCGAAGCCGACGACCTGGTGAACTACCTGAAACCGCCGGTCGGCACCTGGGACGGCAAGACCTATCGCGTCACGATCGATGGCGATTGCCATACCTTCGCCTATCGCAAGGACTACTTCGGCGAAGGCTCGATCAGCGGCATGGCCGAGCCGCCGAAGACCTGGCAGGACGTCAACGCAGCGTCCAAGGCGCTGATCGGCAAGACCGATCCGCTGACCGGCCAGCCGGCCTACGGCTATCTCGACCCGCTCAAGGGCTGGGGTGGCTTCGGCTTCTACTTCATCGAGAACCGCGCGACGGCCTATGCCAAATATCCCGGTGATCCGGCGTGGCTGTTCGACCCAGAAAACATGAAGCCGTTGGTCAACAACCCTGCCTGGGTCCAGGCGATCCAGGACGTCCTGGATCTGATCGCAGCAAAGGCATATCCGGCCGATCAGATCAATGCGGATCCGAACACAACGGCCTTTTCGCAGTTCCTGGCAGGCACCGGGGCCATGCTGATGTGGTGGGGCGACGTCGGCTCCAGCGCGCGCACCTCGGACACCTCGGTCGTCGGCGACGTGGTCGGTTTCGGCATCAACCGCGGCTCCAACCGCGTCTACAACCGCAAGTCCGGGCAATGGGAGGACAAGTATAACGAAGCGCCCAACATGGCCTATCTCGGCTGGGGCATCTACGTCACCAAGCGGGTCTCCAGCGACGAGAAGAAGCGCAAGGCGGCCTGGTCTGCTGCCGCCCATCTCGGCGGCAAGGATCTGTCCCTTTGGACGTCGGCCTATCCGTCCGGCTTCCAGCCCTATCGTCAGTCGCACTTCAACTACGACGAATGGGAAAAGGCAGGTTACGACCGCGCCTACATCGAGGACTATCTGGGCTCGAACGCCGACAGCTACAACCATCCGAACGCTGCGATCGAGCCGCGCATCCCCGGCATCTTCCAATACTACTCCGTTGCGGAGGACGAATTGGCGAAGGGCTTTGCCGGACAATACAAGTCGGCACAGGAAACCGCGGATGCGATTGCCGCCGCCTGGGAAAAGATCACCGATCAGATCGGCCGCGACAGCCAGCTGAAGCTCTATCGGGCGAGCCTCGGGCTCTGATCGATTGACATAAACGCGCTGGCGGACTGAAAGGCTCCGCCAGCGCCCATCCCGTCCGGGCGAGGAATATCAATGTCGATAGTCGAAGGCGACCTGCTCCACACGGTCGAAACCGGCTCCATTTCTGCAAGCCGCCGTTTCTGGGGCCGCGTGGCCCTGTGGCTGAGCGCCATATGGTTCATGGCATCCTTTGTATTGCAGGCTGTCCACGAATTTGGCTGGAGCGATTGGGGCTTTGCCAACTGGCGGCCGGTTCTCTACGCCTATTTCATCTGGGCCGTGGTCCTCTGCGTCACCCGCGTCGTCATCTACGGCGAGGCCGGCAAGAAGGCGCTCTTTGTTCTGCCGGCGGCGCTTTTCGTCGTATCGATGGTGGTCTTCCCGCTGCTCTTTGCGTTCTGGATCGGCTTCTCGGACTGGAACCTCGCCTCTTCCACCGGGCGGCGGTTCAACGGGCTCGACAATGTGCGCCGGATGATCTCCGATCCGTTCTATGCCAACGCCTTGTTCAACATGATCCTTTATTGCCTTGCGATCGCTGTAGAATATGCAATTGCCTTCGGGCTGGCGCTGCTCCTCAACCAGGAAATCATTGCCCGAAAGTTCTGGCGCGTCACTTTCCTCATGCCCTTGATGTTGTCGCCGGTGGCGGTGAGTTGGATGGTCGGCAAATCGATGCTGGAGACCCGCTTCGGCCCGATCGCGCGCATGGCTCGCTGGCTCGGCTGGGAAAACCCTTCCTTTTTCGGCGAGCCGCTGACGGCGCGGCTTTCGATCATGATCATGGATGCCTGGACCTTCATTCCCTTCATGATGATCATGCTGCTGGCCGGGCTGCAGGCCTTGTCGAGGGAGGTGCTGGAGGCGGCCGAAGTCGACGGCGCTACCAAGTGGCAACGCTTCTGGCAGGTGATTTTTCCGCTGATGCTTCCGGTATCGGTCACGGCGGTGATGATCCGCATCATCTTCAAGCTCAAGCTCGCCGACATCATCATCACGGTGACATCGGGAGGTCCCGGAGGAGCGACGGATTCCGTCACCAGTTTCATCTACCGCGAATATCGTGATCGCTCGAATGTCGGTTACGGAACCCTGCTCGCGCTCGTCTATCTGGTGATCATCGTCGTCGGCATGACCGGGCTGATGAAGATCTCCGACCGCATCGTGAAGCGGATGACAGGAAGGCTCTGATGGTTCGCATCGATTTCGAAAAATACGGACGGGGCCAACGCATTCGCTGGTGGGCCATGCGTTTGGCCGTCTACGGGCTGCTCGTCATCTGGGCGTGTGTCTGTATCTTCCCGCTGTTCTGGACGGTGTCGACCTCGTTCAAGACAGCCGCGGATGTCATGCGCGGCAACCTCATCCCGTGGTTCAATTTCGCGCCGAACTGGCTCGGCTGGCGCTCGCTCGGCCTCTCTCCCGATACGATCTCGCAGATTTCGACAGTGCGTGACGAATTCATGCGCAGGCTCTGGAACAGCGTCATCATCTCCACCGCCGCATCCGCCCTGGCCGTCGTGCTCGGATCGCTGGCAGCCTATGGCCTTAGCCGCTTCTCCTATAGATTCGGCCATATGCGCAATTCCGACATCTCCTTTTTCTTCCTGTCTCAGCTCATCATGCCGCCAGTCGTCCTCGCCCTGCCATTCCTGGTTCTCTACAAGGAACTGGCGCTGCTCGACACCTATGCCGGCATGATCGCCGTGTATACGCTGATGGTTCTGCCGATCGTCGTCTGGATAATGCGCGATCAGTTCGCAACCATACCGGTCGAGCTCGAGGAGGCCGCGCTGGTCGACGGCCTGTCGATCTGGGGAGCGTTTACCCGCATCATCGTGCCGCTCGTTCTGCCGGGCATGGTTGCCGCCTTCCTTTTGGCACTGATCCTGTGCTGGAACGAATATTTCTTCGCCGCGCTGCTGACTTCCACCAACACCAACACGCTGCCGGTGATGATCGCCAGCCAGACAGGCAGCCAGGGCATCAACTGGTGGTCGATGGCTGCGCTATCCACCGCCGGCATTCTGCCGCTGGTCGTCGTCGGGGTCGTGCTGGAAAAGCATATCATCGCCGGGATGACCGCGGGCGCCGTAAAATAGCTGCGGGATGTTGGAAATGGCGAAGATGCCGACAGTCAAGGACGTTGCCGTACATGCGGGCGTATCCGTGGGCACCGTTTCGCGCGTGTTGTCGGGCGAAGCCGCGGTCAAACCGGTGCTGCGCGAAAAGGTCAACGACGCCATTTCGGCGCTTGGTTACCGGCCGAACGTCACTGCAAGGGCGCTCCGCACCAGCAGAACCGACGTCATCGGTCTCGTCGTTCCCGACATCACCAATCCTTTTTTTGCGCAGCTTGCGGCAAGCATCGAGCGCGCGGCGCTCGAATGCGGTCATAGCCTGATGCTGGCAAGCTCGCACAACGACAGCGAGGCGGAGCAGAGCCATGTTTCGGCCTTTCTCGACCGATCTGTGCGCGGCATCATCGTCGTGGCTTCGAGCGACGGTTCGGGGCTTGCTCTGCCGGCCTCGGTGCCGGTCATATCGCTGGACCGGCGTTTCGGCGCCTTTCCCCTGGTGTCGACCAACCATGCGCAGGCGGCCACGCTGATTGCCGATCATCTCTATGGGCTGGGGCACCGGCGCATCGCCTATATTGCCGGGCCGACCGACACCGAAGCCGGGCGCATACGCAAGGAGGCCTTCGTCAGTCGCCTGGACGGATTCGCCAAGACTGGCGAGGCCGTTGACCTGGAAATCGCTTACGGCAGATTCGACTACGAGTCCGGCGAAAGAATTGCCCGTAGCCTGCTGTCGCGCCCGGCGCAGGACCGGCCAACGGCGATCGCGGCCGCCAGCGACCAGCAGGCTATCGGCGCATTACGCGCGGCCCGCGACCTCAAGATCGACGTGCCGCGAAAACTATCCGTCACAGGTTTCGATGACATTTCGCTCGCCAATCTCGTCGTGCCGCGGCTGACGACCATACGGCAGCCGGCCGAAATGCTGGCACGCCGCGCGGTCAGCCTTCTGCTGGAGGAGCCACCGGGCACGGCAGACGAAATGGTCGACGGATCGCTGATCGTGCGCGGTTCCAGCGGCCCATGCCCGCAACCCAAGCCGGACATGACGGGACATATCAAGTGAAGCATGGCCGGCGCTCCGGCCACGGGAACAGGATGGAAAGAACAATGCTCAAGGGAATCAGGGCCGAACTCAACGGCGACATTCTGCAAGCACTTTGCAACATGGGACATGGCGATTATCTCGTCATCTCCGACATGAATTTTCCGTCGGATTCGATCGCCCGCCAGACGCGTCTCGGAAAATTGCTGACCATGGAGAACATTCCCGCACCGCAGGCAATCGACGCGGTCCTGTCGGTCTTGCCGCTCGACACCCCCATCCAGCCGTCGGTGGGGCGCATGGAAGTGATCGGCAAGCCGGATGAAATTCCGCCGATTCAGCAGGAAGTCCAAGCGATCGTCGACCGCGCCGAGGGCAAGCCATCGCCGATGTATCCCGTCGAACGCATGGCCTTCTACGACATTGCCAAGAAGGCTTATTGCGTGATCGCAACCGGGGAACTGCGGTTCTATGGATGTTTCCTTCTGACCAAGGGCGTCATTCCAGCGGAGGAGGCGATCCGATGAGCGAGAAAAGCGGGATCGTCATCCTGGGCATTTTTGCTGCCGACACGGCCTATAAGGCAAAGCGCCTGCCCCATATTGCCGAGACGCTGATGGGGTCCGGTTTCACGCTCGGGCCGGGGGGCAAGGGATCCAATCAGGCAATTGCGGCGGCGAAGGCGGGCGGCAAGGTGACCTTCATTTCACGGCTCGGCAACGACCCGTTCGGCGCGATGGCGCTGTCAGCCTATGCGGAGGCGGGCGTCAAAGCCAATGTGATGAAGATGGACGGCGTTTCCAGCGGCGCCGCCTTCATCTTCGTCGACGAGGTGAGCGGCGACAATGCCATCATCGTCGCGCCGGGTGCGGCGGGCCTCATCGGTATCGAGGATGTCGATGCGAACCGGGCGGAGATCGAAAGCGCCGCCATTTTCATGACCCAGCTCGAACAGCCGCTCGAGGCTGCCATGCATGGATTGTCGATGGCGAAAGGGGCGGGGGCCACGACGATCTTCAACCCCGCGCCGGCACGGGTGATACCGGACAGCATCTACAGCCTGTGTGATTTCATTGTCCCCAATGAAGTCGAAGCAGCGGAATTGGTGGGCCATGCGATCGAAACCGATGATCAGGCACGTGCTGCAGCTCGCACACTGGTCGATCGAGGGGCGCAAGCGGTGATCATCACGCTCGGCAAACGCGGGGCATACTATTATCACGCGGCCGGGCAAAGCGAATTCGTCCCCGCATTTGCCGCGGGAAATGTCATTGACACAACCGGCGCCGGCGACGCCTTTCTCGGTGGGTTCGCGACGGCGATTTCCGAAGGACAGGCGCCGATCGAAGCCGTCCGTTTCGGCTGCGCGACCGCTGCCATTGCGGTCACACGGCATGGCACGGCCCCCGCCATGCCTTCACGCGCCGAGATCGACGCCCTGCTGCGGTCCTTATGAGCGGCTGATGCGAAGGCTCCGAAAGAGCAGCGACGCCACCGCCCTCCGCTGAAACCGTCAATCCAGTCTTGCGGTAAAGACGTAGCCGACGCCGCGAACCGCCTTGATGAATTGCGGCTTCTTCGGGTCCGTCTCGATCTTGCGTCGCAGCCGGACGATCTGGGCGTCGATCGTCCGGTCGAAGGCTTCGAGGTTTCGACCCCTGGTCAGGTCCATCAGCACGTCGCGGGTCAGGACCCGGCCGGCATGCCGCACGAAGGTCGTCAGCATATCGAATTCGCCGGTCGTCAGTTCGATTTCCGTGCCCTCGGGGTCGAGCAGCTGGCGGCGGCTGAGATTGAGCTTCCAGTCCTCGAAGCCGATGATCTCCTCGCTGGCCGCTTCGGCGTCGCGCGCGGGAGGTTGCCGGCGGCGCAGGATCGATTTCAGGCGCGCATGAACTTCCCGGAGATGGAAGGGCTTGGCGATGTAATCGTCGGCGCCGACCTCCAGACCGACGATTCGGTCGACGACGTCGTCGCGGCCGGTCAGCATCATGATCGGCACGTCGGACTGGGCCCGGATTTCCCGGGCAAGATCAAGACCGTCCGTGCCGCCCGGAAGAACGAGGTCGAGCAAGACGGCGTCAAAGTTCTGCTGGCGCAGGCGCACTCGCATCTCGGTGCCGTCGGCGGCAGACGAGACCGTATAACCCTCATCCTCGAAATAGCGCGTCAACATCTGGCGTATGCGCGGGTCGTCATCGACGACGAGAAGGTGCGCGTCGTGTTGAGGTGCTGTCATCGTCCATCCGCCAAGCCGTTGCTCGTTACAGACCGTATCAGGCACCGTCTTTAACATGCCGGTCAAGCCGGTGTCATCAGCAAGCGGTCGGTTGTCCTCATCGGAGACCGGCAACCGATTCGGCCGAAATCATCCGGATCTGGCATCACGGATGGCGAGCCGTCTGAATTGGCACCGGGCTTTCCGAGATTTGCCAGGCGCAGAGCCATCTGCGGACATCGTTGGCGGTGATGCGAAGCGTGTCGCCGTTGGTGGAGGCGAGGCGGCGAGCAGCGATCTGGCAGAACGTGTCGACGTGCTGGAGAAGGCGGAGTTCCGTCGCCCGTGGCGGCGACGCCACCGACAGCAGGGCGCGCCGCGAAACGACGAGGGTCTTGATCTCAGGTCCGAACCGGACGTCGATACGACCCGACTTATCTTTCGCGTCCAGGCTCGCCGTGACGATTTCATATGGCATTTTATCCCTCCGGGTCGTGGGCTCGTCGCCGCGGCTGCCGCCAGACTTCCCTGCAGGCTAAGGATCCGGCTGAAAGATGCTTTGACTTCGATCAACCGAAGAGGGCGAGGGGATCGGCGCCGAACATCGCGCTATGGCCGCCAAACAACAGTGCAATGGCGAGCATGACGAGCGGCGAAGCGGGGTGGACCGTCCTGCCACGCGGACAAATATCCGGATGATTCCGGGAAGACATCATCATTGATTTGGGACAAGGAAGACAGCACGGCCGCAGGTCATAAAGCATCCTGCTTTTGAAAAGGGATGCGACAATGTCCGATGATCTGATCGCCAAATATGGCGATGCGCGGCTTCCGCGTTATACGAGTTACCCGACGGCGCCGGCTTTTTCTGCGGCCGTGGGGCCGGATGACTATGCCAGCGGCCTCGCCGCGATCGCCAAAGCCGGCCCTGTTTCGGTCTATCTCCACGTCCCGTTCTGCCGTTCGATGTGCTGGTACTGCGGCTGCCACACGACCATCACCCGGCAAGATGCTCCGGTCGCCGACTATCTTGATGTGATGAGCCAAGAGATCGAACTGGTTTCCTTTGCGGCCGGAAACGATCTGCCCGTCAGGAACGTGCATTTTGGCGGCGGCACGCCGACGATCATGAAGCCGCAGGAATTTTCGGCGCTGATGGCAAAGCTCAGGAGCGCCTTCTTATTCGAGGCGGATGCCAGCGTCGCCGTCGAGATCGACCCGCGCACATTGGCCGCTCCCATGATCGATGCACTCGCCGAAAACGGCGTCGACCGCGCAAGCCTGGGCGTCCAGAGCTTCGATCCGATCGTACAGGCGGCCATCAATCGGCTGCAGTCCTTCGAGCAGACGGAAACGGCGGTCGTCGGCCTGCGCTGTTCAGGCGTGAGCAGCATCAACTTCGACCTGATTTATGGCCTTCCGAAACAGACCGTCCAATCCTGCATCGAAACGGTCCGGCTGGCTGCAGCGCTGCGTCCCGAACGTTTCGCCGTTTTCGGTTATGCCCACATACCCGCCTTCAAGAAACATCAGCGCCTGATCGACGAGACCACGCTGCCGGACGCAAATCAGCGCAACGAGCAGGCGGAAGCCATCGCCGCTGAGCTGCAGAAGGCCGGATATCAGCGCATCGGGCTCGATCATTATGCACTGCCGGACGACCAGCTGGCGCTCGCCGCCCGCAATGGCGCGATGAGAAGAAACTTCCAGGGCTATACCACGGATGATTGCGACAGCCTGATCGGCCTCGGCGCTTCCGCGATCGGGCGGCTGCCGAGCGGCTATATGCAGAACCACGTGCCTCTCGGTCTTTACGTCGAACGCGTTGCCTCCGGCGTGCTGCCGACGGCCAAGGGATATCTTCTCAGCGAAGAGGACAAGCTTCGGGCGAGGATCATCGAAAGGCTGATGTGCGATTTCGAGGTCGATCTCGGAAAGGTGAGCAGCGGGTCGGGTTTCGAAACCGGCTTCCTTGTCGAGCGCAACGACCGTCTCGGCGATCTGGTGGCCGACGGCGTCGTGACGATCAGCGGCGAGCGGATTGTCGTGTCCCAGCAGGCGCGTTTCATGGTCCGTGCCGTCGCGGCCGCATTCGACGCCCATTTCGGCTCGCACGGACGCACGCATAGCAAGGCAGCCTGATGCATGTCGCCCGGAAGTTTGCAGCGGTTCGGGGACAACGACATGTAGGAGAACAAAGAGTTAAAGCCGCGTTGCACGAAAACAAGGAATATCAAGCCAGACCGGAGGCGCCAATCGGGCGGCTCCGGCCTGTTCGCGCATGTCCTCAAGCGGCAGCTTTAGCAGAAATGCGGTCAGAGACGCCACCGACCGATTGCCAACGCTGCCGGGCGGCAACAAATCCTCTGGTCGCTTATACGAGTAGATAACATGCCTGATTCCAATGCATCTCTTCATTGGCAGGTACAAAAATGCTTTACTGCGAGGGCCTTCTTAAAGGCAACGAGCCACCTAGCTCTCTGTGGGGCAGGGGTTTCTGTACCAGCCGCTGAATGCGAGCCCTCGTTTCTCTGCCGAGCTACTGACTACCCATCACGAGCCTCGCAGATGTCCAGGACCGCCGGTCAGTCATGTCTGAAATTGAGAAAATCGGGATAAGGCAAGGCCAACTTTGCCGCATCCGGAGGCAGTTCACGATGACAGCGCAAAGATATAGCCTTTGCAAGAACCTCAACATTTTCTGGACGGTGTTCGATAACGTCATCGGAAAGCCGGCCGTTATCGATGGGTTTGTCATGGACATGCTCACCGCCGAGGAGGCCGATACCCTGGTTAATCTGCTAAACCGTGGCCACCAGGCGAGTCTCTGGTGTTTTCCCGAATGGCTTTAGAAACAACTGGCCATTTGCGCAACGCTCCTGCCCCTTTGCACGGTTGTGACTCTGGGCCGATTCTGCATGGGCTCCTGTTCTTGCAGCCAGTTCAGGAAGGCGAGCAGGCGGCCGTCAATGAGCCGCCGCCAGCAGCTCTGGGGAAGCCATAGTGACGTCTTCTTTCAACATTCTATTGCTTGAGGACGATTCCATTGACGCAGCGCTCGTTCATCGAGTTGGATAATCCTCGTTGGTTCAATTGCTTTAGAACGCTCGGCCGAGAATATTGAGGGCGTCTTGCAATCTTAGGGCAGCCACCGCGTTCGTTGCCTCCTCGGCGGGCCATCCTGCTTCCATTGCCGCCGAAAGCAAGGTGGAATCGGTGCGAAGCTCCAGTCTTTCGTAAAGGGGCTCAAGCGCCTCGCGGGCGGTGACAACGTGCCCGTCTGGCGGCGTGATAGCAGTCGGAGATACCGTCGGCATTGTGCGTCCTTCCTAACGGTTTTGGAACCTGAGACCGGCCACCGGTTCCAACGTTCTGTGAATGGGTAGCGACGCCGGTGCGAACATGAGCAGCCTGGCGGAGTTAGCACTTATGAGCAAACGTTAAGACAAACTGCATAGGCCCGCCATCATACTTGCGTATACGGAAACTATACGGACACAGCAGATGGGCGGGCTGCCAGGGGCCATGCCGGGCTCAGCCACTCATTTCGAGCATGAAGTGTCCACGCATTACCCTGTGTTCTCCCAGCGGGTCGCGCTCAAGACGACGGATGCAGCGTGACGATTGACGTGCTGTAGGACAGGGCCCCACAGTCTCGGCGTCTCGCCTCATACACCGCAATGGCGCTTAACACCCTCGTACAAGGCAACTTCGGGACGACATCTATCTGGTCGATGTCATTGGCCGAAAAGGAGCGCGATATCGGCATCATGTCGGAGCGGGTGATGGCCGAGTTTCTAGCGGAGACATCACGCCGTCTGCGTACCTCCGATTAAGGACTCCTAAACCCTCGTATAAGTCATCCCCTCCCTCTCCGTTACTCGACCTTCCTCCTGATCAATAGAAGGTCGAGGAGCGTCCTGCTACGGTACGGATACATTCTCCGGCGCCGCAAACGATCAAGGCGCTTCGGGACGCGGGGCCGCCTGGATGGACGGAGACACTATTCGGAGCGGAAACTGGACGAAGGGAAAAGCTTCAAGTCTAGGTGCGCATTATGCGCAAGCCAGCGGCTGATTCTTTGCAGTCGGGATCGTTGCTCCGACGGCAGTTTCACAGATACACGGTGCGGGCGAGTGCTGGCCTCAACGTTTGCATCTTCGTTCCTCAGCGTTCCTTCTAGGGATTGACACCATGACGCATGAATTCAACCGCATCGAAATCGATTTGGTCCCTTTGACGTCATTTCCCAGCGCATATGGGAAAGCTGGGCCCTGGCTTGCGGGCTATCCGCTCCAGATTCCACTAGATGGTTCATCATCGCCGAATACGGCCTTTGGGGCTCACTTGATGATGTTTTCCGTCATGCGAGGTGAAACAACCACGCCTGTCTGGGGCCGAGCTTTGCACGCCGGGAGATCTGCCTTTACCCTGTACCTGACCGGGACGCCAATCGGTCTATGGTGCTGCTCCCTCGGGCTTGTCCGTCTTGTAGAGGACTTCGAGGAATTTTGCCCTTCAGGGAGTTCCATGAACATGAATTGAGCCAGGCGATCCGCGTCTTGGAAAGGGTCTTTGGTCCGCACTTGAGGATCATCGAGCTTGATGGCTGGCACCTTTTAGCTGGTGCCAACACGTTGATGCTCTCAACCGCGTCGTTCAGCTTCCTGTCGCACGATTTCGCACCATGATCGACGCGCTTGTTGCTTTCGCCACTGCTGCCCCTGTTGGCCCGATGACCGCGTCGTGAAGGTGAATTCAGCTTCGGCCGCAACTCAGTCGTCTCGTGATGGAGGAGGGGTTTACGCCGATGGCCTTCACACTTCGCTGAGACCTGCCCAGGCTGCGAGAGCTTCAGCCAGTTGTCGGTCCTATCAGTTTCCCAACATTGCCGTTTGCGCCATGCTTTGCGCCAGCGGTCTCGTCTGGTTCGAGAGGCAGGGTAAACAGAAAGACTGCCCCGCGAGGTTCACTAGCGGTTGCCCACATCCGACCGCCGTGAGCCTCGATAATCGAACGGCAGATCGCCAGGCCCATGCCCATGCCGCTCGATTTGGTCGTGTAGAAGGCCTCAAAAACACGGTCTATGGTTTGTGGGTCCAGGCCTGGACCCGAGTCGCGCACGCCGACAACCACGCCTCCTGCGGCCCCTATCTCGGTGCTAATCAGCAGTTCGCGCTGTTCCTCATTATTGCCGCTCATCGCCTCGATGGCGTTCATGATGAGGTTTAGGATCACCTGTTGCAGCTGGACGCGATCTCCTTGTACGGGCGGGAGGCCCGTTGCGAATTCTGTCCTCAGCGTGACGCCCTGTCGGAGCACCTCACTGCCGGTCAAGGCAATTACGTGACGAATGGCTTCATTGAGGTCGAATCGCTCCTTGCGAGCCGGCTCCTTCTTGATCAAAGCACGGATCCGGCCGATGACATCGCTGGCTCGATTGGCGTTCTCGACGATCCGGCCCAGCGCCTGAGTCGCCTCCTCCAAATTGGGCGGATGGGTGCCGAGCCAGCGCAACCCCGCCTGGGCGTTGGTGAGCGATGCGGCGAGCGGCTGATTGACTTCATGGGCGATGGACGCTGTGAACTGGCCCATTGTGGCGACGCGATTTGCATGGGCCAGTTGTCCCTGCACCTCGCGCAAGGCTTCCTCGCTCTCCCGTAACGCCTCTTCGGCCTGCCGCCGCTCTGTCAGATCGAGGACGAAAGAGACACCTTCGTTCCTGCTTTCTTCTAGCAGTGCACCGCCGATCAGCACGGGCAGACGGGTGCCATCTTTCCGAAAATACTCCTTCTCGAACGGTTGGACTGCCCCCCTCATCCTCAGCTCTGCGACGGTCCGTGCGTCGCGGTCGCGCCATTCGACCGGCGTCAGGTCCGTCCATGATAGCCGACCCGAGGCAAGGTCCTCTCGGTCGTATCCCAACATGCGGAGGAACGCGTCATTGGCTTCAAAAATGCGACCATCGATATCCCAGATGATAATGCCGATGATGTTGGCCTTGACGAGGCGACGGAACCTGGCTTCGCGCTCAGCGAGATCGCGGTACAACCGTGTATTCTCCAGTGAGATTGCTGCCTGCGAGGCGAGCAGCTTCAGCACCGCGATTCGAGCCGGCGCGAAGACCCGAGGGGCGAGGTTATTTTCAAGATAGAGTACCCCGGTCAGTTGGCCTTGATTGAGCAGCGGCGCACAGACAACAGAACGAGCGCGGTGCTGACAAACATATGGGTCCGCGGCAAATGGATTCTGAGCTGCTGCGTCGTCGAGGACCACGGTTTCGTTCGTGCGCAAGACATAACGAAGGAGCGATTGTGGCAGCGTGAACTGTGTGACTATCTCGTCGAGCATATGCACCGCGACCGCTTCACCGCAAGTCGTGGCCTCCGCCGCGATTCGTGACTCACCGCCATGCGGTAGGATCAACAGGCCGCGCTCGGCGCCCGCCTGCTCAACGGCGGTGCGCAAGACAGTGTCGATCAGCTTTTGAAGGACAATCTCGCCTGACACGGCCTGCGAGATCTTGATTACGGTTGCAAGATCGAGTTGCTCGACCGGTGCACCAATAGTGCTTGTTGGAGTCGGACCGCGTTCGTCCCCTCTCAGGTCCGGATAGAGTTGGTCGAGTTGCCTCACCTTACCGTCGGCGCCCCAGCGTAAATAACAGCCTCGCGCGTTGCGGAGATAGAGACGACTGAAGTCCTCGAAGCCCCCCTGCGCATAAAAGCGGGCGGCGAGTTCATATGCGAGGGCTTCATGATGAAGGAAGCCGTTGGTGCGCGCTGCGCGGATCGCTTGTTCGTATAGGCGCACGGCGTCGATTTCGCGGCCTTCAAGGCGTGCTATCTCGGCGCCGACAAGGGCGGCGCGGTTCTCGAAGTTTTCCGGGCAATTCTTCGCGTAGATCTGAAGCTGTCGGTGGTGGAAAACCAGAGCCTCCATATGCCGCGCCCGCCGGTCTGCCACAGCATCGTCGCAGCACGCGGCGCGGGACAGGGCGCCGTAGAAATGATGCTCCGGCGTTTCTTCGAAATGCGCCACCGATGTCCATGGCAGCCTCTGCGCCCGCAACGACGCATCGACGGCCGCCCCATAGTCGCCCGCGAAGAATCTGGCCTGGAGTTTTCTGACGAAGTAGCAGATTTCCGCAAGATTCGGATTTTCCGAAAACCGGCGTTCGGTCTCAATTTCGTCAAATCCGTCGTCGTCAAAGGAACCGAATTTCCGGGTCAACCCGCGCAGTGTCCGAACGAGCCCGACCTGCGCGCTGGTGAGATCGATGACGAACTGGAACTGCACCTTTTGCGCAAATGTGAGGCCGATCTCCGCTTGCTGTTGCACTTCCATAAGCGGATCTCCTGCCGCCAGCAGATTCGAATTCAAACTGGCATAGCTGTATCCGGCAAACGTCAGGTCGCCGCTTTGATCGGCAATTTCAAGGGCTCGCCGCAACATGTCGCGGCCGCTTCGGACATGTCTCGTCCACGGTATGACGTGAGCCCCGAAGTCTTTGTAAGTCCTCGCCTGAAAGCGCTTGAGGTCGTGTTTTTCGACCAGTTGGCAGCCTAGCTGACCGAAGCGGAAACCGGCCTCATAGTCACCGAAGCGCGGCCCAGCAATATACCCAAGCGACACATAGTGGTAGCAGGAGCCGTCGCTGTTGCCGCGCTCGAGGCTCAGATTCACAGCCAGGCAGATTGCCATACATGCCAGGTTCGCGTCGGTATGCCATACCGCCCCCACGAGCCGGGTGAGAATATCCAACGTCGCGGAGGATGCTGGGTCGCTCATCAACGGCAGATCAATGAGATCCTTGATCGCGCGGCTCCCGAGCTGCGACCAGATCCGGTCATATTCTCGTTGCACCTCTGCGGCGGCCGGATGCGGCGACCAGTCGACGCCGAGATACTGCCTCAGGTAGTCGAGACCGACGTCTGCGGAGCGGCTGGTCTGCCCGAGCGCAGCATACAGATCAATGCGCAGGCAGGCGACAGCAGCCTGGTCGTCGGAGCCGACAGCACAACTGGAAAGCTGGGCTAACCGGTTCTCCGCATCCGGTAGCGCGCCAAGCAGGAACTCGCATTCGGCCCGGTTCAGCTCGAGCGCAAATGCAAGTTGGTGCTGGCGCTCCCAGCGGTCTCCGGAAAGCATGATCGTGCCACCAACGAAATAGTTCAGAGCGGAAGCGTATGCCGTCGAGGCCTTGGCGCGCTTGCCGGCCATCAGATTGAACTCTGCCAGTTGCTCGCGCTCCTCAGCCGAGGTGATCAGTGCGGCTCCGCGATTAAGCTGGCTGACAATCTCGAAGACATGATCGTCAATCCGCTCCGGCGTAGTATTCGCTGCAAGTAGTCTGCCTATATGAAGGTGTAACTCGCCGCGTCGATCCTCCGGGATAAGCGAATAGGCGGCTTCCTGAACGCGATCGTGGACGAACCGGTAAGTGCCTGCCAGACGCTCGAGCAGTTCGTGAGCGACGGCAGGCCATAAGGCCCCGGCGACTTGCTCCTCCGGGGTCCCGAGCACGAGTGAAAGCACCCTGATATCTGCGGTGTTTCCAAGACAGGCGAACTGCTGCAGCGCCTTCCGCGTTTCGGGCGGCTGACGCGAGAGCTTGCCGACCATGAGGTCCACCACGTTGTCGGTGTATCCCTTGGCGTGAATGCGCTTGAGATCCCAGGACCAGCATGCTGCGCGATAGTCGAACGCGAGCACTCCCTCTTCGGCGAGCGAAAACAGGAACTGACGGACGAAGAACGGATTGCCGCCGGTCTTGTCGTGCATCATTCGAGCGAGCGGGGCCACACGATCGGGCTGACAGTGGAGCGTATCTGCGATCAACTGCTGGAGATAGTATTTAGTGAGCGGCGCAAGCGTGATCTCCGAGACCTTGCCGCCGGCGGTCCCGATCACGTCAAGCGTCCGCATCAGCGGATGGTCGGCGGTGACTTCGTTGTCGCGATAGGCACCGATCAGCATGAGGTGTTGCAGATCCGACCGTGTCAGCAGATCCTGAAGCAGATCGAGCGTTGCGGCGTCGAGCCATTGGAGATCGTCGAGGAACAGCGCCAGAGGATGTTCGGGCCGGGCAAAAACACTGATGAACCGCCGGAATACCAACTGGAATCGCCGCTGCGCGTCCTGTGGTGGAAGTTCCGAGACCGAAGGCTGGTCGCCGATGACGAGCTTCAATTCGGGGACGAGATCGACCATCAGCTTTGCGTTCGGTCCCAGCGTCTCGCTCAGCGCCTCGCGCCACGGTGCTAATTCCGCCTCGCTCTTGGCGAGGAGCCCCTCGAGCAGGCCCTGAAAGGCCTGCGCCAGGGTCGCATAGGGGATGTCCTGTTTGTACTGGTCGAACTTGCCGGATGCGAACAGCCCGCGCGGCGGCACCAATACCTTGTGGAGTTCGTTGACCACCGCCGACTTGCCGATGCCGGAATAGCCACCGACGAGCACCAACTCCGGGCCTCCGCCCAGCACCACGCGGTCGAAGGCAGCGAGCATGGTCTCGACCTCATGCTCCCGCCCGTACAGCTTCTCTGGAATCAGCAGCCGGTCCGGGATATCGCGTTCGCCGAGCGGGAATGCCTCGATCCGGCCGTGCATTTCCCATTGGCTGAGACAGCGCCTCAGATCGCGCTCGACGCCGCCTGCCGTCTGGTATCGTTCCTCGGCCGTCTTGGCGAGCAGCTTCAAGACGATGGCCGAGACTGCCGGTGAAGCGTCCGCCGTCCGCTCGTTGGGCGGCATCGGCTGTCGTGCAATATGGCAATGCACCCATTCCATCGGGTCGGAAGCGGCAAAAGGCAGGCTCCCTGTCAGCATCTCGTAAAGCGTCACGCCGAGCGCATAAAGGTCGCTGCGGGAGTCGATCGAGCGGTTCATGCGCCCGGTCTGCTCAGGGGCCATATAGGCAAGCGTTCCCGCGACCACTTCGGGCGGCTCGAGCGCTTGCCGCTCGCGGGATAGGCGTGAGGCGATGCCGAAGCCGGTTAGCCGCACCTCGGCGCCCGTGCCCGTTACCAGGATATTGGCCGGTTTGATGTCCTTGTGGACCAGGCCGCGCTGGTGGACTCTGCCGAGCGCAGCGGCAATGCTGATCGCTAGGCGCAAGAAAAGTCCCGTTTCCATTGCAGTTCCGAGCCGCCGGGCGAGCGGTTCGCTGCCCGGATCTTCAAGCACCAGCATGGTCCGGCCGCCTTCGCGCACCAACTCAAGCGGTCGCACCGCCCATGCGCTATCGAGCTCATCCTTCAATCCGTATTCATGGTCGAGGCGACCGAGGCTTGAAGGTGTCGGGTACTCAAGGGCCGAAAGCACGACCAGTACCGGGTTCCACTTGCCGTCGGCACCCAGGCGCCGTTGCCTGTGGAACACGCGATCACCGTCCTCCCAAAGAACCTCCAAACTCCCATCTCCACCAACGCCGAAGAAAAAGGATGTGCCCGCTTGCCGACTTCGTCACGTCGCCTGTCGCAATTGGCACAGCCACTTTCGTTTCGGAGATCCGTCCGGTCAAATTGGCCAAAGCGATGACGAACGGCAACCACTTCCTCACTTCTTACCACATCTCGCCTGTTCGTCCCAACAACGAGCGGCCATCACCCGCCCGGTCGATACTCGGTCTACCTCTACGAAAGACCGCCCAGCGGCTGCTGGGCGGTCGGGCGGGCGTGGACCCGCAGAGCTTCGGATGGAGGGAGCGCCGAAGCTTGGTGGTAGCAACGGGGGGATTCGCTACCTGTCTCGCGAGGCAACGAGTAGAGTCTAGCGATGGAAGGGACGACGGGACATTATACTGTGGTTTCGCTTTGCGATACTTTGGAATAGCGGCACGGATACCCATCAGCGGACTTCTGCTCAGCGATGTCGACGAAGTCATCCTAGCCCGCAATGGCTGGGGCGATTCTGAGCTACTCCACCGCGCGCACGAGTGCCGTCAGTTGCGATTCGGCGTCGGTGTTGGAGTCGAAAGTGTCCTGCCGGGACTGAGGCCAAAAAGAAGCCTCCCGCGGGGTGGGAGGCCAAGGCGGGCCGATCGGTAGCGATCCGGCCTGGGAGGGGGAGGATCACGCACCATAGAGGAGGGCTTCCCTAGGGGCTATTGGCCACCAGGAAGGATCGATTACCAATGAGGAAGGGGTGACCTATACGCGCAGCCAAGACCTTTATGAGTTCGTTTGAGACTTTCCTGGCGCGAGCATCAGCTTGTCAGCCATACGCGCGAGTTCGGGCAGGGACCTGGTGCCCATCTTCTGCATGACCTGGCTGCGGTGAACCTTCACGGTAATCTCGCTCACGCCTAGGGCGCTGGCAATCTGCTTGTTGAGCCGTCCTGTCACCACCAAAGCCATCACCTCGCGCTCCCGTGGGGTCAGGCTAGCGAAACGAGCGCGCACCGTCGCCAGCGCCTTTTCATTTTCAAGCCATTCGCGGTCGCGCGCCAAGCCGATGTGAATGGCGTCGAGCAAGTCCTGGTCCCGGAACGGTTTCGTCAGGAACTCGACCGCGCCCCCTTTCATCGCCTTGACAGACATGGGGATGTCGCCGTGCCCGGTGATGAAGACAATCGGCAACTGAATATTTTCTCGCGCCAGCTCGAGCTGAAAATCAAGACCGCTTTGTCCCGGAAGCCGGACATCGAGCACGAGACAAGTCGGTCCATCGGGTCGACCGGACCTGAGGAAGTCGCCCACGGAAGCGAGGAGATTGACGGCAAAGCCGACGGAACGCAGCAAACTCCCAAGCGCCTCCCTGACCTCGGGGTCATCATCGATAACAATGATGGTCGCTAGCGCCTCGGTCAATCGTCAGAACCCCCAATGTGAATCGACGTTGGGATAGTTTCCTATTTACGCCGGACTGGCCACGCGATGAGAAAACCAATGCCGAAACGGGTTTCCTTTCGCACGCCATTAATGCGCGATAATCATCCCGGCTACAAGGGTGGATGCGGGCGGCCGCTAAGGGCGTTTGCGCACCCTGGAGCCTGCCACCGGCGAACGAACCTTAGTTGTTTCGGGAAAGTTGGTAGCCTGCAGTGCGGCTCTCCACCCTTTCGGCGCGGGCACATCGAGATGACCGTCCTCCAGCCCACATTTTCTGCATCAACGAACTTCCCACGCGCGTATGGCTCCGTTTGCGCAGCGCGCGTCGGTCTCCTCATCTCCAATGTTCCGCGCGTTTAGATTCCCAGTTCTCGCAGAACGTTTAGCAGCGTATACGAGCGTATAGCTTGCGATGCCTTTGTCGCCGCCCGATAATAAGTCCAGTTGCGCCATAACGCCAATTACGCGCGACGCCAGTCGGCGAAGTCGGGAGGCGGCAGTGCCAACCAAGAAACCTCTGATTGCGATCGTCGACGACGACGAGTCGATCCGGGAGGCTATCAAGGGACTCATGAGGTCGATGGGATTTGACGCCGAGACCTTTGCATGCGCGGATGATTTCTTGAGATTCCCCAATATCGCCCGCACGGCCTGCCTCGTGACGGACATCAATATGCCTGGAATGAGCGGGCTCGATCTGCACCGTCGGCTGGTCGCACTGGGCAAGAGCATTCCGACTGTTTTGATCACCGCCTTTCCGGAAAAGAATGTGCGCGCGACCGCGTTGGGCGCGGACGTCGTCGGCTGCCTGACCAAACCGTTTGGCGAACAGATTTTGCTTGATTGCATCCGTTTTGCGCTGGCTCTCAATAGCGAGGGCCAAAGCGGTTCGTGAGGTCGCAAAAGCCAACGGAATCTCGCCTCAGACGGCTTCGGGCAGTGAGGCGACAACGACCATGGCGAAGCGTCTCTGCCGACAGCCACGCTTGTCGTCTATCGGAGGCTGGAAATTCGGCAGTAAAGCACCCGGTGAAGGCTGCATTCTAGGCTGCATGAGCAGTCCGTTTGGCTGTTGCGTGGACCTGACCGTCGGAAGCCGCTGGGGCCAGCCATCCCGGGCTGCCACGTGGCTGCTTATTCGGCTGATGAGGCCTTCCCAAGCGCATCGTCACCGACAAACTCCGGCCTTACGGCGCTGCACGGCGCCAGACAATGCCGGCGGTCGAGCATCGATCGCACAAAGGGTTGAACGACCGCGCCGAAAACTCGCGCCTGCCGCTACGAAAACGGGAGCGCGAGATGCAACGGTTCCGCTCACCCGGCGCGTTGAAACGTTTCGTCAGCGTTTTCTCCGCGTTCCGAAATCTCTTCGTCCCTGGGCCTTCCAAACGCTCAGCCATAGATGTCCATCTCCATCGCCTGAGAGCGATCGCACATTGGAGGGTTGTGGTTGGAATAGCCGCATGATCGCTCAGAGGCTCCCGGATTCGCACTTGATCCGATCAACCTGACATCACCTTCGGGACAATTGCACGAGCAACCGCGAGGCGGGTCGCAGGTCGGAACGCGAAATCATGCGATTGGTGCAGCGGGCCATGGCGACTGCGGCGTGTTTGGAAAATGCGATCGAGGAAACGGAAGCGGCCTGAGCGATAACTGGAATTCTAAGTGACCGCGCCTCAGGAAAGCGCTCGCCGCCGCACGCGCCGGAACAGGCTTTTCAATTCCGGCTCGTTCACCAATGACGCCGCCCCGAGAGGCGGCATCCAGGCCAGCTTGCGTTCCCGCCGTTCCGGGAAGTTAGCCTTGGTGCGGCGGACCGTCATGATGTGAACCGTCACGAACGATGGTACCTGCGTGCCATCTTGGAACGTCTTGAGATAGGAGAAACAGCCGAAAGCGCGCTTCTTCGCCCGCCCTTTCACGCCCGCCTCTTCCCAAGCCTCACGCTCGACCACCTCATGCGGGGCGAGCCCCTTGATCGGCCAGCCCTTGGGAATGGTCCACCGGCCGGTTTCGCGCGTCGTGATCAACAGAACTTCCAAACCGCCTGCTCCCTGCCGCAGGCAAAGCGCGCCGAATTGCTCCAGCGCCTTGCCGAGGAGGATCGTCTCGGCATGACCGGCAAGCTGGGACAGGAGTGTCGGCGCCTTGTTCATCCCTTAAAGATGGGTCGGTTGTTCACGACCGGCAAGTAGACGCCGTGGTTGAATTTCCGCTACGACCGCTAGTTCGACAGGCTGCCTTCAAGATACACGGAATGGAATCGTCGATGAGCAATTCCAGATCCGCCAACCAGCCTTTCGGGTCCCTCACGGGAAGGCCGCTTGCCTTCCAGCTGGGTCCGGCGCTTTGGTCAGTTCGAACTTTATCGGTTCGATAGCGGCTTCCGGGTTCTTCAGGCGGAGAACGACCTGCCGGGGATTGAGCGCGCCGAAAACGCGAGCCATGACGGGGACGCGAATGTCAGCGCTCCCGTTGCTCAGGCTTGAACATCTGGTTCTCCAATATGCGGGATGGCAGCACAAGCGCGGCCATCCGCAACTGTTCACTGATCACTGGATGATGTGGGTGAGGTCGGCATCGAGCCGCTTGCGCACCATGTTCGGTACCTTTACGGTTTTGATAGCTTCGAGATTGGCCGGGTTGTCGCCGACCTGGATCAGGACAACCATGCCCATGCCGGCATGCGGCGTGCATTTCAGGACATAAGCGCCCGGAACGTCGAATTTCGCCTGATATTGCTCGTTCGGCTTGGACTTGAATTCGGCAACGCCATCCGGAATGAGCCCCTTGAAGGTCTCGACATTGTGGCTCTTGTCGGTGGGAATGAAGGTGATGGTGTCGCCGGGGGCGATCTTCAGGAAGCCGGGCTCGAAAACCATCGCGCCGTCCGTGCCCTTGTTGAGCATCTGAACCTGGTGGTCGGCTGCCATCAACGGCGCTGCCGAGACAATCAAGGCTGCCGTTGCAGCGATCAGACCGAATTTCAAACGCATTTGCAATCTCCTGTTCTGCGAGGCTCGATCGGCCTCATGAACGTCTTTTAGGAGATGCCGGGATTGGCTTCTTTGACGCCCGTCAAGTTCGCGAGAAAGGCCGGCGATCGGATTTCGGCTGCCGGATCGGCATTGCGTCAAGCCTGCGTCGGGCAACCGAAGCGGTGTAGTGCCGGTTGCCCCTGCTGGTAATGTCGGATTTTCGAAGGGGAATTGCGATATTCCAGCCTGATCGGCGGAAGCCATCGGAACTGCCGGAAAGACGCTCGCCTGGCGAACGTCAGTCCGACGCGATAGTTCGGATGATCGCGAGCCTGGAGCTCACCTCGCGTCGAGAAGCTCGCGGAGCTTCGACGCCAGCTCCCTTGCCGTATAGGGCTTGCGCAGCCATTGTGCGCCGGGTACGATTCCTTTGCCCGCAAGACCCGGCTCGGAATATCCCGACGTGAACAGAACGGCGATGTCGGGCCGCAAGACGCGCACCTTTCGTGCGAGCTCGTCGCCCGTCATCCCGCCCGGCATCACGATGTCGGTGAACAGGAGCGCGATGTCGGCATTTTCCCTGAGGAGACCGAGTGCGCGGTGGCCGTTTTCGGCTTCGCGCACTTCATAGCCCATCGAAGCGAGCCTGGCGACGGCGACGCGGCGGACGCGGGCGTCATCCTCGACTACCAGCACCATCTCGTCACCGCGGGGCAGCTGGCTCTCGCCGGCGTCCTGATCCGGCACGGATTGGCGGGGCTTCGCCTCGTTGACGGCCGGCAGATAAATCCGAACCGTCGTGCCGCGGCCCACCTCGCTGTAGAGCTGAAGGTGCCCGCCCGATTGCTTGACGAAACCATAGACCATGCTGAGGCCGAGACCGGTGCCGGAGCCGACTTCCTTCGTCGTGAAAAACGGTTCTATCGCCCGCTTCCTGACCTCCTCGGTCATCCCGGCGCCGGTATCCGTCATGGTAATGAGGACGAAATTGCCGCTGCGCACCTCGGGGTACATTTTTGCATAATCGGCATCGAGGTGGACGCGCGAAATCGTCGTGGTGAGACTGCCGCCCTTCGGCATGGCGTCCCTTGCGTTCAGGGCGATGTTCAGAATGGCGTTCTGAAGCTGCGAACTGTCGACCAGTACGTCGAGGCCGGATCCGTCGATGACGGTCGACAGCTTGATATCTTCGCCGAGGGTTCGGCGCAGCAGGTCCGCGAAGCCGGTGACGAGCTGACCGAGATCGGCATGCTTCGGGTTCAGCGGCTGGCGCCGGCCGAAGGCCAGCAGCTGGCCGGTGAGAATCGCTCCATCCTGCGCTGCGGCCTGGGCCTCCTTGAGAAGATCGCGAAGGCTGCCCGGCGGCAGCTTGTCCTCGATCATTTCGAGGTTGCCGCTGATGACGGTGAGGAGGTTGTTGAAATCGTGCGCGATGCCCCCGGTCAGTTGCCCCACCGCTTCCATCTTCTGTGCCTGGCGAAGATCCTCCTCAATCTTGAAACGGCTCGTCAAGTCCCGGACGAAGCCGGTGAAGATCCGCTCGCCGTTGACCGTCGCCTCGCCGACATGAAGCTCCATCGGGAATTGCGAGCCGTCGGCCCGCTGCCCAGTCACGACGCGCCCGTAGCCGATAATGCGCTTCTCGCCGGTTTCGATATAATGGTCGATATAGCCGTCATGAGCATCGCGGTAGGGGTTTGGCATCAGGTTGTTGACGTTGCGGCCGCAAATCTGATCCGATGACATTCCGAACAGTTTCTCGGCAGCCTTGCTGAACGACAGAACTGTCCCCTTGTGGTCGATCACCACCATTGCATCGGGGACGGTGTCAAGGATTGAACTGAGATGCGCCTCACGAGACTTGACCGCCTCTTGAGCCCGCCTCAAGGCGCTGACGTCGCTGTTCGTCTGGATAACGGCAAACTCCCCGTCCGAGAGATTGACCAGCACGCAGCGGGACGCGACATGAATCTCGTGGCCGCTCTTGTGGCGGTGAATGACCTCGCCCTGCCAGAAACCGCGTGATTTCAGCTGGTCGCGGATGTTTTCCGCCGGTTCGGGAAACTTCGTCGCCAGCAGGTCGTAGACTTTCTCGCCGACGGCCTCCTCTCGTGCCCAGCCATACATGTTCTCGCAGCCGATGGACCAGTGCGTGATCGTCCCGTCGAAACGATGGACCAGGATATCTGCGCCGTCGAGCACGTGCACCATGGCATCCAGCTCCTGCGGCGATGCGGTTCTCGGTGACACGAGGCGATGAGGCATGAATGTCGATCCTGCGGCTTGTTGCATCAGTGCAGGTTGACCCTATGACAGGAATCCCCCGAAAAATCATCAGCGTCGCCGGACAACTGCACCAGTCGGGCGAGATTGACGATCCTGAGGTCATGCCTGCCCTCGGGAACAACGATGTTGCGCGACGCAAGTTTCGTGATCGTGCGGGAAACGGTCTCGATGGTCAGGCCGAGATGGTCGGCAATGTCCTGGCGGTTCATGGGGACACGCAGCAAGCCTTGCCGCGGCCGCGGGTTGCGGCGGGATGCCAGCTTGACGATGAAGCTGCAGAGGCGCTCCTCGGCATTCTTCTTCGACAGCAGGACCATCTGTTCATGCGCGGCGGCTGCCTCCTGGCAAAGTAGCGAGATGTAGGCGGGGCCGAGCGCATCCGACCGGGCGACTTCGTCGTGGAAACTCTTGCGCGATATCCGGCGGATCTTGCATTCGGTGACGGCCTCTGCCGTGAAAATGAAATCATTCTGCAACGACGCCCCGATGAGGTCACCGGCGAAATGAAACGCAGTTATCACCCGGCGCCCCTCGCCGATGATGCGGTGCAGGCGCACGACTCCTTCTACCACCTGGAAGAGATGGTTGGCCTTATCGCCCTCCCAACAAATCGCCTTGCCGGCCGCGACGGCCTCGGCGGTCGAACTTACGAAGAGCGACGATAGCGATTCGCCGGCATGAAGGGCTTCTAACGTCTTCTCGGTATTGTCGAACGCGTGGTTGTTCTGCATCAGCATCGTCGTGTCCCCTTGTGGCAGTGCGTGCAGTAGAAAGCCGCTGTGTCACACATGAATGAGCAGACGGTGCCAAAGGGTGAAAGTTTGTAACAGTGTGTAACAGCGGCGGTTCGTCCGACGCTTCCAGTCCCTTGTTGATGTAGATCAAGGAGCTAGTCCCGGCTTCGTGACAGTCCTGCCTCGAAATCCGAGAAAGCCGGCCGCGAGGCGGTCGCCTGTGCACTGGGGACGACATCATGAATTACACGACGGAAACGGTGGTGGTCGCGGTCGCAGCGTTTCTAGCGCTGCTCGCAGCCGCATTCGCGCACGACCATCTCTTTGCGGTCCATATGGGCATACTCTGCCTCTGCCTGGTGGCGGGAACGTTGCTGCTTGTCAGGAACGTCGAGTTTTCACCGGCTGACCAACAGCGCAAAGCCGACATATCCGGTTACTTCGACGAGGTGGTCCGCTACGGCCTGATCGCCACGGTGTTCTGGGGCGTCGTCGGCTTCCTCGTCGGTGTGATCATCGCGCTGCAGCTGGCGTTTCCCGACCTCAACATTGCGCCCTATCTCAACTTCGGAAGATTGCGGCCGGTTCACACCTCGGCTGTCATCTTCGCCTTTGGCGGCAACGCGCTGATCATGACCTCGTTCTACGTGGTGCAGCGCACGTGCCGCGCGCGCCTCTTCGGCGGCTCGCTCGCCTGGTTCGTCTTCTGGGGCTACCAGCTCTTCATCGTCATGGCCGCGACCGGCTACGTGCTCGGCATCACCCAAGCCCGTGAATATGCCGAGCCCGAATGGTATGTCGACCTGTGGCTGACCATCGTCTGGGTTGCCTATCTCGCCGTCTATCTCGGAACGATCCTGAAGCGCAAGGAACCGCATATCTATGTGGCGAACTGGTTCTATCTCGGCTTCATCGTCACCATTGCGATGCTGCACGTGGTCAACAATCTTGCGGTTCCGGCGTCGTTCCTGGGCTCCAAGAGCTATTCGCTCTTCTCCGGCGTTCAGGATGCGCTGACCCAATGGTGGTACGGCCATAATGCCGTCGGCTTCTTTCTCACCGCCGGCTTCCTCGGCATGATGTACTATTTCGTGCCGAAGCAGGCCAACCGGCCCGTCTATTCCTACCGGCTGTCGATCATCCACTTCTGGGCTCTGATCTTCATGTATATCTGGGCCGGTCCGCACCACCTGCATTACACGGCGCTGCCCGACTGGGCGCAGACGCTCGGCATGGTGTTCTCGGTCATGCTCTGGATGCCCTCCTGGGGCGGCATGATCAACGGCCTGATGACCCTTTCGGGCGCCTGGGACAAGATCCGCACCGACCCGATCATCCGCATGATGATCGTCGCCATCGCCTTTTACGGCATGTCGACCTTTGAAGGCCCGATGATGTCGGTCAAGGCCGTCAATTCGCTCAGCCACTATACCGAATGGACGATCGGCCACGTGCATTCCGGCGCGCTCGGCTGGGTGGGCATGATCACCTTCGGAGCGATCTACTACCTGACGCCGAAACTGTGGGGACGCGAGCGTCTCTACAGCCTGCGGATGGTCAACTGGCACTTCTGGCTCGCGACCCTCGGCATCGTGATCTACGCCGCGGTCCTGTGGGTCGCCGGCATCCAGCAGGGGCTGATGTGGCGCGAATACAATTCCCAGGGCTTCCTCGTCTATTCCTTCGCGGAGACGGTCGCGGCGATGATCCCCTACTACGTGCTGCGCGCGGTCGGCGGAGCGCTTTACCTGGCGGGCGGCCTCGTCATGGCCTGGAACGTGTTCATGACGATCCGCGGCCACCTGCGCGACGAAGCTGCAATCCCGACCACTCTCGTGCCCCAGGCACAGCCTGCCGAATGAGGTGAGACATGGCATCGATACTTGATAAACATAAGATCCTCGAGAAGAACGCGACGCTACTTCTGGTCGGTTCGCTGCTCGTCGTCAGCATCGGCGGCATCGTCGAAATCGCACCGCTGTTCTACCTGCAGAACACGATCGAGAAAGTGGAAGGCATGCGGCCTTACACGCCGCTGGAACTCGCCGGGCGGAACATTTACATTCGTGAAGGCTGCTATCTCTGCCACAGCCAGATGATCCGGCCGTTCCGCGATGAAGTCGAACGGTACGGCCATTACTCGCTGGCTGCGGAATCGATGTACGACCATCCTTTCCAGTGGGGATCCAAGCGAACTGGACCGGATCTGGCCCGCGTCGGCGGACGCTACTCGAACGAATGGCACGTCCAGCATCTCGCAAATCCGCGCGCCGTGGTGCCTGAATCCATCATGCCGAGCTACGCCTTCCTCAAGGAGCAGGAGGTGACGGTCAAGGGTGTCGGAATGGACCTCAAGGCCAATGAGGACGTGGGCGTGCCTTACAGCGACGAGATGCTGGCGAATGCCGAGGCCGACATGCGTGCTCAGGCCGATCCGAATGCGGACACGACGGCCCTACTTAAACGCTATCCGAAGGCGAAGGTCGGCGATTTCGATGGCGACCCGGCCAGGCTGACCGAAATGGACGCCCTGGTGTCCTATCTGCAGATGCTCGGTACGCTGGTCGATTTCTCGACCTATGACGACGCGACCGGCTACCGGTGAGGGAATCCATGGAAACCTATACTGCAATGAGACACTTCGCCGACAGCTGGGGCCTCCTGGCGATGGCAGCATTCTTCGTCGGCGCGGTCGTGTTCACCCTTCGCCCAGGCAGCAAGCAGGCGGCGAAAGAAGCCGCCGATATTCCCTTGAAGGATGATTGAGATGTCGGAAAAACATATCGATGAATTAAGCGGCGTCGAAACGACCGGGCATGAATGGGACGGCATCCGCGAGCTCAACAATCCCATGCCGCGGTGGTGGGTCTGGACGTTCTACGTCACGATCCTGTGGGCGATCGGCTATGCCATCGCCTATCCGGCCATCCCGATGATCACCTCTGCCACGAAAGGTTATTTCGGCTACTCGACGCGCGCCGAACTGCAGCAGAACCTCGATCTTGCCAAGGCATCCCAGACGAAGGTCCATGATCTGATCGCTGCCAAGACAGTGCAGGAAATCGACGCGGATCCGGCTCTTCGTGAATTCGCCATCGCCGGCGGCGCGTCCGCATTCAAGGTCAATTGCGCGCCGTGTCATGGCTCGGGCGCGAGTGGCGGCCCGGGGTTCCCGAATCTCAACGACGATGACTGGCTGTGGGGCGGGGACCTTGACGCCATTCAGACCTCGATCGCTCATGGTATCCGCTTCGACGGCGATACGGATACCCATGCTTCCGAGATGCCGCCCTTTTCCGATGTCCTGCAACCCATCCAGATGAAGCAGGTGGCCGCCTATGTCTGGGGACTGACCAATACGCCATCGGACCCCGCGCTCGCGGAGGCGGGAAAGCAGGTCTTCATTGACAATTGCGCCGCATGTCACGGCGAGGATGCCAAGGGCAAGGCGGAAATGGGGGCGCCGGATCTCGGCGACGCGATCTGGCTGAAGGCGCGCGGCGAAGACGCCATCCTCCGCCAGGTCGCCTCTCCCAAACATGGCGTCATGCCTGCCTGGGCGGCGCGCCTCGGAGACACGACGATCAAGGAGCTGACCATTTTCGTCCATTCGCTGGGCGGCGGGACCTAAGGAGAAAGCGATGACAACCCACGACCACAATCCCGTCCTCGGTCTCTACGGCACACCGCGTGCTGTTATCCGATCGCGTGTCTCGGCGCGCGCCAAACCGACGCCTGCGCCTTCGGAGCAGGACGACCCGGCAAAGATCGGCAATTCGATCGTGAGTTTGACCAGCCTCAAAGATCAAAAGCAGACGAGCCGATAGTGACAGCTCCTGTCGAGGACGTCCCAGCGGTGTTTCTCCCCCGCTGTCCTCCGGCCGCGCCCCTCACCCCGGGCGTGGCCTTTTCGCTTCTGGAAGGTCATTCTTGATCTGCATCAAGGAATGGATGCACCGCCGATGGGACAAGAGCGGGTGAAAACCGGACAGGTCCCATGAATCTTTATACCGCCCCCGATCCAAATGACATTGAGCGCGTCAGCGTCGAGCCGGTCAACGCCCGGCGCAACCGCCAGCCCCTCTATGCGCCGCGAAAGAAGATTTTCCCAAAGCGCGCCGAGGGGCGATTCCGCCGGTTCAAATGGATCGTGATGCTGATTACGCTCGGCATCTACTACCTCGCGCCGTGGATCCGTTGGGATCGCGGCCCCTACGCGCCCGACCAGGCAATCCTCGTCGACCTGTCCGCGCGGCGTTTCTTCTTTTTCTTCATCGAGATCTGGCCGCAGGAATTCTACTATGTCGCGGGCCTGCTCGTCATGGCGGGTTTCGGCCTCTTTCTCGTCACCGCTGCGGTCGGCCGCGCCTGGTGCGGCTACGCCTGTCCGCAGACCGTCTGGGTCGATCTCTTTCTCGTCGTCGAACGCGCCATCGAAGGCGACCGAAACGCGCGGATGAAGCTCGACGCCGGCCCCTTCACCTTCGACAAGATCAGGAAGCGGCTGACCAAGCATGCGATCTGGCTCCTGATCGGCGTGGCCACGGGCGGGGCGTGGATCTTCTATTTTGCCGACGCGCCGAGCCTGGCGGCGTCGCTGTTTGCTGGCAGTGCTCCTGCGGCCGCCTATGCCACAATCGCCATCCTGACCGCCACGACCTATGTGCTCGGCGGCCTCATGCGCGAGCAGGTGTGCACCTATATGTGTCCGTGGCCGCGCATCCAGGGCGCGATGCTCGACGAGAATTCGCTTGTGGTCACCTATAACGACTGGCGGGGCGAGCAGCGGTCGCGCCACGCCAAGAAAGCCCAGGCCCAGGGTTTGCCAGTCGGCGACTGCGTGGATTGCAATGCCTGCGTCGCGGTCTGCCCGATGGGAATCGACATTCGCGACGGCCAGCAGATGGAATGCATCACTTGCGCGCTCTGCATCGACGCCTGTGACGGGGTCATGGACAAGCTCGGAAAGCCGCGCGGCCTGATCGCCTATGCGACGCTCAGCGAATATTCGAGCAACATGTCGCTTGCAACGGATGGAGGCCGGACGGCCATCCAGCCCTCCAATGTCCGCGACGACGACGGAAGCTTCATCTCGGCGGTCCGGCATTTCGACTGGCGCATCATCTTTCGCCCGAGAATCGTCTTCTACGCCGTCGTCTGGGCATCGATCGGCATCGCCATGGTAATCCATCTCGCCTTCCGCGAACGGCTCGAGCTCAATGTCGTTCACGACCGCAACCCCCAATATGTTCTGGAAAGCGACGGCTCCATCCGCAACGGCTACACGCTTCGCGTCCTCAACATGGTGCCGACCCCGCGCGACGTCACCGTCACCCTCGTCGGGCTGGAGGGGGGCATGATGCGCATTCCCGAGTTCGGCCGGCAGGATGGCCGCAGCTTCACGGTTCATGCCGAACCCGACGCGGCCACGACGCTCAAGGTCTTCGTCACACGCAAGCCCGACGGAGCCGAGATCAATGAATTCCTCTTCGTCATCGAAGATACGGGCCATGCCGACCGGGCAACCTATCGCGCCGCGTTCAATGCACCGGGAGACGTGAAATGAGGGCTTCCACTCAAGGTTTTACCGGCTGGCACATGCTGCTTGCCACCTCGGCGTTCTTCGCCGTGGTGATCGCCGTCAACGTCACCATGGCCTTTTATGCCTCGTCCAGCTGGAGCGGCCTGGTCGTCGAAAATACCTATGTGGCCAGCCAGGAATTCAACGGCAAGGCGGCAGCGATGAAGGCAATGGCCGCCTCCGGCGTCGCAGGCGCTCTCACCATCAAGGGCCGCGAGATCCGCTACGAGATCCACGACAAGGGGGGCGCGCCCGCAATCGTCGACGATGTCACGCTGAACTTCAGACGGCCCGTCGGCGATCATGAGGATTTCCGCCTGACGCTGCGCAAGACCGGGGAGGGGCGGTTCGAAGCCGAACACGAAGTCGCCGGCGGCGACTGGATCGTCGAGGCCGTATCGAGACGAAACGGCGTGGTCGTCATGCATGAGGCCAAGCGCTTCGATACCGCGGAGTTCGGTCAATGACCTGCTGTTCGATGGATACCGAAAGCGTTCTCGCCCTCAGCGCGACATCGTCCAGCGCCGAGGAAATCCGCCTTGCCAGCCATCCGCTCGAGGCCGGATTGCGCCAGCTCGACCTCAGCGTACCCGACGTCCATTGCGGCGGTTGCATATCGGCCATCGAAGGCGCGCTGTCGGCGCTTCCCTTCGTCCGCAAAGCCCGGGTCAATCTCACCGCCAGGAGGGTCAGCTGCGTCTATCGGGAGGAGATCGAGACGCAGGCGACCGATCCCTCCGAAATCCTCGCGGCGATCGCTGCGGCCGGTTACCGCGCGCATCTTATCACGTCGACGGCGCCCGAAACCGACAGGATCCGAAACCAGCTGCTGCTGGCGATCGGCATCTCCGGTTTTGCCGCCGCCAACATCATGCTGCTCTCGGTATCGGTCTGGTCGGGCGCCGATGCGGCGACGCGCGACATGTTTCACTGGATCTCGGCGATGATCGCGGCCCCGGCGCTGGTCTACGCTGGACGCTTCTTCTTCAAATCGGCCTGGAATGCTCTGAAGCGCGGGCGTACCAACATGGACGTGCCGATCTCGCTTGCCGTGACGCTCTCGTATGCCGTCTCCTTGTGGGAGACCATGCACCATGGTGAACATGCCTGGTTCGACGCATCGGTTTCCCTGCTGTTCTTCCTGCTGATCGGCAGAACCCTCGATCATGTGATGCGGGAAAAGGCCCGCGCGGCGATCAACGGGCTTGCAAGACTGGCGCCGCGCGGGGCGCTGCTGATCATGCCGGACGGATCGCGGCGCTACGTCGCGGTCGAAGAGATCGCGGTCGGAGACGAAATCTCGATTGCGGCCGGCGAACGCATTCCCGTCGACGGTATGATCGTCAGCGGCGAGAGCGACGTCGACCTCTCCATCGTCACCGGCGAGAGCAGTCCGGTCGCCGTCGCGGAAGGCAGCGCGGTGAATTCGGGTGCGATGAACCTGACCGGCTCGCTCGTCCTGCGGGCGACAAAACTGGCGAGAGAGTCGCTTCTTTCGGAAGTCATCGGCCTGATGGAAGCGGCCGAAGGCGGAAGGGCTCGCTATCGCCGGATCGCCGATCGCGCCGCAGCACTCTATTCCCCGGCGGTGCACCTGCTGGCGCTGGCTTCGTTCCTCGCCTGGGGCTTGCTCGGTGGTGACTGGAAACAGGCCATGCTGGTCGCGGTCGCGGTGCTGATCATTACCTGCCCCTGCGCATTGGGCCTTGCGGTGCCGGTGGTCCAGGTGGTCGCCGCGGGCGAGCTTTTCCGCAAGGGCATCATGGTCAAGGACGGCTCGGCGCTCGAAAGGCTGGCCGAGGCGGATGTCGTGGCCTTCGACAAGACCGGCACCCTGACGATGGGCCGGCCCCGCCTCGCGCGCGTCGAAGCGATCGACGCGGACACTACCGCCATCGCCTCAGCATTGGCGGCGCATTCACGCCATCCCCTTTCCCAGGCCTTGGTGCGGGACATGGAATTCGTTTCCTCCCTCGCCTTCGACAGGGTCACGGAAATTCCCGGCGGGGGACTGGAAGCCTGGAGCGGAACGGACGTCTATCGGCTGGGCAACCGGGCCTTTGCCTGCGGAGCCAGCCTCGCGCCTCGCGTGGGCGACAGTCCGTTTTCGGAAGTGGTCCTGTCGAAGAACGGCACCGATCTAGCCCGCTTCCTGTTTGACGACACGCTTCGCCCCGGCGCGGCCCAGGCCATAGGCCAGCTTGCTGCCGCCGGCATTGAGACGCTGATGGTATCGGGCGACAGGCAGACAGTTGTCGACAACACGGCGCAAGCTCTCGGTATCGATCGGGCTCTGGGCGTCCTGACGCCGAAACAGAAGGTCGAGGAATGCCGGAGGCTGAGCGGCGAGGGACACAGCGTGCTCATGGTCGGCGATGGGATTAACGACGCTCCCGCACTTGCCGCCGCGCATGTTTCGATGGCGCCTGCCACGGCATCCGACATCGGCAGGCAGGCGGCCGACCTCGTCTTTTTCAACGACCGGCTCGATGCCGTTCCCGAAGCGATCGCCGTGGCTCGAAGATCCGCCAGCCTGATCCGGCAGAACTTTGCCCTCGCCATCGGCTACAACGTGCTGGCGGTGCCGATCGCGATCGCCGGGCTGGCGACGCCGCTGATCGCGGCGGTGGCCATGTCGACATCGTCGATCATCGTCGTGACGAACGCGCTCCGGTTGAATGCCTTCGGCAAGGGGCCTGGTTTGCGGACCGTGGCGCGCGCCGGCGGGAATGCGGAGGTTAGAACCGCATGAACATGCTGATCTATCTGATACCGATCGCACTGCTGATGGGAGGAATGGGTCTCCTGGCGTTCCTCTGGTCGCTGAAAAGCGGCCAGTATGACGACCTTGAGGGCGCCGCCTGGCGGATCCTCGCCGAGGACGAAACCGATCGGAAAAAATCGTGAACCGACAGGCCAAAGAAAGGACGACCGATGCTTGCGAAAAACCCCATACTTTTGCGGTCTGACCTGTTCGACGGCCTGGATGAGGCGACGATAGAGGAACTCATGGCCACGGCTCAGTTCCGAACCTTCGCACCCGATGGGCGGATCGTCGCCGAGGGCCAGCCGGCGTCGTTCGTCTATTTCGTGATGCGCGGCTTCGTGCGGCTTTCGAAATCTGAGTCCGCCGGGCGCGAAGCAGATATCTGCGTCTGCGAGCCGGGCGACACCTTTGGCGAATATCTCCTGTCGGGCGGCGTCGCCTACGCCTACAGCGCGTGGTCGGCAGACTGTGCGGAGGTCGCCTTGTTCGAACTTTCGCAATTACGAGCGCTTACTGACCGATATCCCGTCATGCATCGCAACGTCATGCGCATCATGGCCCGGCATCTGCTCGGCGCGATGGATTGCATAGCGGAAGACCGGCTGCACACTGCCGCCCAGCGTGTCGCAAATTATCTCGTGAGCCGATGCCCGGCATCAGCCTCGCAGGTGACGTTTCGGCTGCCCTACCGGAAGAGGATTCTTGCCGGCAAGCTGGGGCTTGCCCCTGAAGCCCTTTCGCGGGCCTTCGCTGCTCTTGTTACTGCAGGGGTCGAAGTCAGAGGCAAGGTCATCCTGATCGACAGCGTCGATCTGCTACGCAAAGCGTGTTGAAACCCGATAGCCGCAATGCAATTTGACCGGCGTCAATGTTGCGATGGCCCGCCCCGCTATGTTCAGGCGCAAAAGGCACTTGGACGTCATGCTTATATGGAATGTTTTTGCGGTCAGCGCGACTGCCGTCATCGCCTCCCTCCTTTATTCCCTGGAGCTCGACCGGGAAGTGCAGACGAACCAGCTCGGGCGCAACGAGTACGAATATGCCCGTGCCGAAGTCGCACGGCGGCTTTTCAAAGCAAGCGAACAACAACATGAAGAGCGCCGGAGACGACCCCAGGCCCACAGGTGGCCGACGCTCGCCATCATCGCATTTCTTCCGCTCGCGAGCATCGGCCTTCATGCCCGGCTGGGTTCGCCCGACATGCCATCACAGCCGCTGCAGGCACGGTTGGAGGATCCCGGCCAGAACCTCGCAATGCTGATCGTCAGGACAGAACGCCAAGGAGATTCGAGATGACGCGCAAGCAGAAGCGCCTTGCGGTGATCGCGGGCGGGATGGGTTTCATCCTTGCGGCGGTGCTGTTGGTGATGTTCGCCTTCAGCCGGTCGGTGGCCTATTTCTACATGCCGGCGGATCTGGCCAAGACCCCGGTGGCGCCGCAGACCCGCATCCGGCTGGGCGGCCTGGTCGGGGCAGGCAGCGTCGTGCGCGGCGCCGGCTCGACGGTGGAGTTTGCCGTCACCGACGGCAGCGCCAATGCGGTCAAGGTCCAATATACCGGCATCCTTCCGGATCTGTTCCGCGAGGGCCAGGGTGTGGTCACCGAGGGCATGTTTGCCTCAGGCAGCAACGTCTTTGTCGCCGACACGGTGCTCGCCAAACATGACGAGACCTATATGCCGAAGGAGGTTGCCGACAAGCTGAAGGCGCAGGGCCTGTGGCAGGAAGGCCAAGGCGGACAAAGCCAGGGGGGACAGAGCCAGGGGGGACGGAGCCAGGGGCAGGAGGCAAAGGCGACGCCATGATCATCGAGATCGGCCATTACGCCCTGGTGCTGGCGCTGGCGACGGCGCTGATCGTCTCGATCGTGCCTGTCATCGGCGCCCGCCGTCATGACCAAGCGATGATCGGGCGACAGGGCTTCGCCCGAGGGATGTGACAGGAATGAGGGGGAGAGTTTCAGCCGCCATCCAGAGTTTGACAAAGATCAAAGCGATATGGACGGCCGACCTCTAGCATCTTCTGACGATAATCATGATCAGTGAGGCAGCGACCATGCAAGCAAGGGATATAATGACCACGAATGTGGTTTCGATCAGCCCTGGTGTCAGCGTGCGCAATGCGATCGCGATGATGTTGCAAAACCACGTCAGCGGCCTGCCTGTCATTGACGATCAAAGCCGCGTCTGCGGCATGGTCACGGAAGGCGATCTGCTCTTGCGCCGGGAGGTTCGGTTTGCGCCTCGTCCCGCACGCGCATCGGAACTGATCTCTGAAATCGACCTCGAACGTTATATCGGCAGAAACGGATGGTGCGTCGCCGACATCATGTCCCAGGACGTCATCGTCGCACGGCCGGACAGCGAAGTCTCCGATATCGCCGAAAGCCTGCAGGTGCACCGCATCAAGCGGCTGCCGATCGTCGAAGACGAACGTCTGGTCGGAATCGTCAGCCGAAGGGATATTTTGCGAGTCATCGCCGAGGCGCCAACGGCCGTATTGCCGCGCGGAGACGATGCCATCCGGCTGGCGGTGCGCACCCGGCTGAGATCAGACCTCGGTCTTACTCCGCAGAAGGTGCATGTATCTGTCCGCAACGGCCAGGTGACCGTCGACGGTCAGGTGGAATCCGAGCTCAAGCGCAGGGCGATCAAGGTTCTCGTCGAAGGGCTTGGCGGCATTGCCGGCTACAAGGATCGCCTGCTCGTATCACCTGTTCACAGTCAGGATTGAAGGCTCGGGTCGCATTGGCGCGCCGTCATCGCGCCAAAGTGACGAGGAGGCTTGCTCGATCTATCAAGATCGAGCAAGCCATCTGTCAACTTCCCTGCTTGACACGGAAAACCCCGACTCGCCTTTCGATATTAGCCCGGCCGCCGGGTTTCTTCTTTGAATGGAAAGCAATCACGCCGATGGCGTTTTCCTGTCACGCAGCCGGCGGCTCTCGGCAAGCACGCTGATCTGTCGGCGCAGCGTTTGCGCAGCCAACGATAGCGGTAAGAACGGCCAGGTAGGGGATCGATCGACCGGCGAATGCACGAACCTGGCAGGTTGCGACAGGCCGGCGATCCCGTTCCTAAGATGAAGAAGCGTGTTCGTGAGGCCGGCTTAACCCGAAACCGCTCCGGCATATTGATCCTGGTCAACGGCCGGCAAGCGGGCGACTTTCGCCGAACTTGACGGAGATCAAATACCGACCGGCTGCTCCCATGTATCGCTTGGACCGTGCAAAAGGAGCATATGATGGATTTCGAAGCATTTTTCAAAAACGAACTGGGCGGGCTTCATGCCGAGGGCCGTTACCGCGTTTTTGCCGATCTCGAGCGTCAGCGCGGCCACTTCCCGCGCGCCACCCGCCATACGGCCGATGGCGAAAAGGACGTCACGGTCTGGTGCTCCAACGACTATCTCGGCATGGGCCAGAACCCGAAGGTGATCGAGGCGATGAAGGCGGCCATCGACCACTGTGGCGCGGGTGCGGGAGGCACCCGGAATATTTCTGGCACCAACCACTATCACGTCCTGCTCGAGCGTGAACTCGCCGACCTGCACGGCAAGGAATCGGCACTGATCTTCACCTCCGGTTATGTCTCCAACTGGGCGGCGCTCGGCACGCTCGGCGCCAGGATCCCCGGCCTGATCATCTTCTCCGACGCGCTGAACCATGCCTCGATGATCGAGGGCATTCGTTATGCCAAGTGCGACAAGGTGATCTGGAAGCACAATGACGTCGCCGATCTCGAAGCCAAGCTGAAAGCCGCCGATCCGAAGGCGCCGAAGCTGATCGCCTTCGAGAGCGTCTATTCGATGGATGGCGACATCGCCCCGATCAAGGAGATTTGCGATCTCGCCGACCAATACGGGGCGATGACCTATCTCGACGAGGTGCATGGCGTCGGCATGTACGGCCCGCGCGGCGGCGGCATTGCCGAGCGCGAGGGGCTGATGGACCGGCTGACGGTGATCGAGGGCACGCTCGGCAAGGCCTTCGGGGTGATGGGCGGCTATATCGCCGCCTCGGCAGCGCTGTGCGATTTCATCCGCTCGTTTGCCTCCGGCTTCATCTTCACCACGGCGCTGCCGCCGGCCTTGGCCGCCGGTGCGGTCGCTTCGATCCAGCACCTGAAGGTCAGCCAGTTCGAGCGCGCCCGCCATCAGGACCGGGTGCGCAAGCTGCGCTCGCTGCTCGACCAGCGCGGCATTCCGCATATGCACAATCCCAGCCACATCGTGCCGGTGATGGTCGGCGATGCCGCCAAATGCAAATGGATCTCCGACCTGCTGCTCGACAATTGCGGCGTCTATGTCCAGCCGATCAACTATCCCACCGTGCCGAAGAAGACCGAGCGGCTGCGCATCACCCCGACGCCGCTGCATTCCGACGCCGATATCGCCCATCTCGTCGAAGCCCTGCACTCGCTCTGGTCGCGCTGCGCGCTGGCGCGGATGGTGGCCTGAGCACAGCGACCCACGCCCCGCTGATGCACAAAGGCGGATTTATACGCGGCGGGGCTGCAGTTCAAAAACCCGGCCGGTCTCAAACCGGAACAGACTGCAGCATGACGGCAAGCATTCGGCGCTATTCCTCCAGTAGGAGGGCTGTGGCGAGATACCCCATGCTGATCGTGCTTGCAAAAAGGTAGATGAAGAGCCCCTGTGCCAGAAAGTCCTCAGAGTTGCCTGCCGCAGCAAAACCATTGTGCCACACGAACGATCCCACGCCGCATCCAATTGCGAACCCGGTAGCCAATCGCGTCAGCATGAACCTGATCATGGGAGGCATAACAGCACCTCAGCCTTAACCACTATCAATGTCCCGGCAACGCGAATGTTCCGGCCGAAGAATGATCGTGGTCAACGACCGGCGGACGCCGTCATGCGAGAAGCCGAGGGAAGCGGAGACTGTAACAGTGCATCTTTTCTCTTTCGCAGCGGGCGTTTTCACGCTTCTCATCCTGCCTGGGCCGACCAACGCCATGTTGGCATTGGCATCTCAGGGTCTGACCGTCGGACGCGCTGTCGCGATGCTCCTCACCGTCCTGTCCGCTTATCTTGCGATCGTTCTTCCGGCGTCCGGTCTGGCCGGTTCGTTTCTCCGCAACCACCCCATGGTTTCGCATGGCGTCAAACTTGGCTCTGCAGCCTGGGTACTCTACCTGGCGGTTCGGCTCTGGGGCATAGGATCGAAAGGCGTCGAGACCGTGAGACTCCGGCAGCTGGCAGTGACGACACTGTTGAATCCGAAGGCCCTGATCATCGGACTGACGATGGTTCCGCCCGCTGAGGAGATATCCGGGACAGTGTCGATCGCTATTCTAACATCGGTTGTCCTGGCAGCGTCCACGATCTGGCTGTCTGTCGGAAGGATTATCCTCGGACCTGAAAAGCAGATACCGGCATTTGCCCGCCGATGCGGAGCCGCAACGCTCGTTGCATTCTCCGCGACGCTGACGCTCAGTGCCGTTGGCGGCTGAAACCTGCGGCTATTGCATTGGGTCAGCGCGATCCCACCGGACCCGATCCCGCAATCTCTTCGCGCGCAGATTATCTGCCGTGTCAAACCGCACGAGCGCCAGTATGGGCGAGGGCGATTTCCCCGCTCTCTTCGCCGTGCGCTCTGATACGTGACGCTCACGGCACCTGAGCGCCGGTCGTGGCGACATATACCGAATAAACCGAGCGTGTGGCTGTGATGAACAGGCGGTTGCGTCTGCGGCCACCGAAAGTGAGGTTGGCGACGGTCTGGGGTACGCGGATCTTGCCGATCAGCTTTCCCGTCGGATCGAAGCAATGCACGCCATCACCGGCACTTGACCAGAGGTTCCCGTTCACGTCGGTTCGGATGCCATCAGGAATGCCGTTGTCGATATCGCAGAAGACGCGGCCATTATCGAGCTTGTTGCCGTCGACGACGTCGAAGGCGCGGATGTGGCGCGGCAGGTTTTCGTCGTGGCTTGCCGCCGAATCCGCGACGTAGAGGATCGTTTCATCAGGCGAGAAGGCGAGGCCGTTCGGCTGGATAAAGTCATTGACGACCGCCGACAGCTGACCGGTCGCCGGATCGAGCCGATAGACGTTGCGGGTCGCCTGCTCCGGCTCGGCGCGATAGCCTTCATAGTCGGACATGATGCCGTAGGTGGGATCGGTGAACCAGATCGTGCCGTCCGACTTGACCACCACATCGTTCGGCGAATTGAGCGGCGCACCCTCGAAACGGTCGGCAAGCACGGTGATCGAACCGTCGATTTCGGTGCGCGTCACCCGGCGTCGGCCATGTTCGCAGGAGATCAGCCGGCCCTGCCGGTCGCGCGTGTGGCCATTGGCGAAGTTGGAGGGTTGGCGGTAGACAGAGACGCCACCCTCGGGCGTCCACCGCAGCATGCGCTGATTGGGAATGTCGCTCCATAGAAGCTGGTTGGCGTCGTTGAACCAGACCGGACCCTCCGCCCAGCGGCAGCCGGAATAGAGTTCGTCGAGGCCGGCGCTCGTCACGATCATCTGCCGGAAGCGCGGGTCGTGAATTTCGTAGATGCTGGCCTCTGCCATGATGGTCTTTCCGTTTATCGCATGCCGGCCCGCCGGCCGCCGGCAAGCATGATGATGCTGATGATGATGAGGCCGGTCATGATGAGGCGGATACCGGCGCCCAGCCCGTAGGTGTTGAGCATGGAGACGACAAGGAACATGAAGAGCGATGCGCCCCAGATGCCCGGCACATTGGAATCGCCGCCGGCGACCGCCGTGCCGCCGATCACGACGACGGCGATGGAGGTCAGGAGATATTCCGAGCCCATGTTGAGCGCCGCGCCGCCGGAGAAGCAGGCAAGCAGATAGCCCGCGACGGAGGCGAGCACGGCACAGAAGAGGTAGGTGACGAAGCGCGTGCCGTCGACCGGTATTCCGGCCATGCGCGCGGCCGGCATGCTCTGGCCGATCGCCGAGATCCAGCGCCCGTAGATCGTTTTCTCGAGCAGGAACCAGGCGATCAGGGAGATGAGCAGCGCGACGATCGCCACGTTCGGCACACCGAGTGTGGTCGACGTGGTGAATTCCGCCAGCAGGCTCGGGGGTTTGATGCGCAATCCGCGGTTCGTCCAGATCGCGGCGGACTGCACGATAAAGCTCATGGAAAGCGTGGCGATGATCGGCGGAATCCTGAGCGCCTTGATGAGCACATAGTTGCCGAGGCCGACGGTGAGGCCGATGGCGATTGCAATGATGAGCCCCGGCAGGATCATTCCGTTTTCAACGTTCATCAGTTTCAGCGCCACCGTACCGGCCAGCGTCATGGTGGCGGGAACCGAGAGATCGATGTTGCCGGGACCGAGCGTGATGACGAACATCTGGCCGATGCCGACGATGACCGAGAAGGCCGCGAAGGTGAGCGCTGCCTGCGACAGGCCGAGGGTGCTGGCACCGAACGTGACCATGATCGTCAGGAACCAGACGGCGAAGGCGGCAAGCCACGACCAGATCCAGGGTTTGCCGAAAAGGCTGGCGAGCGATGTCATCGGCGTTTCTCCCGCTTTTCCAATCGGTTGAGCATCAGGCGCAGCGCAAGCACGATGATCAGGATGGCGCCTTGGGCGCCAATCTGCCAGTCCGGCGAGATGCGCAGGAAGGACAGGAAAGAGCCGGCGAGCGTCAGTGTCAGCGCGCCGATGACGGCGCCGATCGGAGAGACGCGACCGCCGATGAACTCGCCGCCGCCGAGGATGACGCCGGCGATCGACAGCAGCGTGTAGCGCAGCGCGATGTTGGCGTCGGCCGAGGTCGTGAGACCGACGAGGGCGACACCGGCGAGCACGGCGAAAACGCCGGCAAGCCCATAGGCCGCGGCGCGGGCTGCAACAATCGACCAGCCGGCGCGTTCGACCGAGCGCTGGTTGCCGCCGATGCCCCGGATCAGCACACCAAGCGAGGAGCGCGTGACGAGAAGATGCGCCACGGCGGCAATGACGATGCTCGCAACGATCGCCATCGGCGCCAGCGGCGGCTTGACGGTCATCAGCCAGCGCACCCAGTCCGGCGCCTGCCCGCCCGGCGCCGGCAGCAACAACACGGCAAGGCCGCCCCAGACGAAGCTCATCCCGAGCGTCACGACGATGGATGGCAGGTTTCGCAGATGGATGACGACGCCGAGTGCGGCATAAGACGCAATTGCGCCCGCCAGGATCAGGATGCCGATGACAGGGGTATCGCGCAGAAAGGTGGCGCTGACGCAGGCGACGAAGCTGACGAAGGTGCCCATCGACAAATCGAGATCGTTGACTGCCATGACAAGCATCTGGGCGATCGTCGCAAGCGCGATCGGCACAGCCAGATTAAACAGCAGGTTGAGCCCGACATAGCTCATGGCGCGCGGCTGCAGCCAGAAGACGGAAGCGAGCAGCAGGGTCAGCGACAGAGCCGGAATGGCAAGTCGCATGGCGTCCGAGGAGAGCCGGAACGTCATGCGGCCACTCCTTCGAAGGAGGCTGCGATGATGTTCGTCTCGTTGACGGCATCGCCGGCGAGTTCCGTGGTAATGCGGCCTTCGCGGAAGACGTAGACGCGGTCGCAGAGGCGAACCTCGTCCATCTCGGTCGAATACCAGATGAAGGTGCGCCCGCGCGATGCTTCCTCGCGGATGATGGCATAGACTTCCTGCTTTGTTCCGACGTCGACGCCGCGCATAGGGTCATCCATCAGAACGACGGGCGCACGTGTCGAAAGCGCGCGCGCAAACAGCACCTTCTGCTGGTTGCCGCCGGAAAGCGAGAGGATAGGGTTTTCCATGTCAGGTGTACGGATTTCGATGCGGCGCTTCCAGTCGGCCCCCTTCCTCTGCTCCGCATCCGCGAGGATGAGTCCCCGTCGCGACAGATCGCCGAGCGAGGCGATCGAAAAATTGCGCAGGATGCTCCACAGTTCGAAAATGCCGTTGAGTCGACGGTCGCCGGCGACGAAGGTGACGAGCGGATCGCGTTCGGGCAGCCAGTTGCTGGCCTGGGCGGCGTGCAAGGCGAGGAGAAGTTCGGTCTGCCCGTGGCCGGCCAGCCCCGCCAGTCCGATGATCTCGCCCTTGCGGGCGGCGAAAGACCGGCTCGCCGTCTGATGCGACAGAATGAGTGGAGCGTCGGACTGTACGCGCGCCGGGCGATCGCCGGTGTCTTCCCTCGCAACGGTGCCCATGGCCTCCACAAGGCCATGATGGTCAAATTCGTGCGCCGGACGTTCGGCAACGACGCGGCCATCCTTCATGACGATGATGCGATCGGCGGTTTCGAGGATCTCGTGCAGGATATGCGAGATGAAGATGACGGAGCCGCCGGCGGCGACGAAGCCGCGGACATAATCCAGCATCTGGCGGGCGAGGCTTGCGTCGAGCGACGAGGTCGGTTCATCGAGGATCACCAGCCGCGGCGCGATGCCGGCATCGGAAAAAGCCATGGATATTTCGACCATCTGCCGCTCGGCGATCGATAGGTCGCCGACGGCGCGGCCGCTGTCGATGCCATGGCCGGGAAAGACGGCATCGAGGCTTTTCTCGATGATCCTTGCCGCTCGCCTGCGCCAGCCGAAACCGCCGAGATGGCGATGCATGATGCGCGTGTTTTCTACGATGGAGAGATTGGGGCAGAGAGACAGTTCCTGGAAGACGCAGCGCACGCCGCGAGAGCGCGCGGCGTTGATGCCGTAACGCTCCAGCCGCTCGCCATCGCTCGCCACGCTTCCTTCATGCGGCGTCAGCCCGCCATTGATCACGCTGACGATCGTCGATTTGCCGGCGCCGTTGTGGCCGACGAGACCGACGCATTCGCCCGGCATGACACGCAGCGTGACGCGATCGAGCGCCCTGACGGCGCCGAAGCTCACCTTGGCGTCATCGACGGCGATCACCGCCTGCAAAACGTCATCCATGCTTGCCTGCCACACCTGATCGCAAACGATTGCAGCGCGGCCATTTGCGGCCGCGCTGCAATCGCCGGGAGATTACTTTGCCGACTCGATGACCTTGATCGCGTCCGCCTGCGTGTACTCGACGTTGGCGACGCCACCGGCCTGGGTATTGGCGAGGTTGTTTTCGAGGTTGTCCTGGTCAATCCGCAGGAAGGGCACGACGAGATCCTTCTTGACCTGCTTGCCGTCGAGGATCTGCTGGGCAACCCAGAAAGCAAGCGTGGAAACTCCGGGTGCGATGGACACGGACATGGTCTCGTAGCCGTTGGCGTCCTTCTGCTCCTTCCACCACTTCAGTTCGTCTTCGCGGTTGCCCATGATAATGATCGGCATCTTGCGATCGGTCGCGGCAATCGCCTGGGCGGCGCCATAGCCGTCGCCGCCTTGCGTCACCACGCCGACGATGTCGGGCAGGCTCGGCAGGATACCCGCGACGGCCTTCTGCGCCACGTCCTGCGCCCAATCGCCGTGGACGGAGCCGACAACCTTGAACTGCGGGAACTGCTTGACGCCGTCGTGGATGCCGGCCGAAATCTCGTCATCGACGAAGACGCCGGCAAGGCCGCGGATTTCGAGCAGATTGCCCCCTTGCGGGAGTTTCTTCGACAGGTATTCCACCTCGCTGCGGCCCATTTCCTTGAAATTGACGGCGATGCGCCAGGCGCAGGGTTCAGTGACGATGCCGTCGAAGGAAACGACGGTGATGCCGGCATCGCAGGCTTCCTTGACCGCGCCGTTCAGCGCCGTCGGCGAGGCGGCGTTCAGGACGATCGCATCATAGCCCTGCAGGATCATGTTCTGGATCTGCGCCGCCTGTTCCGTCGCCTGGTTTTCGGCGGTGGTGAAAGGATCGGCTGCGGCGACGACGCCGGCCTTCACGGCTTCGCCCGTCACCTTGCCCCAGCTCGTCAGCATGGCTTGGCGCCACGAGTTGCCGGCATAGTTGTTGGAAAGGGCGATCTTCTTGCCCGAGGTATCGGCAAAGGCAGAAACGGGCATCGCGGCGCAAGCAATAGCGGCCGATGCCAGAAGCATCTTACGAATTGTCATGTCTTCCTCCCTCATGATCGCACCGGTCGGCCGATCGCTTCACTCCCATGGGCCCAAGGGGTCCGAGTGAAAATTGTTCTTGCACTGAGCTTCCTCCTCTCAGTAAGGGCAGGATGGGGGAGATCGACAGGCCTGTACAGTGGCAAGGCGGCAAGTCGTTTGCGGGTTTTGCGCAACAAGCTGCGGGTTTACGCAAGACGGCGGCGTTTCTGCAGCGCTTACTGGGAAACGATCCCGACAGGATGAGGAGCCTGTCGTGACGGGGAGGAACTGACAATGCTGCAACCAGCACCCGCAGCCCTGTTCGACCACTATCTCGGCATTTCCCGGCTGCTTGCCGGTCAGCTCGATTTCCGCTCGGCGATCCGCTCGGTCGCGGCCGAGGTCGCCCATATCATCCCGCACGACCATCTCGACGTCTGCGTGCTGCTTGAAGGCGGCAACTACCACACGGCCTATGAGACCGGCATCGAGACCGCCTGGGGCGAGATCGCCGGCGCGCCGGTGGTCAACAGCCCCATTCGTTCACTGTTGTGGGGCGAGGTCGACTTTCTGCTTACCGACGATGCCATGACGGATTCGCGTTTCCATTTCGAGGGTGCGTTCAAGCGGCCGATCGTCGAACAGTCGCTGAGAAGCCGCCTGCATGTCCCGATGAAGGTGCAGGGCACGATCATCGCAGCGCTGTCCTGTTCGTCTCACAAGGCGGGCGTCTATACGATGGAGGATATCGAGCGCGCCCGCACTATCGCCGACCTCCTGACGCCCTATTTCTTCGCGCTGCAGGCGGCCGAGCAGGCGCAACGCTCGGCGATCGTGGAGGCGGAGGCCCGTGCCCGGGAGGAGGGATTGCGACAAGGCGCCCTGAAGCTGACGGAAGCCCTGGAGCAGGAGCGTCAGCGGATCGGCATGGACCTTCACGACCAGACGCTTGCCGACCTGACGCGGCTGGCGCGCCGGATCGATCGGCTGTCGCGCAACGGCGAGGTGACGGCCGAGGCGCTGGAGCCCGTTTCACGATCCCTGCAGCATTGCATGCAGGACCTGCGGCAGATCATCGAGCAGGCAAAACCATCCGTTCTCCAGCTCTTCGGCCTCGCCCAGGCAATCGAGCATCATCTCGACCGATCGACGCGCGATGCCGGATCGACGATCGAATGGGGCCTGGTCGATGAAACGAATGGCGCGCTGGAGCAGCTGGAACCGACCGTCAGCGTCGCCTTGTTCCGGATCGCCCAAGAGGCGATCAACAATGCCGTGCGCCATGCCGCGCCCCTGGCAATCATGGTGCGGCTCGATGCCGACACGGAACAGCTATCGATCGAAATTTCCGACGATGGGACGGGGCTATCCAAGGTCCGGGGGCGTATCGGCGGCGGCATCGACAACATGAAGACCCGCGCGCGGCTGATCTCGGCGCGCTTCACGACGGGACCCGGCCATAACAACCGCGGAACCGCGGTCCGCGTCGTGCTGCCGCTGGAACAGGGTGATCTAGGCACGGTCGGCCTAAAATCTGAATCCTGTTCCAAATTAAAGAGTTCGAGCATGATGCCGAACGGCCCGGCGGGCGAACCAAACTGAGGAGCAAGACGAAATGAAGGTTCTGATCGTCGAGGACGACCCGTTGCACCGGTCCTACCTGCACGAGGCCGTCAATTCGGCCCTGCCGGAATGCGACACGGTGATCGAGGCCGAGAATGGAACCGCTGGCGAAAAGCTCGCCCGCGACCACAAGTCGGCGCATATCGTCATGGATCTGCAAATGGCCAATAGAAACGGCATAGAAGCGGCGCGCACGATCTGGAAAGAGCGGCCGGAGACACGCATCCTGTTCTGGTCGAATTATTCTGATGAAGCCTATGTGCGCGGCGTCTCGCGCATCGTGCCGGACGGCGCCGCCTATGGCTATGTGCTGAAATCCGCTTCCGACGAGCGGCTGAAGCTGGCGTTGCGTTCGATCTTCATCGAGAGCCAGTGCGTCATCGATCGCGAGGTACGGGGCCTGCAGCAGAAGAGCCTCGGCCAGACGAACGGATTCACCGATTCCGAATATGAGATCCTCGTCGATATCGCGCTCGGCCTCACCGACCGTGCGATCGCCAAACGCCGCGGCCTGTCGCCACGCAGCGTGCAGAACCGGCTGCAGCAACTCTATGACAAGCTCGATGTCTATCAGACCGCCGGCGACGACCACGAAGATGGCCGCTTCAACCTGCGCGCCCGCGCCGTGACAATCGCATTTTTGCGCAAACTGCTGAATTACAGTGCGCTGGAACGGGCCGAAGCCGAGCTGCAGGAGTGGCTTGACGGAAAATAGTCGAACACGGGGCCGGTTGGCGCGGCCCCGTCCTGCAAATTCAGCGGCCGTTTTCTTTTCGCCAGGCCTGGAATTTCTGCTGGTGTTCGTCCTTGGTGCAAGGATAGAGGCCGATGATCGTTTCGCCGGCCTTGACCTGCTCGAGCACGAAGTCCTCGTAGCTTTCCATATTCGTGCATTCATCCGCGAGTTCATCGGCCAGATGGGCGGGGATGACCATGACGCCATCGCGGTCGCCGACCAGGACGTCACCGGGAAACACAGCGACATCGCCGCAGGAAATCGGCACATTGATATCGAGCGCTTCGTGCAAGGTGAGATTGGTTGGCGCCGACGGCTTGGCGTAATAGGCCGGCATATCAAGCGCCCCGATCCCTTCGGCATCGCGAAAACCGCCGTCGGAGACGACGCCTGCCGCGCCGCGGAGCGCCAGCCGCGTGATCAGGATGGAGCCCGCCGTCGCAGCCCTTGCGTCCTTGCGCGCGTCCATCACCAGCACCTGCCCCGGAGGGCACGTCTCCATCGCGACTCTTTGCGGATGATTTGGGTTTTGAAAGACGGTGATCGGATTGCGATCTTCACGGGCGGGAATATAGCGCAGCGTGAATGCCTGCCCGACCATCGTCTCGGCTTTGGGCGCCACCGGCACGACCCCCTGGATGAACTGGTTTCGAAGGCCGCGCTTGAAGAGGGCTGTGGCGATCGATGCCGTCGAGATCTTCTTGAATTTCGCGCGTGTCGCCTCGCTCAGTGCGTAGTCGGTCATTCCCATCCCTCCTCAATAGATATCCGGCTCGCCGGCGGCTCTGCCGAAGCTTGTTTCTAGAAAATCGAAGTCGCAGCCCTGGTCGGCCTGCGTCACATGGCGAGAAAACATCCAGCCGTAACCACGTTGGAAATGCGGCTCCGGCGCATTCCACGCATCGCGGCGCCGGACGAGCTCGGCCTCGTCCACCAGCATGTCGAGCCGACGGTTGGGCAGATCAAGGCGCACGATGTCACTGGTTCTCAGCAGCGCAAGCGGGCCGCCGATATAGCTTTCCGGCGACACATGAAGAATGCAGGCGCCGTAGGAGGTGCCGGACATGCGGGCGTCGGAAATGCGCAGCATGTCGCGATGGCCCTGCTTGATCAAAGCCTTCGGGATCGGCAGCATGCCCCATTCCGGAAAACCAGGACCGCCGAGCGGCCCGGCATTGCGCAGCACGAGGACGTGGTCGGGCGTGACGTCGAGATTTTCGTCGTCGATCGCCTTCTTCATCTCGGGATAGCTGTCGAAGACCAGCGCCGGCCCCTGATGCACATGATATCTCGGATCGCAGGCCGCAGGCTTCATCACGGCGCCGTTAGGACAGAGATTGCCGCGCAGGACGGCGAGTGATCCCTCGTGATAGACCGGGTTCGAAAGCGGCCGGATGACATCGTCATTATAGACTTCTGCGCCCATGAGGTTTTCCCCCATGGTCTTTCCGGTGACGGTCATGGCCGTCAGGTCCAGCCGGTCCTCGAGCTGTTTCATCAGCGCCCGCAGGCCGCCCGCATAGAAGAAATCCTCCATCAGATAGTCTTTCCCCGAGGGACGGACGTTAGCGATGAGCGGCGTCACCCGTCCCAGCAGGTCGAGATCGTCGAGTGTCAGGTTGATGCCGGCGCGCCGGGCCATCGCGATCAGGTGGACGACGGCGTTGGTGGAGCAGCCGGTGGCCATGGCGACGATAGCGGCATTGCGGCATGCCGCTTCCGTGACGATCCGGTCGGGCGTCAGATCCTCCCAGACCATCTCGACGGCGCGCCGGCCGCAGGCGGCCGACATTCGCTGGTGGTTGGCATCGACGGCAGGAATGGACGAGGCGCCCGGCAGCGTCAGCCCCATCGCATCGGCAATCGCCGTCATGGTGCTGGCGGTGCCCATCGTCATGCAGGTGCCGGCCGAGCGGGCGATGCCGCCTTGAACGCCGAGCCACTCGGCATCGGTGATGTTGCCGGCGCGGCGCTCGTCCCAATATTTCCAGGCGTCAGAACCGGAGCCGAGGATTTTGCCGGCATAGTTGCCGCGCAGCATCGGCCCGGCGGGAAGGTAGATCATCGGCACGCCGGCCGACATCGCCCCCATGACGAGGCCCGGCGTGGTCTTGTCGCAACCACCCATCAGCACGACGCCATCGAGCGGGTGCGAACGGATCGTCTCCTCCGTCTCCATCGCAAGCATGTTGCGGTAGAGCATGGAGGTGGGCTTCGTGAAACTCTCGTCGACCGACAGCGACGGCATTTCAACCGGGAAGCCGCCGGCCTGCGAGACGCCGCGCTTCACGTCCTGCACGCGCTCCTTGAAGTGGGAGTGGCAGGTATTGAGCTCCGACCAGGTGTTGAGGATGCCGATGATCGGCTTGTCGCGAAAATCCTCCTCGGCATAGCCGAGCTGCATCATGCGCGAGCGGTGGCCGAAGCTGCGCAGGTCATCCGGCGCGAACCATCGCGCGCTTCGCAGCATGTCCGGCGTTTTTCTGTGTGTCATGAGGATACCTTCTCGGGATGGGAAAATCGCATTCGCGGCTATTCCTTCATTCCCCATTTCTGGATGGTGTGCCGCTCGATCGTCTGGAAGACCAGGTTCTCGACGATCAGGCCGATGATGATCACGGTCAAGAGGCCGGCGAAGACTGCCGGAATATCGAGCAGGTTGCGGTTCTCGAATATGAACCAGCCAAGGCCTCCCTGGCCCGATGAGACGCCGAAGACGAGCTCGGCGGCAATCAGCGTGCGCCATGCAAAGGCCCAGCCGATCTTCAGCCCGGTGAGAATGGAAGGGAAGGCGGCCGGCACGAGGATTCGCAGCACATAGGAAATCCCCGTCAGGCCGTAATTGGCGCCGACCATGCGCAAGGTGCGCGAAACGCCGAGGAAACCGGAATGGGTGTTCAGCGCCACCGCCCAAAGGACCGAATGCACGAGCACGAAGACCAGGCTGGAGGCGCCGAGGCCGAACCAGATCAGCGCCAGCGGCAGAAGCGATATGGCCGGCAGCGGATTGAACATCGCCGTCATCGTTTCGAGAAAATCCGTGCCGATGCGCGTGTTGATGGCGAGCACGGTCAGCAATGCGGCAAGCACCGTGCCGAGCGCATAACCCATGAACAGGATCTGCAGCGTCGTCCAGATGCGGGCCGGCAGCGTGCCGTCGGCGAAACGGTCGATCAGCGTGACGATCGTGTCGCTCAGCGTCGGAAAGAGAAGAGGATTGTCGAGGTAGGAGGCGTAGACCTGCCAGACGATCGCCAGCGTGACGATCAGCAATGCCTTACGCAATGCGCCGATGCCCCAGAGCGTTTCGAATGCACTGAGCCTCTGTTCGACCGGCTTGACGTTGTCGTAGGGCTTGGCGACCTCGACATCGGGCGCAAGGATGATGTTTGCGGACAACATGGCTTTATTCCTTGTGGCCGGGTTCCGAGGAGAACAGCAGGTTATGAATGTCGCGCTCGAGCGCTGCGGCGCTGCCGTCTTCGTGGCTGACCTTGTCGACTTCAACCACTTCCGCCTTGACCCTGCCGGGGTGCGGCGACAGGAGCAGGATCCGGTTCGAGATCTTGATCGCTTCGGCAATCGAATGGGTGACGAAGATGACGGTGAACTTGGTGTCTTCCCAAAGTTGGAGCAGCTCGTCCTGCATCTGCCGGCGGGTGAGGGCATCGAGCGCTGCGAAAGGCTCGTCCATTAGGAGGATATCCGGCTGCATCGCCATGCCGCGGGCGATGGCGACGCGCTGCTTCATCCCGCCGGATAGCGTGTGGGGATAGCTGTCGACGGCGCGGGTCAGCTTCACCTTGTCGATATATTCGCGCGCCAATATTTCCGCTTCACCCTTCGGCAGCTTGCGGGCGACCAGCAGCGGGAACATGACGTTCTCAAGCACAGTTTTCCAGGGCATGAGCTGGTCGAACTCCTGGAAGACCATCATGCGATCGGGCCCCGGACACTTCACCTGACGCCCGTTGATGTGGATCGAGCCTGCCGACGGGGTCATGTAGCCACCGACGGCTTTGAGAAGCGTTGACTTGCCGCAGCCGGATGGACCGAGCAGCACGAACCTGTCGGATTGGCGGACGGAAAAACTCACGCCCTCGGTGGCGGTGACCAAGAGATTCGGGGTCTTATAGCGCAGCGTCACATTGTCGACCTTGAGGAGGGGCTCTCTCTCAGCCGCCGGCGCGGTCTCGTTGCCGGTGCGGGCAATGGCCTGAAGCATTGGAATTACTCCTTGAAGGGGGCAGCGGCGGGATTAAGGCGCCGCTGCCTGAATGCCGTCAGTTACCGTTTAGATAGGCGGAATCGGGCAGGTAATAGTCGGTCCAGGCCTTCGGCATGGTCTTGAGCGTACCGATCTTGTGCAGGTGCTCCGCGAATTTCATCGTACCCTGCGGGTCGGTGCGCCATTCATCCATGCCCGGCTCTTTCAACATGGCGAGCAGGTCATCGAGGCTGGTCTTGTCGCCCGACACCGTCTTGTAGGCTTCGAGGGCTGTCTTGGGATCTTTCTTGATGAAAGCGACCGCTTCTTCCGTTGCTTCGCGCAGCGCCTTGACGATCTTCGGGTTGGCGTCGGCGAATGCCGTGGTGGTGAAGAAGGTCGCTTGGGTCAGCGCACCTCCCAAGATCTCCTTGGAATCGGTCACTCTATGCACGCCCTGCTGCTTCAGCTCGATATACTGGAAAGGCGGCGCCGAGAAATGGTTCTTCACCTCGTGGTTTGGGTTGGCGATCGCAGCAACCGCGTCCGGATGTCCGAGCTGAACGGTGTTGGAATCGAATGTCTTGACCTTGTCCTCGCCAAACATCTTCGCCGCCGCCATCTGCAGCAGGATGGCCTGGGTCGACACGCCGACTGTCGGCACGGCGATCTTGTCGGACGGCGTGATGTCCTTCAGCGACTTGATGCGCGGATCATTGCTGACCATGATCACCGGCTGCGCGGAGCTGGTGATGATCCCCTTCACCTTTCCCCTCGTGCGGTCCCAGAGCAGAAGCAGGTTGCCGGTGCCGGTGTTGACGACGTCGACGTTTCCGGCGAGCAAGGCATCCGTCTGAGCGCCGCCGCCGCTGAAGGTGCGCCATTCGACAGTCACATCGGCCACACCCTCGGCAGCTGCATGCTTTTCGATCAGCTTCTGCGTCTCCATCACATGGCTGGCGAGATAGAGAATGCCGGGCTGGCGGGTAATCGAAATAGCGGTCTTCTCCTGCGCTTGACTGGCAGAGGCAAGGCCGAGCGTCACGGCCGCGGCCACAAGACAATGTTTTAGAATTTGCATCTGGTCCTCCCAAAGGATGCGGGCGTCAGCCCTCTGCCGCCTTTCCCGAGGCGGATTTCGTCATTGAAGCACTAATGCATCAGTGCATCAACCCAAAAAATATGGTTTAGTCGATTTGCACGGCGCAAAAACAGGGCAGGGACATGAGCGGAATGGTTCGGGAAAGCCAGTTGGATCGGTCACGACAGGTGGCGCTGCAGATCCACGAGATATTGCGGGCAAGGATTTTGACGGTGGAACTTGCGCCCGGGACGGTCTTGTCGCGCGCCTCGTTGCAGCTCGAATTCGGCGTGAGCCAGACGCCTGTGCGCGATGCCTTGATGCGCCTTCAGGAAGAGGGACTTGTCGAAGTCTATCCGCAATATGCAACGGTCGTCGCCAAGATCGACACCGACCATGCGCGGCAGGCGCAGTTCCTGCGACTATCGATCGAGCTTGAGGCGGTGCGGCGGCTGACCGAGGAGTCGCCGGGCGAGACGGCGGCGGAACTGCGCGAGATTCTGGCGCGCCAGAATGCCGTTCGGTCTCCGGAAACCTATGACATCTTCGACGAGATTGACCGCGATTTTCACCGGAAGCTCTACGAGAGGGCGGGCATATTGCAGCTTTGGGCCAATGTCAGGCGCCAGAGCGTGCATCTCGACCGGTTGCGGCGCCTCAACCTGCCGATGCCGGGAAAAATGCAGACGGTGCTGGCCGACCACCAAGCAATCGTCGACGCCATCGCGTCGGGAAAGCCTGAAGCAGCAGCGGCGGCGCTGAGAAAACATCTGTCCGGCACGCTGTCGATCATCGATGTGATCCGAGCCCAATACCCCAATTATATTCGCGGCTGAAGTTCGAGCAATCGGCCCCGCTATCGCAAGCTTTCAAGAGGCAACGGTCCCGCAGTTCGGCGGAAGCTATGCCGCAATCCGCCGAGGACGGACCCGCCCGTTGACGCAGGAAGCATATCGACCATTGCTTCGCCCACAGGAAAGAATCATTCCGGATTCCTTTCAAATACCTCTACTCGTGCAGAGGATGTGATTTCCAGTCGATCGGGCTCTATATTCACGTAGCCGCGGCGGGTTCCACAAACCGCACCGCCATCGGCGAATATCTCGACGATTCCGCAGTCATGAAACAGACGAAGATCCTGCCCGCTGCCAAGCTCCGCCACGTATTCGATCGAGCCATCGTCCTGGGCGAGCCGGATCGAGAGGATGTCGTCGACGACGCCCACCTCGAAAGCAAGTTCGCCGCCCGTCGTCGCGACAAGCTTGCTGTCCTGCAGCGACCCGGAAAGTCGGATCTCGATCGGACGGCCGGGGAGTGAGTAACCGCCGCTTTGGTCCATGGCGAGAGGGATGGCGACATAGTGCTCGTCGACCTCGATCGCCGGCAGCATGCAGATCTTCTTCTTGTCTTCGCTAAGACTTAGAACGCGGGGCAAGGACATTTCGCCGGAATAAGCTGAACCGTCCGGCTTGCGGTATTCCCAGTTGAAAAGCCATGCAAAGGCGATCTGTCGCCCTTCTGCTTCGAAACTCTGCATCGCGTAATAGTCAGTCCCGAAATCCAGCAGTTGCAGCTCGGGCGTATCGGGCACAAAGCGATCGTTGATAAACTCGCCGATCAGGGCGTAGAGGAGGTTGTGGCGCCTTGTCGCTGCTTCGATATGGCCCACAAAGCCCATAACCAAAACCCACTTGTCCTCCAGCAGAAAGAAGTCTGGGCATTCCACTGCGCGGGCGCCTTCTTCGCGGAAATTGACCGGCGCGCGGTAAAGTAGCCCCAGATATTGCCATTCTAGTCCATCATCGGAGCCATATAGCAGCACCGCGGGATCGCCATACATTGATGCACCAAGGATCATGCGATAGGCGTTGGCTGCTTCGTCCCACCAGACTTTAGGGTCTCGGAAATCATGCTTCACGCCTTCCGGACGGATCTCCAGCACGGTCGTGATTCGCTCGGCATTGATGAGGTCGCGGCCGGGTTCGGCGATCTTCTGGACTTCGCGATAATTTGCGAAGAGATCGTAGGCGGGCAAGCGCTCCGTGTAATAGAACTTTATCTTTCCGTCCCGATCCCGAAACGCGCTTCCCGAGAACGCGCCACCAGTCGCACCGAGTCGAGCGAGGTTCTGTTCCGGTCGCAAGAAGACCGGCATATGAAGCCACGCGCACAGGTCGAGGCTGGTCGCATGCCCCCAATGCATCGGCCCCCAATCCGTGCCGCCGGGGTGGAACTGGTAGAACAGATGCCAGACATCGCCAACCTTGCACAACCCGTTGGGATCGTTCATCCAGCCTCTCACTGGTGAGAAGTGCAGGCGCGGCCGTTGCGTGTCGGCCGCGCACCAGCCGTCGATTTCGGATCCGGTGCGCTCCACCAATCGTTCCCCGAATTCCAAAACAGTGATTCCGGTCTTCGAGACTGACCGTGGATCGTAAGCATAGGCCCAAGTGAATTCTGTTCTGCCTTCATCCCATTCGAATTCCACATCGCCCGCTTCACGATGATGGTAGCTGTAAAATTCCGAAAACTCGGAAAAGCGTTTCACCCCCCACAAGAGCTGGTCACCCTGCAGAACGCGAAATTGGAATTCGTCCGAGTTCGGTTCCTTCGATGTCGCCCAGAATTCAACGCGCGTCCCAAGCGCCAATCGCATTTTCTGCCGTCGCATCCTGTTCCTCCAGAAAGTGAATGGTCCCGACCCGATACCGCCCGGGCGCACGGTCGCTATCCCGGCCGCGGCCAGTGACGAGGTGGCATTTCAGGTCTTCTTTTTTCGCTTAGCGTCCGATCGAGGATTAGGAACCGTCGCGTTCAGTCCGAGGTCGGCGATATGAGCGCGGGAGCCGCTATGGCTATCCTATAACTGGCGTTGCCCGGAACGCATTCATTGTTCTGTCCAACTGGACCTGTTCGTCACTGCCTGAATCGAGTACCGTGTTCCGCACAGAATCTTTTTGGACCTTTATTGCCGTTACTTCGAGCGTCGCTAAATTGCTCGTAGAAAGCAATGCGCCCACCTGCGTCGAAAAGCAGGCACTTTCTGGTGCGTCGCTGCTTTGCGATTTTTCAGTCGTGGCCACAATGTGATTATTGGCTATGTAATTTCCGCTACCGGAAACCAAGTTGATAATCACAGGCTTTGCAGCGATAGGCTTGATATACTGAGTATCAATCGTTTCCGAGATGTGGTTTGCGATCACCGAGTTGTTGCTCCCGTCAATTCGCAAAAGTCCGTATAGATCATCCAGCCCATTGTCGTATTTCTGCATGGGCGCCCATGGTTCGCGGTCTCGCAAAAGGTGATTTGAGGAGACCAAATTCTCGCAGCAGTTGTCGGCAAGAACCAGCATCCCGGGATAAAAGGAGTGGAATCTATTTCCTGTGACTGCGGAACGGACGACGCCGGAAAAATAGATGCTGCTGGCTCCTCGAGGGAATACGTTGTTTGAGGATATCAGAACGCCCCCATAGTTTTCCGCGAATATGGAATGGCCCCTGTAGCCGGCTCCAACGAAATTATTCGCTATTCTTGACGCCTGCCCCATGCCTTTCAATTCAATACAGTTGCCGCACTCGGCAATGAAATTGTTATCGATCGCGAGCGCATCTGCATCACGAACCGTAACTCCATGCTCCAGATAGATAAGACCCATCCCCGTTATCCGGAATGAGTCATTGGCGCTGCCTACATAGATTCCTGTTTTGCCGTTCTTGTAGGAATTTTCTGCGTCATATTGCCCCGAACCATCGTCAATAAAGTGCAGGCCGTCGATGCAGAAGTCAGCAAACTCCACGGAACTTATCCGAGGATTTCCGGCGCGCTTAACATAAAACGCGGCTCCTGCGGCCTCACCGTCGGCGGCCTCAGGAGTTGTATCTACAAGTACCCGACTTCCGCCGGGCCACACTTCATGCCAGTGTCTCAGTTCGTTTGCGGGTACGTTGAAACGGATGCTCGAAGACGTAAAACCATGCCCGGAGCCCACAATCTTAAGATAGCTGACGTCGATAACGACTTGGGTGACAAGTCGGTAATCGCCGGGCGGTATATAAATAACCGCTCCAGGTTTTCCGCCGTCATTCAGATCGGATACCGGTTGCCCGCTTTTGATATCCGCAATGATGCTGTTGATGACCGCTCCAATATCCTCATAGGGATTTCCTGCAGGGTACTTCGTTACGTCGAAACAGTTTTCGCTCGCCATTGTTGATATCTCCTCGGACATTTCTCACTCCACAGCGAGAGTAATGATGTCCTTGATTGGCTTGATGCTCGCTGGGCGCCTGGGCAAATGCGTTCAAGCAGCTCTATGTTTGATCACCAGATGCTGGTGCGGGTGTCCGGTCTAAAGAAGTGAAGTTCTTCTGCATCGACAGCGAGGCGCGCGATGTCACCGGCGCGGACTGTGCTCTTCGGAGAGAACCGGGCGACAGCAGTTTTATCGTTGCCGATGTCGGCGATGGCATCCGGATCGCCGGCATCCACCCAAGGTGCGTCGATATTCACATGCACCATGGATTCAGAACCCAGCGCCTCGACAAGAGTGACCGAGACCGAGATCTCGGCCGAAGAAGGTCGGATTGCGGCGTCGTTCATGTGCTCCGGCCGGATACCGACGATGACCCGACGGTTGGACGCACCTTTGAGCGAGGGGCGATATTCGAAAACCCGGCCAGGGATTTCAAAACTGTTGCTGCCCAGGGTCAGAGTCCTGCCATTCAGAACGGCCTCGTACAAGTTCATCGAGGGCGATCCGATAAAGGCGGCAACAAAGACGTTGTCAGGGCGGTCGTACAGGTTTTGCGGCGTGTCGACTTGCTGCAGCACGCCGCCTTTCATGACAGCGACGCGATCACCCATCGTCATCGCCTCGACCTGGTCGTGGGTCACATAGATCGTGGTGACATTCAATTTTCTTTGCAGGCTGGCAATCTCGGCCCGCATCTGCACGCGCAGCTTGGCATCGAGGTTCGACAATGGTTCATCCATCAGGAAGGCTGCCGGCTTGCGGACGATCGCTCGTCCCATGGCAACGCGCTGGCGCTGCCCGCCGGAGAGCAGTGCCGGCTTACGGTCGAGCAGTGTCGTCAGTTCGAGAATGCGCGCCGCCTCGTTCACTCGGCTGTCGATCTCAGCCTTGGGCAGTCCGGCCATCAGCAAGGGAAAGGCGATGTTTTCGCGCACCGTCTTATGCGGATAGAGCGCGTAGGATTGGAAGACCATGGCAATGTCGCGGTCTTTGGGATCTACGTCGTTTACGATCTGGTCTCCGATCTTGAGTTCACCGCCGGAAATGCTCTCCAGGCCTGCGATCATTCTGAGTGCTGTCGACTTCCCACATCCCGAGGGACCGACAAACACCATGAACTCACCGTCCTTGATGTCGAAGTTGAGATCATGCAAAGCGTGAAAGCTGTTTCCGTAGATCTTGTTGATATTGCGCAGTTCTACACCGGCCATGCTGGTCTCCTCATCCCTTCACAGCGCCGAACGTCAGTCCGCCGACGATCTGTTTTTGAAGTGCGAGCGTTACGATGATGACGGGCAGCGAATAGAGCACCGCGGCGGCCGTCATCGCGCCCCACGCAAGCCCGTAGACCGAATTGTATTCGGCAATAACGATAGGTGCCGTCTTGGTCGCTTCCGACGTCAGCAGCAATGCATAGAGGAATTCGTTCCAGCTGGTGATGAAGGTGAAGAGCGCAGTGACGGCAATTCCGCCGATCATCACAGGAAGAATGATTTTCCGAAAGGCTTGGAATCGTGTGCAGCCATCCATGCGGGCAGCTTCTTCGAGTTCCTTGGGCACACCTTCGAAAAATGCCGACATCAGCAATAGCGCCAGTGGCACAGCCGCCGAAGTGTGTGCGAGAATCAGCCCTGGAATGCTGTCAAGCAGAGCCATGGACTTCAAAAGTTGGAACAGCGGCACGCCCAGCGACACCGACGGCACCATGCGGGTGACCAAAGCAAAGAGCAGGAAAAGTGTCGTGATCCGGCGGCGATACTGAGTGGCAACGTAGGCGGCCGGCACCGCCACCAGCAGCGAGAGCGCAGTCGTCAGCACCGCTACCGTGAGGGAGTTGACGAAAGCCTTCGGCAGCGTCGACGATTGTAAGACTTCCCGAAAATTCTCGAACGATATGACAGCGGGAAAGAAGCTCGGCGGAATCTGCTGGACGTCTGCCGCCGGCTTGATCGAGGTCATCAGCAAATAGATGTAAGGGAGCGCGTAGGACAGCACGATCACTAAGGCCGCGGCGTTGATCAGGACTCCGCTGGTATTGAGGCGAGGCGCTCTATGCATGGGCGGGCCTCCATATCTTCCAATAGGCGATGCCGGCCAGAAGCATCATGACGAGGAGGAAGAGCGTGCCGGATGCGGATGCCTCGCCGAGATCGCCAAACCGAACCATGCGCTGATAGATGTTCATCGAGAACACTTCCGAGGCATGGCGGGGACCGCCCTGCGTCTGGATCCAGATCAGATCGAACGTCTTGGCGGCGTCCACGCCCCGCACGATGACCACGACGGCAATGACCGGCCGCATCAGCGGCAGGGTGACATGCCAGAACCGCTTGAGCGCGTTCGCCCCATCGATCCGGGCCGCCTCGAGAAGGTCCCTGGGGATGTTCGTCAACCCGGCATAGGAGATGAGCGCGACAAAGGAGGTCGTCAGCCATATGTCGGCGAAGGATACTGAATATATGACGATATTCTCGCTGGAGAGCCACGCAATCTCGTTGGGGTCGCTGATCAACCCCAGGCGAACCAGCCCGTAATTCAGGATGCCGATATTGCCGACCAGCAGGAACCGCCATAGCAGGCCGGCGACGATCGGCGGCACCATCAGCGGCAGAGCAAAGATTGTGCGGTGCCAGCGCGATTGGCCCACCATGGCCGAGAACAACAGTGCGGCGCAGAAGCCGAAGGTGAACTCGAAGAAGAGTGCGAAGACCGAATACTGAAGCGTCCGCAAAGCGCTTTCCGCAACGCGCTTCGAGGTCAAGGCATCGACATAATTTTGCACTCCAACCCATTCGCGGATGTGAGGCGTGATCGTTTCGACCTTGAAGAAGGAATCGAAGATCAGCAGTCCCACGGGGTAGGCGACCAACAAGCCGAGGATCGCAACCGCGGGCGCGAGCATGCAGAGCACAAATCGGTCTTCATCCGACATGTTCGCCTCCGAAGGCTGATGGCGCGGGAGTGACAACGAACCTCCCGCGATATTGAGGAAAAGTCGGACTAGTTAAGGATATCCTCGATCGTTTCCTTGGCTTCCGTGAGCACTCCTCCCACGTCGGCCTTGCACGTCAGCGCCTGCTGCACGGCCGGCAAGACAGCCTCGTCGATGATTTCCTGATATTTTTCGTTTATCGGTCGGCCTTGGGTTGCCGGCGCGCTCAACGTTTCAAGCAGCGGCTTGAAATGCTCATAGCCGGATTTGCCGACGTAGCTGTTATAGGCCGAGTTGGTCGCGGCAAGGCCGAGCTTGGCTTCGATGCCTAATCCATTGTTGGCGATCGCGAAAGCGATGAACTTTTTCGCCGCATCCTTATGCTGGGATGCCGAAGGAATGACATTGTACCAAGGACCCGGAATGGCGGCGATGCCTGCATCACCGGCCAACATCGGAGCGACGCCGACTTTGCCGCTGACCTTGGAATCCTCAGGCGTCATCTTGTAAGCGTGCGCCCAGAATTTCATCATCGCTGTCTTGCCCTGATAGAACAGATTTTGCGCCTCGCCCCAGCCGATTTCGTTGACGTTTTCAGGAACCGAATGGTCGGCGCAGTGCGGCGCGATATAGAACTCGAGAGCCTTCTTGTGCGCCTCGTTGTCGATGATGACATTGCCATCCTTGTCAAGGATCACACCGGGCGAGCCCGCCTGCAGCACATGCGCCATCCATTCTTCCGAGAAGGTGCCGATGGTGTCAGTACCCCAGAAATCGACCTTGCCGTCGCCGTCAGTGTCGCGCGTGAAAAATTTCGCCATGTCACGCCATTGCTGCCAGGTTTTCGGCGGCGCGAGGGGATACCCGTACTTAGCCTGGAAAGCTTCCTTTTCCTCGGGCTTATCGAAGAGGTCCTTGCGATAGAAGACGATCTCCGCATTCGCCCATGCGGGCATTCCGATCATTTTGTCGCCAGCCTTTGCGTCGGCAAGCAAAGCCGGCGGCAGATCCTTGCGCACCGCGTCGGTAAAGAGCGGTGAGAGATCCTCCACGTGGTTCGCGAACTTCGCGTTCCAGACCACGTCGATCGTCACGACATCGAATGCCGACGAGCCGGAGGCGATCTCGGCAGAAAACTTGTCGAACACGCCCTGATAGGGAACGACAGTGAATTTGACCTCAATGCCGGTTTCTCTGGTGAACTTTTCTGCCACCGCCTTCTGCAGCATCTCGCCGCCGCCTTCGACAAGAAGGTTGATGGTTTCGGCCTTCGCCGCGACCGCCATGAAGATGAGCGCAAGCGCGCTGGCACCAAGCAGATTTCTCATTGATTCCTCCCTTGCTCGCTGGGGCGCTTGCAACAGCGCCATTGCTTTCTTGGACCATAGTCTCCATATGACGACGTTGTCAACACACATTGTCGACGTTGTCATAGAAATATGTCGACGTTGTCAGCTAACTGGTTTAGAACGGTTGCCAGCAAGGAGATCGGCGAGACATGGTCAGCATTATCAGCGTCGCGAAGGCGGCCGGGGTTTCGAATAAGACAGTCTCTCGAGTGATTAACGGCGAGCCCTACGTGACGGAGGAAACACGGGAGCGGGTGGAGAAGGCTATTCGGGATCTTGGCTATATCCCCAACATGGCTGCGCGCCTCATACGGTCGAGCCGCTCCAACACCTTCGGCATCATCACAGATTATGTGTCTACCACGCCCTATTCGGTCGACATCGTGCGAGGAATACAGGATTGGGCCAATGCGAACGGGAAGACCATCCTCATGGCGAATACAGGTGGCTCGTCCAAAAGAGAGGCTGAAATCTGGAAAATGTTCCAGTCCCATCGGATCGACGGGGTTCTTTATGTGACAATGTATCGTCGCACCGTGGATCCTGAGGCAGGCGACGTCCGGATTCCGACGGTAATGATCAACTGCAGGCCTCAGACGAACGAACTGTTGCCGTCGATTGAGCCGGATGACTACCAAGGCGCGCAGGATCTTACCCGTTATCTGCTTGACCGTGGCCATCGAAAGATCGGCTATATCAGGCTCAATCCCATCTTGTTGGGTGCTCAGCTGCGCCTCGATGCCTTCCGTAAAACCGCTGCAGAGTTTGGCCTTGCTGAGAGCGACCTGAGCATCCGTCTGGGCATGGAAGGGCCGGTTGGAGCGGAGAAGAACTACGTTTTTGCCGCTGCGACTGAGATGCTGCAACAAAAGGATCGACCGACTGCAATCATGAGCGGCAATGACGAAATGACGATTCAAGTCTACATAGCAACAATGGCGCTGGGTCTGCGCATCCCTGAGGATGTCAGTATTGTCGGCTTTGACGATTTTCGGACGGTTTCCCTAGCGCTGAAGCCGGAACTGACGACAGCGGCCTTGCCCTATTACGCTTTAGGTCTGGAAGGGGCGGATTTGTTGAATAGCGTAGTTGCGGGAAACAAGGCTCGTCCGAGCAGGCGCGTTATGCCCTGTAAACTGGTCGAGCGAACGTCGGTGCAATCCGTATAGTCTGACCTCAAGCGGCAGGCGCGCTCAGATCAGCCATCAATGCGGCGTTTTCCAGCGCGTAGGTGGCCAGGCAGGGGGTAGTCGTGGAGATTTGGCAGCACTTAGCACGTCTTCAGGCAGATAGAAACTGGACCACCAGGCCGCTCGGCTAACCAAGTTCCATAACATACCTTACGCCGCATCGGGTTGTAGGGGCTATTTAGTAATGCGACAGTTGGGCCAGTTAGAGATGCGACAGTCTCGCCTCTCGACGCACTGGTCAAAGCCAATGTTGGGAGCAAGGATGACGATCTTCAGCCTGGTCGAGACCATGAGCGGTCGGAGTCGTCATGTCCTTTATGATCACCATGTCGCAGAAAGAGTTGCATCGCCTCGAAGTCATCCAGAAGATCCGTGACGAACGCCTGAGCGTTGTCCAGGCTGCCGAACTGCTCGACCTCAGTCGAAGTCAGGTCCATCGGCTGCTGCAGGCTTATGACCGGAATGGTCCAGCCGGCCTTGTTTCCAAGAAGCGATCACAACCGAGCAACCGGCGCCACAGCGAGGAGTTTCGCAATGCGGCGCTGGATCTCATCCGGGAGCGCTATCTGGATTTCGGTCCGACGCTGGCTCGCGAGAAGCTGATCGAACTGCATCATATTTCGGTCGCCAAGGAGACGCTGCGGCAATGGATGACCGAGGCCGGCATCTGGATCTCGCGTCGCGAGCGCAAGAAGCGGGTTTTCCAGCCACGCGGCCGGCGCGACTGCTTTGGCGAACTGGTGCAGATCGATGGTTCGCATCACTGGTGGTTCGAGAACCGCGGCCCCAAATGCGCCCTGCTCGTCTATATCGATGACGCCACTGGCAAGCTGTTACATCTTCGCTTTGCCGGATCGGAGAACACGTTCGATTATCTGCATGCGACGAAAGCCTATCTGCAGCAATGGGGCAAACCGCTGGCTTTCTATAGCGACAAGCATGGTGTTTTTCGTTCGACCCATGCGTCGGAGAAGGACCGGACGAGCGGCCTGACGCAGTTTGGTCGTGCGCTTTATGAGCTGAACATCGACATTATCTGTGCCAACACTCCGCAAGCCAAGGGCCGTGTGGAACGCGCCAACCAGACATTGCAGGATCGGCTGGTCAAGGAGATGCGGCTTCGCGGCATCGATACGATCGAAGCTGCCAATGCCTATGCGCCTGAGTTCATTGCGGATTTCAATTCGCGGTTCGGCAAGCAACCGCGCAATCCGAAGGACATGCACCGACCGCTGGCCGACCATGAGAATCTCGATGGCGCCATGTGCCGGAAGGAAGTCCGCACACTGTCGCAGTCGCTGACGCTCCGTTACGACAAGGTCTTGTTCATTCTCGATCCGACCGAGATTTCCAGGCCATTGGCGGGTAAGAAGGTCGTTGTCTGCGACTACCCGGACGGCCGCCTCGAGATCATGCACGAGAGCTTCACCCTGCCCTACAGAACCTTCGATACATTGCGGTCGGTCCACCGGGCAGAGGTTGTCGAGAACAAGCGTCTCGACGACATGCTTTCCATCGTCGCCGAGCTGCAGGCTGGGCGGGAACAGCAACGCAGCAAGAGCGGCCCTCGCCGCACCGGCCAGACGGATCATATGTTCGGTATTCCCGATGGCAGCCAGGGCAATGGTTATCAGAAGCGTGGCCGCAAGCCTGGCCGGCGGACGGACTTCATGAATGATCCGGAGGTCATCGCAAAAAGGCAGAAGGCGCTGGCACGGCTGGAGGCAGCGGAATAAATCGGGCACTCATAGTCTCAAAGCTAAAGCCGAAGGGGTGCTCCTCACCCGCCCCCTCCCTTCCCTTGCAACCCGGCCCAGCCGGTCCGGTCGGGGGCTTGCCTCAGCGCAAGTGGACATGCCGAGTGTCGCATTTCTAAATGGCTGACAGCGTTGCGCATCTAATCAGCTTTGACACGGGTTGTAGCGGGGTACATTCTATTTCCAAGTGCGACATGCCAATGATTTCAACGGCTTCACTTTGGAGATTTTGGCATGTCCCGATGCTATACGCAGCTTGCTCTCGCCGACCGACGACGCCTACATCAGCTGGTGGCGGCAAAAGTTCCCATCAACGAAATGGCCCGTCAGCTTGGCCGCCATCGTTCGACGATTTACCGCGAGATCAAGCGCAACACGTTCCGCGATCGTGAACTGCCGGACTACGACGGCTACTACAGCACGGTAGCTCACGATATCTCCAAGGACCGGCGACGCCGGCTGAGAAAGCTGCGGCGGCACCCGAATTTACGCACGGAGATCATCACCCAGTTGGAGGCACGCTGGTCTCCGGAGCAGATTGCCGGGCGCCTGTTGTTGGAGGGGCGCAGCCTCGTCCGCGTCTGTAAAGAGACAATCTACCGCTTCATTTACAGCAAGGAAGATTACGGGCTTGGCCTCTATCAGTATCTACCGGAAGCGCGTCGCAAACGTCGTCCACTGCGCTCCAGGAAGCCGCGCGACGGTGTGTTTCCAGCCTCGCACCGCATATCCCAACGTCCTGATTTTATTGGAGATAGATCGCAGTTTGGGCATTGGGAGGGCGACCTCCTCATCTTTGAGCGTCCACTCGGCCATGCCAATGTCACGTCCCTCGTCGAGCGCAAGAGCCGCTACACCGTTCTCATCAAGAATCCAAGCCGGCATTCTCGCCCGATCATGGACAAGATCATCAGAACTTTTTCGCCTTTGCCGGCCTTTGCGCGTCAGAGCTTCACGTTTGATCACGGTACCGAGTTTGCCGGATTCCGGGCTTTGGAAGAAGGGATCGGCGCGCATAGCTGGTTCTGCGACCCAAGTGCGCCTTGGCAAAAGGGCGCCGTGGAAAACGCCAACAAGCGCATTCGCCGCTTCATGCCTGGAGCTACAGATCTCGCCGCCGTGTCACAACGCGACCTGATCCAACTCGCACGTCATCTGAACGACCAACCCCGTAAATGCCTTGGCTACAAGACGCCGGCCGAGGTGTTCATGGAGCATTTGCAGGATCAGGCGTGATCCCCTACCCTTGAAGACAGGCATGATGCACTTGGGTTAGCTTCTCCAGTAGGCAAAGTTAAAGTGTCCTGTTTCTGCAAAGTTGGAATGTCACTCTCCCCGCGTTTGATGACGTGGGAGACAAGCGGATGGGACTGGTTGCGATGAGCGAGCGTGATCTGCAGCGGATCGAGGTTTTGTCGAATGTGATAGCGGGCCGGATGACGATGGTGTCGGCGGCGCATGTGCTTGCTCTGAGCGAGCGCCAGGTACGGCGGCTGTTGGATTGCATCAGAACGACTGGCGCGGCATCGATCCGGCACAAGGCGATCGGCCGGCCGTCGAACAACCGGATCAGCGATGGTGCTCGGGATTACGCGGTGGCGCAAAAGCGAGGCGACCGTTGCTACACGAGATGAGCCTTCAAGACTCGTGATATTCAAGAGCGTAACCTGCGCCGTACACAGTGCGGACCTGTAGATTTGTGAAGCCAGCAAACGCTTTTCGCAGCCGGCCGATATGCACGTCGACGGTCCGACTCTCCACTGCGTGCGGATTTGGCCAGACGGCCTCAATGAGTTGCTCGCGGGTCGTGATTTGCCATTGCCTTTCCATCAAGAACTCAAGGATTCTCGCCTCCATAGGCGTGAGGCTTATTCTCTTTCCCCCGACGACGACAGCGCGCTGCTCGAAAACGAACCCAGCGCGGACAGCCGAAGCTGGCCGGGCCAGAGCTTCCGACCGCGGCTTTATTCCATGTAAAAAGCCAAGAAGCTTTGACGGCGAGAGAGGCCTAATGATGCCTTCGTCGAGCCCCGCCTTAATCAGCTGCAAATGCTGTTCGCGCATGTCCCCGCTGATCAGCGCACCGACGGAAATCCCGGCGTCCTTCAACAGTGCACATAGCCGGGCAACATCGCTCGGCCAGCCTGCACAATCCAGGAGGACCGCGGCGATTTCTGTCGGCGTGCACGCGCCCACCGCATCGTCGTCAGTTGAAGCAAGCCGAGCTTCGAAGCCTTCGCTGCGAAGAATATGTGCAAGCAGCAGATAAAGCTCAACGTCTTGCGAGCAAACCAGAATGACAGGAGACACGTCGATCGCCCCTATTGTCGTTCGAAAAATCGCCGGTCCTCAACTCGGCGCGAACTCGCCGCCGTTGACATCGATGATGGCTCCGTTGACGAACCCGGCATCTTTCGATGCCAGGAACATGATCACTGCAGCGACATCGTCAGGATCACCAAGCCGACCGGTCGGAATACGCGTGAGCATATTGTGATCGTGCTTGACGAGGGCGCGAAACAGGAAATGGAAAACGATGCCGGTGAGCGCATAGGCGATCGATCCCACGGTGATGTAGAGGATGGTCGTCAGCATGATGTTGACGCCCATCGCCTCCATGGTCACGCCGGCGATTATTGCCGGGCGAGTGCAGGCGAGAAACAGCGTATCGTCTTCGAGGCTCGGGGTGTTCGCCATGGCGCTCAGCTCCCGACGATGGTGTTGACCAGCTCGGTGGCGCCAAAAATTCCGCCGATACCGATGATCCAGAAGCCGGCCCGACGCAGATCCATATAGCCAAACATCCAGGCGATGCAGATGATGATGACGGCGATGACCGCCAGGAGGCGGGCGATATTGCCGGTCAGCATGTCAACGATGTTCTGCAGCACGGTTTCGATACCGGCGGCCTGGGCAAAGGCCGGCTCGACCATACAGGCGACGATGGCGGTCGCCATGAGTGTGGATGCGGCGAGGGGGCGAAGGCGGGCTTTGAAGATCATTCACTTTGCTCCGATCGATCATTTTGGAAAACGAGAACCGAGGATTGCCGTCGGGCATTGAAAACGTCCCAGGATGCGGCCTCAGCGGTTTGGACTGCGTGGGAGAGTTGTTCCGGAGGCGCTTGCCCCGCCTCATTTTGCGAGCGCTCGCCAGACCCTGCCTGGTCGCGGGGCTCCGCGATGGTGAGCGAGGCCAGCATTGGCGATAGCCGCCTTATTTCCTGACGCACCTGCTCGTCATACCGGACTATTGCACCAACGGATGGATCATCACGACCATAATAGGAGCGGAGCATTATCGTCTCGGCTCGAGCCGGATCGTCTCTTGCGCGGAGAGCCTCACGATAATATCCGTCCAGAAGCGTCGCCGTGGCCTTGAGGCTCAGGCAAGGATCGAAGGCGTCGGCGAGGGACAGATCGAGTTTATGAAGCGCCTCCATCCCAAGACCGCCAAGGCCGAGCTGGATATCCCTGCGATCGGCAAGCAGAGAAGTGGCCTCCTCGATCGCCTCGGCTTTCGAAGCGGGCTGGTCGGCAAGTGGCGGGCCGCTGTTGACGCGAATGGCGAGAGGCTGAAAGCCGCTCTCAAGGCTGACGACGGCTGCCAGCGTCTCGATCTTCACCATCGGCGCGCAGGCTTGCGCCATATCGATGAACGCAGCGGCCATCGTCAGTACCACACTCTTTGCGTGGTCGCGCCGTCGATGGTGACGTCGATATAGTGCGGCTGCGGCCTGACATTCGGGGGCATGATGGGATAGCCCATGCACTGGCGTCGCCCATCCTGACGCTGCCAATGTGGTGACAGTACCGAATTGTTGTGGGTGCCGAAATCGTCGGCATCATTCGAGCAAAGGGCATCGCTCACCGGTTGCGGGGACGTCGGCACGCAGGTCACTTGTGCTCCGTGCGAACCGTCTCCTCCCGTCAGCCTGTACCCAGCATCGCAATAATAGGGCTCGTAACCAGGCCGCGAGCTGTGGAAACCGACACCGCTGCAGGTCGGGAACGAATGCCCTTTGGCGAGCTCCCGCCACAATTTATGGATCGGCGGCCGGCATTCGCCATATTGGGTCGGTCCGCCGGGATTGGAAAGGCACAGGATAACCTGGCATCCCCAATCTTCAGCTTGCGCTTTACTGCCGGAAATAAGATAGGATGACGTCATGCAGCAGATCGCAAGAAATGAAGTCAACAGAAGGCTTTTCATGGACAGGCTCCTTCGACACGACGATGTTCCACCGCATTCGCGAAGACTTGCACGGCTTCCCTCTCAACGTCGTACTACCTTATATAACATAGTTAAATGACATGACAAGCGCACTTAAACAGCAATGGCAGAACCTTGCCTTCTCCGGGCTCATCCTCCATGAGATTCTCGATCACCCGCTGGAGGACGAAACGCCGCAGGCGCGACTGAAACAGGTTGGCATGATGACGATCCTCTACACGATGAGCCAGGCGCATCAGAAGCTAACCCTCTCGAACATCATCGAAATTACCGAATTGACGCGAACAGGCGTGAAGGAGACCGTCGACCTTCTGGTGAAGCGTGGAATGCTCAGCGAGACGATGGTGAAGAATTCCATGGGCAGGGGAACGGCGCGGCAATTCGAGATCTCGGAGGATCTGTTGAACAAGCTGAGCTCGTTCCGGGTCGGCCAGAAATCGGATTAAACTGACTTTTTTCGAAAGCAACGGAACCGCGATGGCGAATCAATTGCGGCCTGTTCGTGCTGCTGACGCGGAGAAAAGGGATGCTCGGGCAACCCGCCCCCGGGCGGGTTCCACACAGACAATGAAGAGTATCGGAGAAATCAGCATTAGCGCCGCCGAGGGCGGGATTTCGGGAATTCTCGCCACGCTAAGGGCGGAACAAGGGCAGCCGCAGGAGCCTCAGCATAGCGGCCGGCAGGGAGGCGGAACCGACTGCCCCCGCCCGTGCGTTCCTTTTTTCCGAGAATATTGTCGCACCCTGTCGTCATCACCGCGCGGGAGCCTGGAAAGGGGTGATGCTGTTCGTGGAAATGACAATGCCGCCGAGCGGGCTCGGACCGATCGGCGGCATCACGTTAGGAGGCGTGCTCAAACCGCACTTTCGAGCAGCCTCCTCGCCTTGCCTTCCAGCTCGAGGCGGACGTCCTGATGGGTCTTGTCACGTGCCAGGGCGGTGATCCCCTGAACGAAGTCGAAGACCGATTCCGGCGGGCGGCCTTCTTCGGACAGAACCGTCTCGATGATCTTGCCCGTTTCACTTTTCGAGAAGCCCCGCCGCCGCAGGAATGTTTGGCGATCCTCATCGTCGCGGGCGACGATCCGCTCGCGCGCGGCCCGGATTCCTGCGACGAAAGCTGCAGGTGAGGAATTGGCAAAGCTTGCCAGCGCCGGTGTTGCTTCATGGGCGAAGCGCTCGGAGGCGAATTTGCTGTGTCGAATGCTGATCTCCTGAAAATTTTCCGTGCCCCAGATGTTGCGGTTGGCGCAAACGGCTCGCAGGTAGAAGGAGGCGATGCCGAGCGTTTTCGATCCCACCTCCGAATTCCACGCATAGAAGCCGCGAAAGAAGAGATCAGGTTCACCATTGGGCAGCCGCCCCGCCTCGATCGGATGGGTATCATCGACCAGGAACAGGAAGACATCGCGGTCGGATGCGTAGAGCGTTGTCGTATCCTTGGAGATATCGACGAAGGGGTTATGTGTCATGCTCGCCCAGTCGAGCAGACCCGGCACTTTCCAGATCGTGTCGCCGGTTCCGTTGCCGGCGATCTTCATCACGGCAGAAACGAGTTCGTGGTCCCAGATCCTGCCGTATTCCGGACCGGTCACCGCGCGCAGCTCGACGCGGCCGCCGTCCATCTCCAGCGTTTTAACGAGCTCGGCGCGATGGCTGAGCAGGCCATGTTGCAGATTGATCGCGGCAAGCGGCGCGGGAAGCTGGCGCATATAGGTGGCAGGCGCCCCGACCAGTGTGCATAGCTGACCATAACTCCAGTGCGTTGGCGCAACCGGTCGCTGATTGCCGGGCACGATCAGTTCGAGCCGCTCGGGATTGTCCCGACTGGCCTCGAGGCGGATCGAGGAACTTTCCACCGTGCGGGCGTGGGCGCGCTCCGCACGGCACTTGACCGCCCCGAAGAGTTCGCCGAGCGAAAGATAGCGCTCGTCATCCGGTCGAGAGAACCATTCGGACGAGACGCGGCCATTGCGCTCACCGCGCGAGATGTCGACCTTGAAGCCGGAGGATACTGGTTGCAATGTGGAAGTGATGGTGTCCATGACATTAGCTCCTTGAAACCAAAGCGATCCGGCCTCCTGACGGAGCCGGACCGTGCGAGTGGATCGGAATTGAAGTCCCGGCATACCGGCCGGACCTTGACTGGGCGGGTTAAAGCCTACTCGGCAGCATCGAAATGCTGCTGCTCCGCCTGAAAGGAGTCGTGCGGCTCCGTTGTCGCTTTGTCGACGTTCACTTCCTCCGCGAGAAAAGCCGCAAGATCGGAAGCCTCGGCTTCGCCCAGATCGCAGGTGTTGCGGGCGATATCACCGACTGCTGTTTCGGGCATATCAGCCGATGCCTCTCTAATCGCCATCCTCAGCGGCTCAGGAAGCCAACCGCTGCCCTCGAGCAGGCGCTCGGCTTCACGCGCCATATCGGCCTTCTTCAGATGATCTATCCTATGAGCTGACTCTTCGCCCTTCGCCTCCCGCACGGCGTGCAGAATATGCGCCTTGCTGACGCGTCCAAGATAGGCATCGACTGTCGGCGTCCAACCGGCGGCGACCATGTCGAAACCCATCGAACGGGCGACCTGATCGGCATGAGCGATCGCGCGGGTGCGCTTGTTCCATGGTTCGATCACGGCATTCAGCGAAAGGGATGCGCAATGGGCAAACAATGCCAGCCGGCTGACCTCATCGAGCGCGATCAGAAAGTCCCAAAGATCATCGGGCGCCTTCGGAAGGTCCTGGCCCCATGCCTCCTGCCGCTGATCGATCTCCTTTACCCAGACGGTGGCGGCCAACCCTTCGCTCTGGCCGAACCTGGCGCTTTGCAGCGTCAGTTCCAGGCACGTATCGGAGGAATATGGATAGAAGGTTTTCAGGACGAAGGCATGGAGCACGGCAATGAAGGCCACAGCTGGGTTATTGGCGAGCGCATTGCGCAGGGCGACAGTGCGGGTCGCCGTCAGATCGACAACCAAGCGGTCGGACAAGGGGCGGATGACATCATCTTCCTCCTCTGCCTGGTCATCCATAGCCCGGCCGCAGATCGATACCCCGCCGGTCGATGATGATCCGGCCACGTCGCGGGCGACGTCGCTCCTGAAGATCGCGGCGTCCGTCTCCACCGTCTCAGGCTTTGGTTCGTCCTCCGGTCGGACAAAGCCGCGCTCGACCCTCAGTTCACCGCCGGCGTCGAGCGAGACGAACACGCCGCCACGGGCGACGTCCTGGGGATCGAAGACATATGGCCGATCGTTGAACCGATCGAGTTCGCTCCCGAGTTCCTCCAGGCGATGTTCAGTCTCCTCGCAAGGCTCCTCGGCCTTGGCATGGGTTGCGTCAAGTTCGTCGTATTCGGCCTTGAGCACTCCGTACCGAGCGATCTCTTCCTCGGTCATTTCGGCCTGGTGGCCATAGAAACGACGGAGCCCCGCTATATGACCGTAAGGAAAGTCGAAGGCAGCTTCGACCCATTTCCAGCCTTCCGCAGCTTTGAGCGCCTCGGCGTCTGCCGTCAATTTCTCCAGTGCCAATTGCTCGAGCAGGGCCGGATCCTGAAGCCATCCGCCGTTGTCCTGCTCGAACAGGTCGCGCATGACAAAACCGCCGGCGGTTTCGTAGGGATCGATCCCAACATACACGGAGCGGCGATCGCTCGCGCGGACCGTCGTTTCCGTCAGAAGTCTGCGGATATAATAGGGTTCGCGGACCTGCTGACGCGAGATCGTGTCCCAGACCTGCTCCTGCCGGGCATGGTCGTTGGTGATGGAAAAGGCCATGAGCTGTTCAAGCTTGATGTCCTCGTTGGCATAGAGTTCAAGCAGCCGCGGCGAGACCGATGCCAGACGCAGACGTTGCCGGACCATCGCCGCCGAGACAAAGAAGCGGGCGGCGATTTCCTCTTCGCCGATGCCCTGCTCACGCAGTGTCTGGAAAGCGCGGTATTGGTCAAGGGGATGAAGATCGACGCGCCGGACATTTTCGGCAAGAGAATCCTCAGCTTCGGGGGTTTCGCCGCTGCTGACGATACAAGGAATGCCCGCGGTCTTTGCGAGCCGTTTGCGTGAGACGAGCAATTCAAGCGCACGGTAGCGCCGGCCGCCAGCCGGGATACGATAAAAGCCGGTCTCGTAGCCGTCATCATCGACTTGAGCGCGAACATTCAGGCTGGTCAGCAATCCGCGGCGCGCTATGTCCTCTGCGAGATCTTCGATCGAGACGCCTGCCTTTACCCGACGCACGTTTTGTTCGCTCAAGATGAGTTTATTGAAAGGGACGTCACGTCCAACACTCAGCGTAATTATCTCATTGGCCTGTGCCATATCGTTTCTCCGTGACGAGCAGGCCGGACTTTCTCCAGCCTTCCAAACCCGCCGGAAAATCCCCTCCCTCCTCTCCCTCTCCGGCGCCCTCGACTTTGCGAAATTCCCTGCCGTCCATAGGTGGAATCTCTATCGGCCCGAAGTGCCGGTACCGCTCGGCGTCTTGATGTCGGCGATGTGGACCTCACCGTCAATCGAGACATGGCGGACTTCCTACCATTCGGTCGGAAACAAGCTCTTCCATGCTCGATGCCATTCGGTCTCTGGCTCACACCAACGGTAGCAAACAGCGGTGCTGACATGCGCCCAGTGATGAAGGCGCTTGGGGCCGCACTTAGCGAGCGTCGGTGATCCGCATCCAGAGCAGGTTCCACGTGCCGGTCGTTGCTTCCTTACGGGTTCGTTCCGTCTACGAGGACGATTTGTCTCCAAACAGCCGTGAGCAGCGTCCGAAACGACACAAGCTCAGTTCACAGGGAAAACTGGCGGGCGGTTGAACACCGCTCGGAAATTGTTCGGGATGCCGCCGTTCTTTATCCATCGGAGGCTGAATTGTATTTTGGCATTGTTCGATAGCCGGGGCGATATGGGCAGGAAGCTTACAATCATGTTCGCAGCAGACGAAGAGGAAGAGCGGGAGCCATTGATCGAATGGTCGCGCGCACTCTATCACCGCAAATCATCAACAAATCCAAGGAGACAGATCGATGAAAGCGATCATAGCAACCGACGAAGCCGACGGCACGGCTGGCATGACGCTGGCAGAACGGCCACAGCCGCGGCCGGCGATAAACGACGTCGTCGTTGAAGTACATGCGTCAGGGTTCGTGCCGACCGAACTGACGTGGCCCTCCACCTGGATCGATCGCATCAACCGCAAGCGGACGCCTTCTATCCCCGGGCACGAGTTCGCCGGCGTGGTCACCGCTCTTGGCTATGGCACAACCGGCCTGTCGGTGGGTCAGCGCGTGTTCGGCCTCACGGACTGGTACCGCGACGGCACCCTGGCGGAATATGTGGCCGTAGAGGCCCGCAACCTCGCGCCGCTTATGGGCGACGTGAGGTTCACGGTGGGTGCGAGCGTGCCGATCTCCGGTCTGACCGCCTGGCAGGGGCTGTTCCAACATGGCCGTCTTAAAGCCGGCCAGAGCGTCCTTGTGCATGGCGCCGCCGGTGCGGTCGGTTCGATCGTCACGCAGCTAGCCCGCGAATTCGGCGCTTACGTCATTGGAACCGGACGCGCTGCCGACCGGCAGAAGTCGCTAGAATTTGGCGCAAATGAGTTCGTCGATCTGGCGAACGACAGGCTGGAAGACATCGGCAGCGTCGATCTCGTGTTCGATGTGATCGGCGGCGAGATCCAGAAGCGCTCGGCGCGCTTGGTACGAGCCGGGGGAACGCTGGTTTCCGTCGTGGGCCCAGTTGAAGCGCGCCCCGCCGATGGCCTGGCGGTTGATTTCGTGGTCGAGTCCGATCGTGCTCAACTGTGCGAGATCGTTCAGCGGGTACGTGACCGACGCCTTCGGACGAACATCGGCAACATCTCAACGCTCGATAATGCCGTCGCCGTACTCAACTCGACGGAACGAAGGACAGGTAAGACGATCATCAACATCCGCCCATGAGAGACTTCGGGCAGCGAGATTGAGCCGACGGTTAGTTGGATCGGCCCAGGCCCGACTGATAACGGCCGGAGTTGCTCCAGCCGTTATTCAGGATATGCCGCTGAGTGCTCCCCAAAATAGATTGCAGTTGGAAAGATTAGAACCAACGACGCCGCTATGTCCCTCTATGCGAGCTTCGTAAGGGAGCCAAGAACATGGCCCCAGTTGGAACGACCGAATGGGATGATGAGCGGATCGGGGCTTTTAGAAGAAAGCGCGGCAGCCAACAGCGATAAACGCCCGTGAGGGCGACCTGTGGGATTCGCTCGGACATAGCCTTCCAAGTACAGCGACCGGAATTGGATCAGGCCTATTGCGCCGAAAACGGCCAGGGGCTTCCGGCTGTTTGACGGCGCCGGAAGCGAGCGCATAATAATCCGGGATTTCGGCTAGTCGGCCGCGGGCAGCGTGGGTTCACGTGCTGTGACATGGACGCAATTAAGGGGACTTCGGCGTTGGGAACTATCGCATATTTCAAATGCGCGATGGTTTCAGTTGCTTGAAAAATCGGCAAATACCAGGCAACTTTTTCGTATCTGAAATACGCGAAAGTTACATACATGGCTCTCCATCAGCGCCAGAACAATTCCGGGACGCGTTTTTGCGCGCAGCTGATGAGGCAGGCATAGTCACCCTGAACGTCGTCCAGAAGGGTGTAAGAGCGCGGCGACCACACCTACTCTCGACGATTCGGAAATAAGTCTCGATCGCAACCTCCGTGGGTAATCGGTTAAGGACGCGCACCAAGCCCTGATTGTCAGCACCGAAGAGGTCGCGTTCGAACGCATGTACGAACTAAGTCCCGACTCCGAATCAAATCGTCTTCGTGCTGTTTCCTTCACATTGGTCAGATCGGATTATCTCGGTCGACAGGTCCCCGCTTGATTCTTGTCATGACGCCGGAGGTGCCGACGCGGGATCCAAGCGTAGATTTTATCACCAAATGGTGCTATTTAAAACTTCAGAACAAGGATAATAAACGATGCGATCGACTATCAATCTCGACGACACTCTTATGGAAAGGGCCAAGTCCCTGACCGGCACAAAAGAAACCGCCGCTCTCGTCCGCCAGGCGTTGGAGACGCTTATCCGAGTAGAGTCCGGAAGACGCCTGATCGCGCTCGGTGGAACCATGCCCGATGCGGAGGCGGCTCCACGTCGCCGGAGCGCGGCGGCCAAGTGATACTGGCAGACACTTCTATATGGATCGATCATTTTCGCCATGTTGATGCGGAGCTTCGGACGATCATTCAGGACGATCTTCTACTCTGTCATCCGGCTGTGGTTGGCGAACTGGCACTTGGCAGCCTTCGAGATCGCGAGCGTGTGATTACGTTTCTGGCAGCCCAGCGACAGGCATTCGTCGCAACGCACGACGAAGTGATGACAATGATCGACCGTCACGGCATTTTCAGTATGGGCATCGGCTATACCGATGCCCACTTGCTCGCCTCGATACTGCTTGATCGCCGAGCGGCATTATGGACCAGGGACAAGCGTCTGCAGGCGGCGGCCGAAAAGGCAGGCGCTTCATTGCATAAGCCGGCCCATCCCCGCAACTAAACACCAAAATAGTCCGACCGACTTTTTGGCTCATCCGGTCTCTCTAGCCTTGATGGGAGCAGAACCCGAAAACCGTCATTCAGAATCTGCTTGCAGTTGATGGCAATCGAAGCATCGCGCCGGAGTGGCTACCACTGGTCAGCAGCAAATCTACTGAAAATTCCTGCCCTTGATCTTTAGGGTATCGATATCAAAGGTCCGGCACAAACATATCTCTCAGCCGAAGCCCCAGCGCCGGCGGTTCGAGACAATCCGGACTGCCAGGAGAGCCATACGCGACCACGTCGCCGCCGCCGCCGGCCGGGGGCCGGAATTCACCGCCGCGCCCGGCAGGCACGACAGATCGGCCGAGAGATCGAAGAGCTACCCTGCGACGAGGTGTTCCGCGTCGGCTTCCTGCTGGATCCTGCCATTGATCATGATGGCGCCGAGCACCACCCTGCGCGAGCGAGCCGACGTTCCAACCGACCTGACGCAACGTTTCAGCGCCGGCGAGGCAGCCAAGGCACGGCGATGCTATGGGCCCGAGGGAGAAGGATCGCGCTGATAGTGCAGTGGTTGCCGATTGAGCAGCATGGAATCGCCGAATTCATGCGCACGGTAGCGGCATGCAGTGAGCGCTGCGGAGGCGCTGGCGAGCAGGCCGTCGTCGGCTAAGGCGCGCAACAACTCGAAATGGCTTTCGCCGGGCTGGTGGAGGCCAGTGAGAATCGCATCGACGATGCGGAGCGGAATGCCACGTGCGATGCGCCCTGTCGCAATACCATCTCCGGCTCGCACGCTCCCATCGGGATTGGCGGCTGCTTCAAGTGCGCGCACGACGCTCGTGCCGATCGCGATGATGCGGCTGCCTCTGAGCTGCGCCCGCGTTACCTGCGCGACGGTAGACTCAGGGATGCGGTACGGCTCATCGAAGGGAAGGCGCGAGTCGAGCGCCGGATCGCCGGTGGAAGAAATGCCCGCGGCATGTGTGAGTGTTGCAAAACCGATCTCGCGCCGACGCCAAGCTTGCAGTGTGCGCCAGTCGAGCGCGAAGGAAGCCGATGGCGCCTCGAATGCGACCGGCCGGGCGGCAATTCTCGTCCAAACATCCCATAGTGCCAACGGCTCGGGAACATGCGCGTATTGGATCGGCCTGCCGTGCTGCGCCAGTCCTGCAAACATGGCTGCTCGGGTGCCTTCGAAACTAAGCTCGACAAGGCGAGGATGGTCGAGAAGGCGCTCGACTCTGGCTTCAAGTGGGCCGAGCTGGAGGCGATCGCCTGATGACAGTGTAGGCGGCGGCAGCCGATCTTCCGTGCGGGTGCGGTGATCGCCCGAGCCGAAGGCAATCGCCACGAAGCGGACTGGAGCCGAAGCTGACAGCCAGCCGGCTAAGCGGATCTCGATCGCCTTTCCGCATTGGAGATGTGTGCCATGCAGGCTGGCAGGCAAGGTCGCAGCGTCGTTGGCGACAACCAGATCGCCAGGATCGAATAACGTCCCGAGGTGAGCCCGCGGCAGGTCGCGCATCGTGCCGTCCGCCTCAACGACGAACAGCCTGGCCGATTGCCGATCGATGCGATCAGCGGCGATCACGCGTGGGCTCCGGCGGTAAGCGCAGCGTGACCCGACAACGCGTCGAGCATCGTTTCGAGGATCTCGGCAGCGGCCAGTTCCGGGTCTTTCAAGCTCGACGGATCGGCGTCCGGGAGCGCCAACGCGTGCAGCGGGGTGTCCATATCGCCAGGGTCGGGCGCAAGGAACCTTATTCCATCGGATTTCGACTCCTCGTCCCAAATTGCCGTCAGATGGGCAAGCGCTGCCTTGCTCGCGCCGTATGCGCCCCAGCCGGGATAGGCGTTGACCGCCGCGTCGCTGGAGATGTTGATCACCAGCCCGCCGCGGCCCTCGCGCGCGGACGCGGCAAGCGCACCGAACAGGGCTTTCGTCAGCCGAAAGACGCCGAGAAGGTTGACCGCGAGCGCCGCTTCCAGCTCCTCGCACTCCGTATCGGCAAGAAGCGCAAGAGGCACAGGACCGAGGCTCGATGTATTATTGATCAGGACGTCTACCCCGCCAAGATTGGCACTGATCTGCATGGCGATCGGGTAGATGTCTTCCTTCTTGCCGATGTCGGCGACAATGCCATGCGCGCCCGTCTCGGCGGCGACGCGTTCGACATTCGCGGCGGTGCGGGCGACGAAGGCAATGCTCGCACCCTTGTCGGCAAGCTGCCGCACAAGCGCCAGCCCGAGTCCGGAAGTGCCGCCGGTGATCCCTACGCGAAGTCCTTGAAGATCGATATTCGCCTGCATTGCGGTGCTCCTTCAATGGGTACGCGTAACTGCTACAAGTTCAAGTGAACTTGAAGTCAAGAGCGCTTCGTGCTTTTATTCATGCATGGATCCGATGCTGACCATCACCGACGTGTCACGACGCAGCGGCGTTGCGTCATCAGCCCTGCGCTTCTATGAGGAGCGTGGGTTGATCGCATCCGAACGCGCAGGCTCGGGACATCGACGCTACCACCGGTCTGCATTGCGGCGGATCGCCTTCATCGTCTTTGCACAGCGGATCGGGCTGACGCTTGAGGAAATCGGCGCCGAACTGGCTCAGCTGCCGGCCGATCGCGTACCGTCACGTCGGGATTGGTCGCGGCTGTCGAGCACGTGGGCAAAGCGTATCGACCAGCGCATAGCCGAGTTACAGCGCCTGCGGTCCGGTCTTGGCGAATGCATCGGTTGCGGCTGCCTTTCGATCGACCGATGTCGCTTGGCGAACCCTGTCGACGTGGCAGGGCGCAAAGGTCCGGGGGCGAGGTATTGGCTGGGGTGAATGAGCCTCCAACGGTACGCCGCACGATCTTACGATGTTTCCGATTATTCAGTGTCGCCCAATCCATATACGACGAAGGGCGTTATAAAGACGGGTCCTAAATCGCACCTGCGGCACGGCATACGATGTAATCGCTGACGAGGGACAGCAGCGAAGGCGCTCGCCTGGCCGCTGTCAAACAATGCGATCACAATGACGTCATGGGAACCCAACACCGTCACGAGGGCTGGAGAGCCGTCGCGCAGCCGACAGAGGACTCGTGAGACCGAACGCAAGCTCACCCCTGCACTTCTTACTGTTGACAGGTCGGGATCCGGAGCGCCGGATCAAGATCTAATTCTGCCCAAATTCGCGAGACGCTTGAACTTGATGAGCTGGAGCGGCTCACGCGTCACCAAAAACTTGAAGAACGTTTGAAGCTGATCGAAGATCTTCCCAATTGATGACGACGTCGGCCTGTCGGAAAAACGACGGCAGTTGGCAACCGAATTTGCGAAGATGATCCAACGCGAACGAGAAAATGAAAATGCGTGGCTGCCTGTTTCGCGAGCTTGTTGACCGCAGTCGGCGGGGGAGCTCGCATTTCCGAACTCGGAAACCTGCAGAGATACAAGCTCAGACGAGGCCAAATCGCTCGAGCATCTTTCGAAGCTGAAGGTTCTCCTGGTGGAGGTGCTTGATCAGCAGTGCTTTGAGATGTCGGTTTTCAGCATCAAGCGCAGCCAGTTCATCGATCGGCGCTTCCAAGGAACCGGCGGAAGATGCCGTGCCGCCCTCGTCAACTGCACCATCGATTTGATGTCTTGAGCGCTTTTCGTCAATGCGCGTCGTTATTCGAGCCGGCCGTCTGATCGAACGTTTTTTCGATTGCGAGGTCGAGGCGAATTGACCGTGATCGTTCTGGGATGGAACGATTTGCACCGGTTCAGTCAAAGAAGCTGCAGGCTGATTTTGGTTCGCGTCATCGCTATCATCGGGCTGATTTCCTGGCTGCTGGTCCTGCAGCATTTCGCCAGGTTGGCCGAGATCTTCTGGTCCCAGCTTGGATTCGAACAGGTGCGGCGCTTCCGTCTCGGCCTGGCGGACAAAAGCCCTGAGATCGGTGTTTCCCCAGATCGAATCCGGCTGCGTCGTCGATCGCCGGCGGCCTGACTTGAATTCGACGACGAACTTTCGCTGCGGTATTTTCATATATTCGAGACCTCTAAATCATATGCCAAGCTCAAGAAACGTCGAACCGTTTCAGCATCGTTTTGAGCTGGGCGTTCTGTAGCTGGAGCTTCCGAGCGAGCTCACTTCTCAGCTTTTTAATGTCCTCATCAAGGCTTACCACGTTATCGAAGAACGCATCCCGGGCTGATGACGGGGACACGCTTTGACCTTCACGCTTGGCGGCAGCGCCCCGCGCAGTTACGTTTGCCTCGGCTCCCTTCGTCCGTTCACGGCGGCTGGGCGGAGGCCCTCTGCGAACCTTAATGCTTGTCTCGTTTGGCCCGAGGGCGCTGGCATCGGAACGACGGGCTTCGCTTGGTGTGGGTGTCCACACATCGTCACCATCGACCGGCGGTGGTGAAGCCTGCACGGCTTCACCACCGTCTTGCTTCTCAGCCAATGACGATGCCACTTGCTCGACCAGAACAGCCTTGCTGTAACGCGCAGAGGCAGGGACTTCGATCGACGGAGGTGCCGGCGTCTTCTCCGACTCGTGATCGAGAGCCGCGGGATCGGTATCATGCCCAATGGAGCTCTCCTGCTCCTTTGCTGCTCGTCGCCGTGACGTCAATTCTGCAAGGAACTTCCACGGTGTTTTCATGGGCATTTCCCCTCGATGAACCCGGGTTGCGATGATGCGGCAGCGGTCCTATCCCACTCGCAGGTCGGCCGGGCACGACGAAGGCGCCCGGCGACCGTTTTTTCTGCTGAAGATGCGACGACTAAGCCGCGTTGGCGGCCGACTTACATCTCTGAGTGCTGATCAATCAAGCCCGAGCCGTTTGCGCAGGTCGGTATTTTCCTGGCGCAGCTTTTCCGCCAGCAATTTGCGCAATCGCTTGTTCTCTTCTTCAAGCTGAATCAGATCTTCCAGCTCATCGACTGCGGGTGCGGGTGCGGGTGCGGATGCCTTTGCCATTTGCGGGGCAAGCTTGGCAGTTTTATTTCTTCCTCTCCCCTTGAGGGTGCCCTTAGCATCGGAAGGTTTCGCCTCGATCGACCTCGGCTTTCTTCCCCTGCCACGTTCAACAGATTTTGCCGCGCCTGCCGCCGGCAACGGTTCGATCACCGCCTCAGTCACGACAGGAGCCGGTTCGGCAGCTTGCTTTTGACGCCGCGGCGCACGCTTCTTCTTGACGTTGGTTTTTAACGGGGCATCCGTTTCCGCGCCCCCGGTAGCGGCGCCCGTATTGTTCTCTTCAGCCATCAGACATCTCCTCTATAACCACGTCACTTTTCGGCTGAGTGAAAGACAGAGTCAACAAAGGCGCTACGGCTGCCGCCAGCCTGTTATTTTGGATCTGACTTGACCGCCTGCGGAGGTGGCGAGCCAGCTTTGGGCTCAGACTGCATCCCGCACTCGTAGCCAGGCATTATGCAGGTGCTTGCCGATGATCTCGACTAGCTTTTCCACATCGCGCTTTTCCAGCGCGGCGACGATGTCCTCGTGCTCGGCCATGGCCGCGGCCCACCGTTCCGGCCCCTCATGGCCGATGAAGCGAATGCGCTTCAGCCGCGCCTGCAGTGTGGCATGGAAAGCCGACAGGTGCGGATTATCGGCAAGCGCTACAAGCGAACTATGTATCTGCTGGTTGAGCTTATAGTATTCCATCCTCTCACCGGCCTGGTAATGTGCCCTCATCCGGTCATGAAGCTCGCGCACGCGCCTGATATCCTCGTCGCTTGCCACCTCGCAGGCGAGACGCGCAGCCAGTTCCTCCATCGACCGGATCAGCACCAGCATGTCGTGCACATCCTTGCGGGTGAACTGCCGGACCACCGCACCGCGACCCGGAGCGAGCTCCACCAGCCCTTCACTGGCCAGCGATTTCAATGCTTCGCGCAAAGGCGTACGCGACACGCCCAGCGATTCGCCAAGCGGGATTTCATAAAGGCGCTCTCCAGGCTGCAATTCTCCCTCGATGATCATGTCGCGCAGCCGGCTGACGATCTCCTGATGCAGCGACTGCCGTTCGATAATACCGCGTCCTGCTGTTCTTTCGGCCGTGCCGTCCAAGGTTTGATCCTTCAATCCAATGTTGCTTCGTCCAAGTCATCTTATGCCATTGGAAGGGGTCTTCACAACGCCCGAATAATTATGTATACAGAATACATAATGCGCTTTGAGCTACAGATTCCATGGAGGCAGGGATAGTGGACGCACTGAAAATTGAGGCTCGAGCCGAAGGGCGCCCGATATTGGCATTGGCGATGGGCGATCCGGCGGGGATCAGCCCCGAACTGACGGCCCGCCTGCTGGCACTTCCTGAACTGAGCGACGTCTGCCGCTTCATCGCGATCGGCGACGAGCGCGTCCTGAAAAAGGGCGCCGATGTCGCCGGTGTCGCTCTCGATCTCCAGCTCGCATCCCGTGACGACATTCCCGACCTGCCGGCAAGCAGGCATGTTTTCGTCGACCTTGGCCATCTCGATCCGGCTGATGTAACCGTCTCCGAGGCCACGCTTATCGGTGGTCAATTCGCAGTCGAAAACTTCCGTTTCGCCCTGCAGCTTGCCCATCAAGGCCGCTGCGACGGCGTCTGCTTCACGCCCTTCAACAAGAAGGCGATGCGTTACGCTTATCCGGGATACGACGACGAAATCCGTTTCGTTTCGGACGTCCTCGGCTATCCCGGCAAGATGCGGGAATTCAATGTGCTGGAGCGCATCTGGAACGCCCGTGTTACCTCACATATCGCGCTTTCTGCGGTGGCATCCCATCTCTCCCAGGAGGCTATCCTGGCGGAACTGAAGCTGACAGGGGAATGCCTGCGGCAGGCCGGCTTCGACCGGCCCCGGATCGCGGTCGCCGGTCTCAATCCGCATGCTGGTGACGGTGGCAGCTTCGGCATGGAGGAGATCGAGATCATCGAGCCCGCGGTGAAGGCCGCGCAATCGCTCGGGATGGATGTCGACGGCCCTTTCCCGGCAGATACCGTCTTCTTGCGAGGTCTTAAGGAAGGCTTTCACGCAGTGCTCACCATGTATCACGACCAGGGCCAGATCGCCATGAAGATGATGGGCTTTGACAAGGGCGTCACCATGATCGGTGGACTGCCGTTCCCACTCTGCACGCCCGCGCATGGAACCGCTTACGACATCGCCGGTCGCGGCATCGCCGATGTCGGCGCCTCTCGCGAGGCGGTGTTTCTGGCCGCAAGAATGGCTGAGCGGAGACGCGTGCCCGCCGAATAGACGTGATTTCGCAGGCGCTGGAGGGCGCCGACATTACAAGGGAGGAACTGACATGCTGAAATATTTCTCTGCGATAACGCTTGCGGTCGCGGTCGCCACGCCGGCACTGGCTTTCGAGCCGAAGAGGCCCGTGGAGTTCGTGGTCACCTCCGGTCCCGGTGGCGGTACCGACATCTTTGCCCGTACGGTTCAGGCTATCATCACGAAACATGAGCTGATCGGCACCTCAGTTGTGGTGACCAACAAAGGCGGCGGCAGCGGCGCCGAAGGCTTCGTCTACGCTGCCGGTTATAAGGGCGACCCCTACAAGCTGACCTTCGGCACCAACAACGAATATCTGCTGCCGAGCGTGGCAGCCGTTCCCTACAAGCCGGAGGACCTCACACCGATAGCCGCCATGGCGCTCGACGAGTTCCTGATCTGGGTCAACGGCAAGTCCGAGCTTGCCGATGCAGCTGCCTTCGTCGAGGCCGCGAAGGCGAAGCCGGGCTCCATCCAGTTCGGCGGCAGCCAGTCGAAGGACACCGATCAGATCCTGGTCTCCTCGCTCGCCGAAGCAGTCGGCGCGGAGTTCCGCTACATCCCGTTCAAGAGTGGCGGCGAGGCCACGACACAGCTTGCCGGGGGCCATATCGACGCCAACGTCAATAATCCCAATGAGAACCGTGGACAGTGGCAGGCCGGCATGGTCAAGCCGCTCTGCGTCTTCCGGCCGGATCGCTTTCCGCAAAGCGATGCCGTCCATGACGGCAAGGGCTGGCACGACATTCCGACATGCAAGGAAGCCGGCATTCCATTGGAAAATTACCGCATGCCGCGCACCGTCTGGCTGCCGGCCGGCGTCGACAAAGACGTGGTCGCCTTCTACCGCGATGTTTTGAAAAAGGTCAGCGAGACGCCCGAATGGCAGGAATATCTCACCAAGACCTCCCTCACCGGGCAATTCATGGTGGGCGACGAATTTCAAGGCTACATCGAGAAAGATAAGGCGACCGTTTCCGAGGTGCTGAAGCGCGAAGGCTGGCTCATCAAGTAACCTATCCAGTTCGAGGAGCTCGCCATGGCTGACAACAGCAAAAGGCATCTCAGCCGCCGGACGATGGAGATCGCCACCGCGATCGCCACTGCGGCAGCGGGCGGTGCGGTCTGTTACGGCGCCGTCGAGATCGGCACAGGCTGGACCGAAACCGGTCCGGCACCCGGCTATTTCCCCTTCTATGTCGGGTTGCTCATTGTCCTGGGCAGCCTGGCCAACCTGGCACGCGCTATCGTCAGCCGAAACTGGCGCGAGGTCGTCTTTCTCGACGTCGAGCGCGCAAGGCCGGTTCTCGCCTTCGCCCTGCCCCTCGTCGGCTTCGTCATCGCAGCCCTCTTGCTTGGCCTTTATGTGGCGACGCTGCTGTACGTCTCGGGGGTCATGATCTGGCAGGGCGGATATCGCTGGTCCGCGGCCGTTCTCGGGGGCGCGGCGGTTACTGCCGCCTTTTATCTGGTCTTCGAAATCGCCTTTCAGGTGCCCTTGTTGAAGGGACCGGTCGAAGGCTGGCTTGGAATCTACTAAGCGGGCTGGCCGCTCACGAGCGGCTCGCCAACATCGTTTGGGAGGAAGTTTCATGGAGAATTTCGGCCATCTGATCGACGGCTTCGCCACGGTCATCAGCGGCCATCATTTCATCATCATGATGGTTGGCGTGATGCTCGGGATCCTCGTTGGCGTCCTGCCCGGTCTGGGAGCCCCCAACGGTGTTTCGCTCCTTCTGCCGCTTACCTTCACCATGGACCCTGTGTCTGCCATCATTCTCCTGTCCTGCATGTATTGGGGGGCGCTTTTCGGCGGCTCGACAACATCGATCCTGTTCAACATTCCAGGCGAACCCTCCTCGGTCGCCACCACCTTCGACGGCTACCCGATGGCCCGCAGCGGCCAGGCCACGCGCGCACTCACTCTGGCCTTCGTATCCGCAGGCATCGGCGCGATCGCGGGCGTCATCATGATCACGCTACTATCGGGCTGGGTCGCACGTTTTGCACTGCAATTCTCGTCGCCAGAATTCTTCGCCGTCTATTTCCTGGCTTTCGCCAGCTTCATCGGCATGGGCGCCAATGCGCCAGCCAAGACGCTCGTGTCCATGATGCTCGGCTTTGCGCTTGCGACCGTCGGCATGGACACGATTTCCGGCGGGCTGCGCCTCACCTTCGGCGTCCCCGACCTTATCAAGGGCGTGTCCTTTCTGGTGGCAGTAATGGGCCTGTTCGGCATCGGCGAACTCCTCCTCACCACCGAAGAGGGACTCCGCTTCCAAGGTATAAAGGCGCAAATCCGCCCTCTCGACGTGTTGCGCACCGTGGCCGAAATTCCCCGGCACGCGGTGGCGATCGGGAGATCCATCCTGATCGGAATCTGGATGGGGATAACGCCGGCCGGCCCGACCGCAGCATCCTTCATGGCTTACGGCATGACGCGGCGCTTCGCCCGCAATCCCGAGATGCTCGGCAAGGGCGATCCTCGCGGCATCGTCAGTCCCGAAGCTGCAGATCATTCGGCCGGCACCTCTGCTCTGCTGCCGATGCTGGCGCTCGGCGTACCCGGCTCGGCTACCGCGGCAGTGATGATGGGCGGGCTGATGATCTGGGGGCTGACGCCTGGCCCGATGCTTTTCATCGAACGACCGGAATTCGTCTGGGGACTCATCGCCTCGATGTATCTCGGCAATGTCGTCGCAGTCCTGCTCGTACTCAGCACAGTGCCGCTCTATGCCGCCATCCTGCGCGTCCCCTTCGCGATCATTGGGCCGATCATCGTCGCCGTCATCTTCTCCGGCGCCTATCAAATCGCCAATTCTGCCTTCGACATGTGGCTCGTGCTGATCTTCGGCGCCGCAGGCTACGTGTTCAAGAAGCTCGATTATCCGATTGCGCCGCTGGTGCTTGCCATGGTGCTCGGCGACAAGGCCGAGGATGCCTTCCGCCAATCGATGCTGATGTCCAACGGCGCCCTCTCGATCTTCTGGTCCAATCCGCTCGTCTTCTGCATCATGGGCCTCGGCGTCCTGATGCTCGCCTGGCCTCTGATCGGCAAAGCCATGGGCCTGCGCAACCTGATCCGCCGCGGTCGCGAAAACACTTCCAACGCAAGCTGAAAACGAGCTCTTCATGTATCGCCACACCCTCTATCCTGCAGACGGCAAAGTATCCGTCTGCCTGGTCGGCACCGGCGCCTTCGGACGCAGTCTGCTCGCCCACCGTGTTCCCCGGCTGGATATCCGCATCGCGGTCGATATCAATGCGAGCCGGGCGGCGGCCGCGCTCAGCGCGGCAGGTATTCCGGAGCATAATATTGCGGTGTGCGAGAACGCCGAAGCAGCTGAGCAGGCTTTTGCCGCCGGCCAGATCATCGCGGCAGGCGATCTCACCCATGTCATCGATCGTCCCTTCGATCTTCTGGTGGAGGCGACCGGCAATCCAGAGGCAGGCGCGCGCCACGCCGATATGGCGGTGGCAAACGGCCGCGACGTCGCATTGGTCAGCAAGGAGGTCGACAGCGTGGTCGGCCCCGGCCTTGCCTACCGTGCTGCGGCCCAGGGCCTGGTTGTAACCCCGGTTGACGGCGACCAGCCGAGCCTGCTTATCGATCTGGTGACCTGGGCCGAATTGCTCGGTTTCGAAATCATTGCGGCCGGCAAGGCAAGTGAATACGATTTCGTCTTCGATCCTGCCTCCGAAACTCTGACAAGCAATGGCGAAACCATTTCGGTTTCTGGGTTTTCGGATCTGCTGGATCTCGGCCAGTGGGATGTTGACGCCTTGATCAATGCCCGCGCCGGGGCAGCCGCGCGGCTGCCGCAAAGGGCGGTTCCAGACCTCTGCGAGATGGGCGTGGTCAGCCATTCGATCGACCTCGTGCCCGACCGCCCGGATTTTCATTGTCCGATCGCGCGCATCGTCGAGGTGCCGACAATCTTCTCCAGGCGCGATGAAGGCGGTATCCTTGCCGGAGATCGTCGGCTTGAGGTGTTCCATTGCCTGCGTTTGGCCGGAGAGGTGAGTTTCGCCGGTGGTGTCTTCATCGTGGTGCGCTGCCGCGACGCCGAGAGCTGGGACATGCTGGCCCAGAAGGGCCATATTCTGAGCCGCGGCCAGAAGACGGCCATGATCTATCTTCCTCGCCATCTTCTGGGTCTCGAGGCGGCAACCAGCATTCTCGACGCAGGCTTGCTGAAGCGCTCGAGCGGCGCGCCGGATTCCAAGCCCCGTCTTGACCTAATTGCTATCGCCGAGCAGGATCTTCCGGCCGGGACCCTGCTTTCTGCGACCGGCCACCATCATGCAATCCGGCATGTCGGATCGGCACTCGTTCCGGCGGCGCCGCTTGCAAACAATGGGCCTGCACCCTATTACATCGCCGCCAATCGCAGGCTGATCAGACCGGTGCATCATGGCGAACCCATCCTGGTCGGCGATCTCGAACTCGATCCGAGTTCAAATCTTCTAAGGTTGCGCAGACAGCAGGATGCAATCTTCTACGGCCGATAACAGCCGACGCAGGAGTGAGGCGCCGATTGGTCCTGCTTTCAGCCTCGCGATTGTCGACCGCTGACAGCGTCCTCTGTAAATTCGCAGCCATCGCGACGACGGCGTGCTTTCGGTCCGCTGAGCCGCCCGCTAGACGCTCGGGATATGGCATGCAGTTGAGGGGAATCGAACCTGAGGCCCATTTCGTCGCCGTCGAATTTCCAAGAATGCTCGGGTCTGGACCCTGCGGCGAATTCCCAGGCGCTAATGCCACAACGCCGAGATTGGCACGGCGGATAGGCGTTCTCCGAACGGGATCACCTTGTCATGGTCGTACAAGACCAGGCCCGAAACAAACCGTTCTCCGGATGCTTCGGCCAAAATTCGCAATCCAGAAAAATCGGAATTCGAGACGGATGCTGCCGCTTTTATCTCGATACCGACAATCCGCCCTCGCCTGTCTTCGATAACGATATCGACTTCGTTCTGCTGCTTGTCACGAAAATGCGAAAACTCAAATCCGGTTTGTGCGGCGCTGGCGAGTTTAAGGATCTCCCCAAAAACGAAAGTCTCCAGCAACGCCCCGAACTGCCCCCTATCGTGCCGGAGTCGATCGAGAGAGAGGTCACGAAGAGATGCGAGAAGACCAGAATCGAGGAAATGTATTTTCGGGGTCTTGGTCAGGCGTTTCAGTTTGTTGGAAAACCAGGGTTGAACTGTTCGGGCGAGGAAAAGGCTCTCGAATATACCGACGTATTTCTGCGTTGTGATGTGGTTCATCCCGATGGCTGCGCCAATTCCGGAATAGTTCACGAGTTGTCCCGAATGCTCTGCCAGGATGCGCAGCAAGCGCGGCATTTGCGCAATCTGCTCGATTTGCGCGACATCGCGAACGTCGCGTTGAACAATCGCCTGGATATAATCCGTATACCAGTCCTGTCTGCGGCTCAAGGTTTTGCGGCCCAATGCCTCGGGATATCCACCGGCCAGAACCGCAGCCATCAGGTCGTCGCCGACGATCGGTTCTCCGCCGCCCTTAGCTTCATTTTGAAAGGCGTCGCGCAGGAAGCTGCTGCCGGCGGTTCTGATCTCGCTTTGCGCAAGCGGCAGCAATCGAACGACCTCCATGCGCCCTGCGAGCGAGTCCGCC
>NZ_CP071605.1:300000-529274 GCF_017357225.1 Rhizobium binae | reverse complement strand
GATTGTTTTCCCAAGTAACTGCGCAATTTTGAACGAAAGCGCTTCAGTTGCGCAGTTACTATATGCCGCGATTCGTGACTGAATTACAAATGCTTAACCAAATCTCGCCTCGAGGCACGCGAAACGGGTTCCGGAATCTGGCAATTCGCGGGCAAATCGGCGAGCGATTCGCATTCGCACATGGGCTGAAGAGCAAGGCCTACACCGACGGTTATGCACATGAAATTCATGAAATTTTCGCGATGCCGCAGCCGGAACGGAACGGCCCCGGGCCGACCATGCCCGTCATCCTGCAAAGAGACGTTGACGCAGCGCGAGCACGAAGTGGCGCGCGGACGCCTCAACAGGCAGATCGCCTTCGATCTCGGCATCAGCGAGGTGACGGTCAAGCTCATCGCAGCAATGTCATGCAAAAGATGGAGGCCGCCTCGATTGGTGAACGGATCCGGGCTTGTGAAACGCTGGTGGCGCGCAAATGCGTCAGGCCGGCTCGCGTTAGCTCTGCCTGGTGCTTGCAATGAAGACGAATACCGGCCTCGCACACGACCCGCCTGTCCATTTCATGCGCGCCGTATCCGATTCGCGTTGAAAAAGACGCCGCGGCGCCGGCAATGGGTTCCGGCTTCGCACCCATGCGTTATCTCTAAATTAAAGCTCAGGGAGATGACCTCATGCCCGGCTTTGATTCCATAAGGAGATCACGCCTGAACAATCGATCGTCATCCACGCCTTCCCATGAAACCAACACCTTCGACATCGAAGCAACTTTCTTGTCGGCCATGGGGAACGCCAAACGGCTCCACATTCTGCATCTGTTGACCGCGGGAGAAGTGTCGGTAACAGACCTGGCGGATAAAGTCGGATTGAGCCAATCTTCGACTTCCCAGCATCTGGCAATTCTTCGAGAACACGGACTCGTGCAGACGCGAAGGGCTGCTCAGACGATCTATTATTCCCTTCAGTCGGGCATGGCGAGGACGATGCTCGATACGCTCGCCGATATCTTCGGATCGCGCCGTCGTTCCCCTGAACAACGCCTCCGAGCCGGCCACCTGACCAAATGACCATGTTGCTCTTGCCGCTGAATCCCTGATGAACGTTTGATGTACGCTTCCTAGACCAGGGTATGGTTATGCCTCCATTGCGAATGGAGATTATGAACCACAGCAGCAACAGAATGGTCAGGAGAAGGCGATACAGATTGGCAGGCGCGCCAGCGCGCAGCAATCGCAAACTGGAGCGGCTTCGGTGCGCCAGCCGCGCTGTTCTGCTACATCGACCGTGACCTTGGCCCGCCCCCAATAGGCGGAAGTCGGCATGTATCCGCAGACCGTCATGCTGCTGCTGCGCGCCCGCACAGTTGCCCGCAGATGGTATGGTCACAGGTTCGCGAGACGTTCGCGGAAGCCCCTCGCCACCGGCCGGGCCCATCCTCTTCTGCGGCATGTCTTCATCGCCAGGATACGCTCAGTGCTGCCGACAGATGCTGAGAGCATAAAAGAAACTGGCCGCTCCATGCGGAAGCAGCCTGGTCCTGATTTCCAGCAACGTCTTCAAGCGAAGGCGTAGGAGCCGTCCGGCCGCTTCGGAACGCGCCGCTGCCAGTGGATGTAGCCTTCCTCCTCCATCGCCTTCTCGTCCATTTCGACGCCCCAGCCGGGCCGGTCGGGGCGCAGTTCGAGATAGCCGTCCTTCGGCAGGTAGGGGTCGACGACGTAGCGGGTCTCTCCCTGGCGCTTCTCGACATCGAGGCCGCCATAAACATAGGCCTGGCCTTTCGGCAGCCGGTATTCGAGGATGCGGAAATTCTGCGCGGCCGCCGAGAAATGCACGTTGACGGCTGTCGCGAGCGGACCCATCGGGTTGTGCGGAGCGACACCGACGAAGTAGGCTTCGGCAAGCGTGGCGATGCGGCGCATCTCGCTTATGCCGCCGACGACGCAGATATCGGGCTGGATCAGATCGGCGCCCTTGACCTGCAGCAGCCGCAGGAACTCGTTTCTGTTGTAGAGCGACTCGCCGGTTGCCAGCACGCAGTTGAGCCCCTGTTTCAGGTCACCCCAGGCCTCGATATTTTCCGGACGCAGCGGCTCCTCGAAAAACAGCGGATCGTAAGGCGCCAGCGCATTGCCGAGCTGCCTTGCGGCAATCGGCTCGAAGATCTTGGCATGCGCGTCGAAGGCGATATCGTATTCGTCATTGACCGTCTCGCGCAGCGAGCGGAAGTAATCCGCTGACGCCTTCACGACATTTCCCCAGCGATGGGCGTGCATGTCGATCCGCCAGGGGCTGAGCTTGAAGGCGGTAAAACCCCATTCCTCCTTAAGGCGGTCGAATTCGTCGCGGGCGGCCGGCGCATCGGGCGCAGTATAGACCCCGGCATAGACCTTGATGCGCTCACGCACCTCGCCGCCGAGCAGCTTATAGACCGGCACGTTCGCCGCCTTGGCCGCCAGATCCCACAGGCAGTGATCGAGCGCCGAGATCGCGGCAAGGCCGAGTGCGCCCGGCGGGAAACGGCTCTGCTGGATCAGCAGATTGACCAGATAGTCGACGCGCGTCGGATCCTGGCCGGAGAGAAATCCATAGAGATAATCGAGCAGCGGCGGCAGCGCCTTGTCGGGGCCGTGATTGTAGCATTCGCCCCAGCCGGTCAGCCCATCGTCGGTATCGAGCGCGACGATCACGCGCGGACGGTCCTTGTCGCGGGTCATGAAAACCCGCATGCGATCGATTTTCATCATTCTGTCCTTCTAGCGATTGAAATAGCTGCGGCGCGCCACGCGCGTCTGCACGTAGACATGCTCGTTGTCGGTTCCGGGATTGTAGGCGCCGGCAGCTTGCGGCACCGAGACATTGCCGCCGGTGGGGAAACGGGCGACGAACGCCTCGTCGATATCGCAGCCCAGCCCCGGACCATCGGGAACGGCAATCGAGCCGTCGACCTGCTCAGGGTGCGGCACGATCGTCTGGCGGCGGCCGTCCCAGTCGTCGTCGAGGCGCTCCAGTATGAGGGCGTTCGGGATTGCGGCCAGCAGATGAAGGGCGGCATATTCCGCCACCGGCCCGAGCGAGCCGGAATGCGGCGCCATCTGGATGTGGTGGGCTTCGGCCATGGCCGCGATCTTCTTCATCTGGGTGATGCCGCCGGCCCGGCCGGTATCGGGCTGAATCACGTCGACCAGCTCCCTCTCGATCAGCTCGCGCTCGCCGAAAATGGTGGCCGAGCGCTCGCCGGCCGCAAGCGGCATATGGGCAGCCTCGCGGATGCGCCGGTAGCCTTCGATGTTCTCAGGCGCGATCGGGTCTTCCACCCACATAAGCTCGTAGGGTTCGAGCGCACGCACCAGCCGGCATGCATCCGCAGGTGTCAGCCAAGGCGGTCCATGCAGGTCGATGGCGATATCCATATCGTCGCCAACGGCATCGCGGAGGGCGGCGACCTTGCGCACGGGATCGGAGACCCCGCCGCACTTGATCGCCCTGATGCCGCGCTCCTTGAGTGCAAGCGCGCGCTCGGGCGTGTTGGCATGTGAATAGATCGGAATCCGATCCCGCACCTTGCCGCCAAGCAGCATCCAGACAGGCACGCCGAGCGCCTTGCCCTTCATGTCCCACAGCGCCATGTCGATGCCGCTCATCGCGCCGCCTCCGACCGTTCCGAGCATGCCATGGCCCATCATCGCGATATGCATCTTTTGCCACAGGCGCTCGATATGCGCCGGATCTTCGCCAATGAGCAGGGGCGCAAGGTCGTGGATCGCGGTTTCGACGACGCGCGGCCAGCCTGAGCACTCGCCGATGCCGGTGATGCCTTCATCGGTATCGATCTTCAGGAAGAGCCAGTTTCTCGTGCCGCCGAATTGCTTGGACGTGCGATCGCCGGAACGTTGATCGGCAGCCCAATTCGAGGGATCGGGCTGCCCGACATGCATGAGAAAAGTGCGGATTCCGGTGATTTTCATCTCTGAGAACTTGCATTCTTCAGACTGTCGGGCTTCAGACTTTCAGGCGGGATGTAGCGGAAGCGCCTCGAATGATCGCGGTCGCGCGGATCCGGGCGTGGAATGGCTGAAATGAGCGCCTGCGTATAGGCGTGCTCGGGTGTATTGCAGACCTTCTCCGCATCGCCGATTTCGACGAGCTGGCCTTTGTACATGACGCCGACGCGGTCGCACATGTAGCGGATGACGCCGATATCGTGGCTGATGAAGATATAGGCGAGACCGAGTTGATCCTGCAGGCGCATTAGAAGATCGAGCACCTGCGAGCGCACGGACACGTCGAGCGCCGACGTCGCCTCGTCGGCGACGATGACACGCGGATTGAGCGTGATGGCACGGGCAATGCCTATGCGCTGGCGCTGGCCGCCGGAGAAAGCGTGCGGGTAGCGTTCGCGCGCCCTCGGATCGAGGCCAACCTGCTCCATGAGTTGGCAGACGCGCTCGTCCAACGCCCTTCCCTTTGCAACGCCATTGACGAGCAAAGGCTCGCCAATGATCTGGGAAACGGTCATGCGTGGATTGAGGGAGCCGAACGGATCCTGGAACACCATGCGCAATTCCCGCCGTGCAGCGGCGAGCGTCTGGCCTTTTGCCGTTGCCAGATCGATGACGTCGCCGCCGGCGCGGCGGTAGAGGATTTCGCCGGCGGTCGGATCGAGCAGTCGCATGATCGAGCGGCCCATCGTCGTCTTGCCGGATCCGCTTTCGCCGACAATGCCGAGCGTCTCGCCCGGCAGCAGCGAAATGGAGACATCGTCCAGCGCTTTCACTTCACCGAAATTCATCGACAGATTGCGCAGTTCGAGGATTGGCGCCGCCGTCCTGTCGAGCGGAGCACGTGCCAGCCGGATTTCGGCCTTCTGCTCCAGCTTCAGCACCGAGCCGATCAGCATGCGGGTATAATCGTCTTTCGGCGCATGGAAGATCTGCTCGACCGGCGCATATTCCTTCGCCACACCATTGTGCATCACGAGCACGTCGTCGGCGATCTGTGCGACCACGCCCATGTCATGGGTGATGAAGAGAACGGCCATGCCATTGGCCTTCTGCAGCCGGGCGATCAGGTCGAGAATTTCCGCCTGGGTGGTCACGTCGAGGGCCGTGGTCGGTTCGTCGGCGATCAGAAGCTGCGGCTTACAGGCCAGGGCCATGGCAATCATCGCGCGCTGGCGCATGCCGCCGGAATATTGGAACGCATAGCGATCCAGCGCCTTTTCCGGGAAGGGAATCTCGACCTGCTTCAGCAGTGATACCGCCTCGGCCCGTGCCTCGGCCTTGCTCATCCTTGTGTGCAGACGCAGCGCCTCGACGATCTGATTGCCGACCGTGTGGATCGGCGACAGCGACGACATCGGTTCCTGGAAGATCATCGCGATGTCGCGGCCGCGGATCGCCCGGATCTGGCGTCCGCGTGGATTGAGGCTGGTCAGATCGGTCGAGCCGCCGCTCTGATGGTTCAACGTGATCGATCCGCCGGAAATGCGGCCCGGCGCATCGACGATCTGCAGGATCGAACGCGCCGTCACCGACTTGCCGGACCCGCTTTCGCCGACCACGCAGAGCGTCTTGCCCGGTTCGATCGAGAAAGACAGGTCGTTGACGGCGCGAAAGACGCCGGTGCGCAGCGGGAACTCGACGGTCAGGTTTTTCACCTGGAGCAGCGGCCTGCCGGCAATGGAAACGATATCGGTCATGCCGGCCTCATTTGTTGTAGGGATCGGCCGCGTCGCGCAGGCCGTCGCCGAGAAGGTTGAGCGCCATCACGGCGACCACGACTGCACAGCCCGGCATGAAGAGCCAGGGTGCGGTGGCGATCGAGCGAATGTTCTGGGCTTCGCGCAGCAGCACGCCCCAGGAGATGGTCGGCGGCTGCAGTCCGAGTCCCAGGAAGGAGAGAGAGGTTTCGGCGAGGATCATCGCCGGCACCGCAAGCGTGATCGATGCGATGATGTGGCTGGCAAAACTGGGTAGCATGTGACGAAAGATGATGCGTCTTTCGCGGACACCGTCGAGTCTCGCGGCGGCGACGAACTCTTCGGTGCGCAGCGACAGAAAGCGGCCGCGAACGACGCGGGCGAGCTGCGCCCAGCCGGTCAGCGACAGGATGATCGTGATCATCATATATTGCAGCGTCGCCGGCCAGTCCTGCGGCAGCGCCGCGGCCATGGCGAGCCAGATCGGGATCGTCGGCAGGGACAGCACGAAATCGATCACGCGCTGCATGAAGAAATCGATACGGCCGCCATAATACCCGGAGATGCCGCCGATCACGATGCCGAGCATCAACGACAGGAAGACGCCGACAAGGCCGATCGACAGCGAGACCTGCGAACCCTGCACCGTCCGGCTGAAGACATCGCGCCCAAGCCGGTCGGCGCCGAAGAGAAGCAGCGGCGTGTTCTTGTCGGGCGAGGCGATCAAATGGATGTTGGTATTGAACAGGCCAAATACCGAATATTCGTAGCCACGCCCGAAGAACTGGACGTCGACACGTTTGGTCGTGTCTTCCTTGAAGATGGCCGCCAGGGTTTCCGGATCGCGGGTCAGTTTCATCGGATAATAATGCGGGCCGAAGGAGAACCCGTTCTCGATATCGAGCAGATGCAATCTCTGCGGCGGATGAAAGGTCGCCCGCGCATTTTGCAGGTACGGATCGTTGATGGCGAAGAAACCGGGAACCAGGGCAACGATATACATCAGCACGGTAACGACGAGTGCCGCCATGGCCAGCCGATGCCGGCGGAATGCCCACCAGATCAGCTGCCACTGCGATGCGACGGCGGCGCGGTCCGGCTGCAGATTTGTAACGGTGACGTCGGCCATATCAGGCTCCTATTCCAACCGGATGCGGGGATCGACCAGCGCAAGCAGGATGTCGCTGATCAGGGAGCCTATCAGCGTCAGGGCGCAGATCAGCAAAACGAAAGCGCCCGCCAGATACATGTCCTGGGCCATCAGCGCCTGCAGGAGCAAGGGTGCTGCCGTCGGCAGATTGAGGACGATGGCGACGACGACCGAGCCGGAGATGAGATTGGGCAGCAGCCAGGCAATCGTCGAGATGAACGGATTGAGCGCGATCATCAGAGGATATTTCATCAGCAGCCGGAACTCCGAGAGCCCCTTTGCCCGCGCCGTCGTCACGTAAGGCTTCGGCAGTTCGTCGAGCATGTTGGCGCGCATGACGCGGATGAGACTCGCCGTCGAGGAGACGGCAAGAATGATGACGGGAAGCCAGAGATGAGAGAAGAGATCGACCATCTTGGCGAAGCTCCACGGCGCGTTCTCGTATTGCGGCGAAAACAGACCGCCGACATCCTGGCCGAATTCGACCGCCGCGATATACATCAGCACCAGCGCCAGCAGGAAGGAGGGAACGGCTAGGCCGAAAAAGGTGAAGGCAGTGAAGAGATAGTCGCCGATCGAATATTTGCGCACCGCGGAAAAGACACCGATGGGCAGGGCGATCGCCCAGGTGGCGATCAATGTCGAAAGAGCCAGGACGAGGGTCAGCGCCATGCGTTCCCAGATCAGGTCGGAGACCGGCTGCTGCCATTCGAAGGAGATGCCGAAATCGCCGCGCGAGAGGATGCCCCAGATCCATTTGAAATATTGGATGAGCATCGGATCGTCGAGGCCGAAGCGCTCGCGCAATTGCGCCGCCGTGTTCTGATCGACGATCTCGTTGGAGGCAGCCAGCGTCGCGATATAAGTGGTGACATAGTCGCCCGGTGGCAGTTGGATCAGCACGAAAGCAAGGAAACTGACGGCAAAAAGCGATGGAATCATCCACAGCAAGCGTTTGGCGATAAAGACCAGCATAAGGCGCCTCTTGCATTGAACGCCGCCCTCCGGCCCTGTCGGCTCTCAGCGCCGGCAAGGCTTCTTGAAGGCGAACCGAAGAAAGAGCGCAGTACCGTCGGTACGGCGCTCGATCAAAATCAGCTCGTGAAGGTGAACTGCTGCGGCATCGCTGGCCCCGGATTGGGCCAAGACCAGCTGTCCGGCTGCTTCTCGGGAACATTGCGCAGATTGTTGCGGATGATGCCGAAGCCACCCACGGCAAGGCAAAGCCCGACCGTCTCGAATTCTTCCGCCGCGATGTCGAAGATCTGCTTCATGATCGCGCCGCGCTTGTCGAGATCGGCGGTCGAACGCGCCTCGTCAAAGAGCTTCATGCGCTTCTTCTGGCTTTCCGGCGGCTCTTCACCACGCGCACCGTTGGAGGTGTACCAGAGCGTCCAGGGAATGGCATAGCGCGAGCCCTGCGGATGGAAGGCGAAGAAATCGCGCGGATCGAGCATCGGATCGAGGCCGCCAGGCCCCGGCCACACCGCCGCGTCGTGAGCGTTGTCGTCGCCGCGGGTATAATAGAGCGCGCGCTCGATCGTGTTGACCTTCATGTCGACACCGATTTGGGCCCAATGCGTCTTCACCAGTTCGAGTGCGTCGACCAGATCGGGATAGAGCGTCGGAATGACGTCGACCGAGAAGAAAACCTTCTGCCCGTCCGGCCGAACGCGCATGCCGTCGCCACCCTTCTTGTAGCCGGCCTGATCAAGCATCGCGCCTGCCTTGTCAGGATCGTATTCGGTGAATTGGCGCGCGTACTTCTCATTGTACCAGGGATGGGTCGGACGCGGCCCTGCCTGGTAGGGCTCGCTCTGTCCGAAATAGACGATGTCGATGATTTCAGGACGATTGATGCCGATCGAGAGCGCCTGCCGGAAAGATTTGTCCGCAAACATCTTGCGCATGGCAGGATCTTTGTGGGTGATGTTGAAGTAGATCTGGCACTGTTGCGCCGACGAGGGCACGAGCGTCAGCAGGCGATAATCGCCCTTTTGCATATTCTGGGACAGGGTCGGCTTGTTGGCGAGCACGCTGATGTGGCGCTCCTGGATGTCGATCTTTCCGGAGATGACGTTCAGCATCAGCGATTCGACGTCCTGCGAAATGCCGAAGTTGATCTCGTCGATATAGGGAAGCTGGTTGCCTGCAGTATCGACCTGCCAGAAATAGGGGTTGCGGGTCATGACGACACGAGTCGCACCGCCGACATAGGGCTCCTTAACGACCCACGGATCGAGCGTCGGCTTGTCGACATTGCCCCATCGGGTTGGGATCTCGATATCACCGCAGCGGCTGCGGAAGAGCTCCGTCCAGCTGGTGACGCCGGCCTTCTTCGCATCGGCTTCGATATTGGGATTGTACTTCGGCAGGAACTGGCTGCAGTAGTGTTTGGGAAATAGCGTCGGGTGCTGGCCGAGCGGTGTGGCGAGATTTTCCAGATAAAGCGCGTTCGGCGCCGCGAAGGTGAACTTTACCGTATGATCGTCGATCTTCTCAACGGTAACCGGCTTGCCGGCAACGGCAAGCTGCGCCGGCGTCGAACTGTAGAGATCGGTGTTCTTGACGCAGTCTTCGATCGCAAAAACGATATCGTCGGCCGTGAAGGGATGGCCGTCGGACCAGCGCACGCCTTCGATCAGATGGAACGTGAACTGCGTCGCATCGTCGTTGACCTCCCAGCTTTCGGCGAGGTTCGGCTGCACGGCGGTGAACTCCAGGTTCCAGCGCACCAGGCTCTGGTTTCCGACCATACGCAGAATGCCGTTGTGATCCGATGAACCGCGCAGGCCGCGACGCAGCGTGCCGCCATAGGTGCCGACCTTTTCAAACGGCGTCACCACCATCGGCTTTTTCGGCAGGCGCTCCGCGAGGGGCGGCAGTTTTCCGTCCTTGACGAGTTGCGCCAACGCCGGCGCCTCACCTCCCGAAGCAGCAAACGCGCGACCGGCGACAGACAGCGCCGCGACACCGGCCATCCCGCCGAGCACAGCGCGGCGGGTGACACCGCGCGACAGAATTTCATTAGGCATCGAGTTCCTCCCTGTTTGGGCCGGCGCAGGTCTTGTGCCGGCTGGTGCGGCGGGCTCCCAACCTGCCGTTCGCGCCCTCCTCGGCGCTGCGGACGAAACCATAGCCACGTTCCCAGATGATTACAAGAGTTGACAGATAATTACAGATTCGATAGCGAATGCGGTATCCAACGCCTTGCCGCGGCCGTTGCCGAGGCAGATCGAGGGATGAGGAGCCCGCCGATCTGTCAGATGCTGTACTCCCGCCACCTTGCGGCCGAGACAGCGCGGCGGGATTCGGCGCAGGCGACAGACATATTCGGCGTCTGCTTGGCGCCAGCCTGCTCAAACGGGGAGAAGAAAGGATAATGACGGTCGCCGTCGATGCCGTTTCCAACAGAGGCGCAACGCGCTTCAGCGATATCATCTACGAGAAGATCGTGGGGATGATCGCGGACGGCACGTTTCCAGTAAATGAGCGGCTGCCTTCCGAGACGAAGCTCGCCGGCCATTTCGGCGCGTCGAGACCCGTCGTGCGCGAGGCGCTGGAGCGGCTCAGAACCGACGGTCTCGTCGTCTCGCGCAAGGGTTCGGGGTCTTACGTCCGGCAGCGCCCGGATTCATCGATGCTGACAATGGTTCCGGTCGGCTCGCTCGCCGATGTCCAGCGGTTCTTCGAGTTCCGCGCGGGTCTCGAGGCCGAGGCGGCCGAGCTTGCCGCACGCAACTGGCAGCCGGCCGACAAGGAGCGGATAACGGCCGCACTTCTTTCGCTCGAGCAATGCCTGCGCAACGGCGAACTCGGCGCCGAGGAGGACCAGGCCCTTCACGACGCGATCGCAGCGGCGACGGGCAACCAGTTTCACATCACCGTTCGCGAATGGTTCAAGCCGCATTTCGCCATAGGCCATTCCGTGACGCGAAGCCTGAGCCTGAAACGCACGCCGGAGCAGATCCGCAGCGTCCAGGACGAGCATGCGGTGATCGTGGAGGCGATCTTCGCGCGGCGGGAGGCTGAAGCCCATGACGCGATGAAGAGACACATACTGAATGCGCGCGCGCGCATGTTTCAGGGGGTTTGAGCGATGTCGGCAGGAAGAACGATGAGACGGGTTGCTGTGACCGGTGCTGCCGGACGCGTCGGGACGCTGCTTCGCCCGTTCCTTCGCCAGCACGCAGAGCACTTGCGTCTGATCGACATTCATGAGCCCGCCGGGCTGGCTGAAAACGAAGATTTCGCGCGCGCCGATCTCTCGAAGCTCGACGAGGCAACGGCCGCCCTCCGAGAGGTCGACGGCGTCGTTCATCTTGCCGGCATCGCGAGCGGCGTCGACATGAACGCCATCCTGCAGGCCAATGTGCTCGGGACCTACAATCTCTACGAGGCCGCCCGGATCAACAGGGTCGAGCGGATGGTCTACGCCTCGAGCAACCATGCGACGGGTTTTTATCCGCGCGGCCAGGTCATCTCGCCGCTTGATCCCATGCGGCCGGACAGCCCCTACGGGCTTTCCAAATGCTGGGGCGAGCTGGTGGCCGGGCTCTATTACGACACTTCGGGCATCCGTTCTCTATCCATCCGCATCGGCAATGCCGGCACCTATCCGAATAGCGAGCGGTCGATCGCGATCTGGATCAGCGCGCGGGATCTGGCGCAACTCGTGCGGATCGGGCTCACCCATCCTTCGATCGCCGCAACGGTCGTCTACGGCGTCTCCGATACGGACGAGAAATGGTGGGACAACGATCTGGCGGCGAGACTCGGCTACCAGCCGCAGGACCGGCCGCGCGAGCACGCCCACATCGAGGATGGCGCGGAGAGCGCGGTCGCCCGCGCATTCCAGGGCGGCGGCTTCTGCGAATTCAATCACGACGGCACCATTCGCATGCGCGATGACGAAGGTCTTGCCAAAAACTCGGAGGTGGTCTCGTGACGGCGCCGCGCATCATTGAACCGAAGATCCGTTCGGTGCTGCAGCAGCCGCTGACGGTCGGTGAATCGCCCGTATGGGACGAAGAGACCGGTGCACTTTGGATTGTCGACATCCTGGCGCCTGCCGTGCTGCGGCTTTCCCCGGAAGGTACGGTCGACCGCTTCGCCATGCCGGCGGCGGTCGGTTGCCTCGGGCTTAGCCGTGACAACAGGATCGTCGTCGGTCTTCAGACCGGCGTCCATCTCTTCGATCCCGTCTCCGGCGATATCGAGTTTCTTTGCGATCCCGCCGGGCGCCACTTCAACGGCCGCCTCAACGACGGCAAAATCGGCCCGGACGGACACTTCTGGGTCGGCTCGATCAGCGAAGCCAAGCCGCAGGTGAATGACGCCGCACTTTTTCGCGTGGGAGCCGACGGCAGTGCGCGCGCCGTCGCAACTGGTCTAACGAGTTCCAACGGCCTCGCCTGGTCGCCGGACGGCCGGCGGATGTACCACTCCGACAGCCGGCAATGTTTTCTGCAGTCCTTCGACTTCGATCCCGCGACGGGCGAACTCGGCGAAGGTCGCCGGCTTCGCAGCTTCACCGAGGAAGAGGGGCGGCCGGACGGGGCGGCCACCGACCGCGACGGGTTTTACTGGAGCGCCGGCGTCTCTGCCGGCCGTCTCAACCGAATGTCGAGCGACGGCGAGATCGTCGAAATCTATAACCTGCCGGTGGCGGCGCCGACCATGCCATGTTTCGGGGGGCCCGATTTCAAGACGCTCTTCGTCACCAGCCTGTCGACGGACCGTACCGGACGTTTCGAGGCCGGCACGGTCATCGCCTTCGACGTGGATGCGGAGGGTTTGGCGCCCTTCCGCTTCGGCAGTCAATCATCTTGATGGAAAGCGAACGGGGAGAACAATGAGCATCGCAACCACGCGCAAGGCGCTGACAGGCGTGTCGGGCGTTCCCGTCACGGCCTATGACGGAAAGGGCGAAGTCGAACCGCGTATCACCGCGCAGGTCTATGGGCGGGTGGCGGCAGCCGGCATTCACAACATCGTCGCCGCCGGAAATACCGGGGAATTCTATGCACTGACGCCGCAAGAAATCCGGATCATCCACGAGGCGGCGGTATCGGGCGTCGACGGCAGGGCACCGGTCACGGCGGCGATCGGCCGGTCGCTGCGCGAGGCGATCGGCATGGCGAGGGATGCGGCGGCGATCGGCGCCTCCGCCGTCATGTCGCATCAGCCCGTCGATCCCTTCGCCGCACCTTCGGCTCACATCGATTATTTCTGCGATCTCGCCGATGCCTGCACGCTGCCGCTCATCGCCTATGTCAGGGCCGACGGCTTTGCCGTCGCCGATATCGTCCGCCTCGCCAACCACGGCAATATTGCCGGCATCAAATTTGCCACAACCGACCTGATGCTTCTTTCGCGCGCGATCCCAGCGGCCGATCCGAACGGTGCGCTCTTCGTCTGCGGGCTGGCCGAGAGCTGGGCGCCGACCTTCACCGCAGCCGGCGCGCGCGGCTTCACTTCCGGCCTCGTCAACGTCGCACCGAAGCTCTCGCTTGCGGTCCACGATGCGCTTGAAAAGGGCGATTTCGCCGCGGCACGAGCGATCGTCAACAAGCTCGAACCCTTCGAGCGGATGCGGACGAAATTCCGCAACGGCGCCAACGTGACCGTCGTGAAGGAGGCCGTCACCTATTCCGGCCTCGATGTCGGCCCGGTGCGTGTGCCGGGGCTGCCGCGGCTCGACCAACATGACCGCGAGGAGCTTCATCGACTGCTGGAAGCCTGGGAGGCCGACGGCGACATTCGATTACATCCGGGCCGGCAGGACGCAAAGGCGGCCGGCTAGAGCATGATGCCGAAAAGTGTGAGCGCTTTTCGGACGACATCATGCTCTAACTCTTTGATTTAGAACAGGGCGTTTGGTGCTTGGCTTCCGGCCAATTCCGCCGGCAGCGGTCCGTTCAGCCTGGCGCAGTGGCGGCCGAACGATGTGGCGATCTTCCATGTCCAGCCAAAATATTGGGGCGGCAAGCCCGCCATGGCCCGCCTCATCGCCGGCGACGTCGATGTCGGCCAGTATGTGGCGAGCGGCGATCTCAATGCGCTCGCCAGCAACAAGGACATGGCCATCGACAATATTCCGAGCCTCGGCTTCTACTATATCGCGCTGAGGCAGAAAGATCCCGATCTGCAGAAGCGAAGGCCCGCGAGACCTTCCAGCATGCCTTCGACGGCGGCATTCGTGATTGGCTGATCCGCCAGCCCTGCCGGCCGCCGTCTGTACACAAGTGAACACTTGACATCGGCCTTGTTAAGGTCGAAGCCGCATTCGGCCGCGCATGCGCGGCCGTTTTTGCGAGGATTCGGGGAATGAAGACCAAGACGGCCGTCGCCAATACCGGCAACCTGATCATGACGGGCGTCGTACTGATGCTGCTCGGCGATTTGCTGTTTGCGCTGAACGATGCAATGGGAAAGTGGTTGATGACCAGCTTTGCCGTCGGCCAGGTGCTGGTGATCCGCTCGCTCGGCGCTTTCATCTTGCTCGGACCGATGATCGCGCGGCAAGGGCCGATGGCCTTGTTTCGTGTCGAGCAGAAAGGCCTGCAGTTCATGCGGGTGGCCATGGCGACCGGCGACGTCGCCCTGTTTTATGCCGCCGTCGCCTATCTGCCGCTCGCCGATGTCATGACCTTCTATATGGCCGGGCCGATCTACATCGCGGCACTCTCGCACTTCTTTCTCGGGGAAAAGATCGGCTGGCGCCGGTGGCTCGCCGTTCTGGTTGGCTTCGCAGGCGTCGTCATTGCGCTGCGCCCCTCGACGGCGATGCTGTCGCTTCCCTCCCTCTTCGGCCTTGCAGGCAGCTTTTCCTTCGCACTCTCGCTGGTGATGAGCCGCTATCTGCGCTCAACGAGCGATACCACTCTCGTGACGTGGCAGACGGTCGCAGCCCTTGCCACCGGCATCGGCTTAAGCATCGGCCACTGGCAGTCGGCAATGCTGATCGATTGGTCCGGCATGCTGCTGCTGGGTGTCGTCGCCACCTGCGCGCATCTGCTCATCACCCGCTCGCTGAAGCTCGCACCGGCATCGCTGCTGGCGCCGCTGCAATATACGCTGCTGCTCTGGGCGATCGTGCTCGGCTACATCTTTTTCAACGATATTCCCGACATGCAGATCGTCGTCGGCGCCGCCATCATCGTCTTTGCCGGTCTCTTCATCTTCCACCGCAAGAACCTGAAAGAGACAGTTCCGGTCGAAGCCGTCCCGCCGGACGGACACTGAGATCAATCGTCCGGGGACGGCGGCGCTTCCCAGCCGAAGACGCTGCGGCCGCCGAAATCGGCCGATTGGCGGAACTCGCCGGCGATGATCTCCTTGAGGTCTGGGCCGGTCACGTAGCGTTCCATCTGCCTGGACTGTTCGTCGAGGCGCTTCAGCGCCTGCAACTCCTCCTCCCGCCCAAGCTTGCCCTTCAGCACCGCCGATTTCATCACGCCGATCGTCTCGTCATAGACCTTGAGCGGGACAGGGAACGGGTGGCGATCCTTGCCGCCATGGGCGATGGAGAAGCGCGCCGGGTCGGAGAAACGACAGGGCGCGCCGTGGACGACTTCCGCCACCATCGCCAGCGCCTTCACCGTGCGAGCGCCGACACCGGGAACGAGCAGCAATTCCTGAAAATCAGCTGGCCCGCGATCGGCCGCCGCGGCGAGATTTCCATGCAGACGTCGCATATTGACGTCGCTCTCGCGGACATCGTGATGAGCCGGCATGATCAGATGCGGCAGCATCGGCTGCTCGGCGGGCTCGGGCACCGGTTGCTCGGCGCGTTGCAGCGCGGCCGCCTCGCGGACGATCCTGTCGGGACCGAGGGTGGCCAGCAGATCGAGCTGCCCTCGCCGCGAGCGCTCGGCGCGCCTGTCGGCGAGATTGACGATCTCGCCCTGGCTCCGTCCCTCGATCGCCGCATGTGGTGAATCGACGAAACTCTCCAGCCCCTCCGACAGCCAATGATAGCGGCGCGCCTGCCGCCGGTCGCCGTTCATGCCCTGCTGCACCACCACCCAGTGACCGTCGTCGGCGACGATGAAGCCGTGGAGATAAAGGTCGAACCCGTCTTGAAGGGCGGCACTGTCGACCTTGGCAATCAGACGGCTGGTTGTCGCCAGCGCCTCCCCGTCGAGGCCGACGCGCTCGCCGATCGAGACGAGCTCCTGCGGCGTCTTGCGCGAGTGCTGGCCGCGTCCGCCGCAGACATGCAGGCCGAGTTCGCCGGCGCGCGGCTTCAGCCCGCGTTTCAGGGCGCCGAGAACGCTTGTGGTGATGCCGGAGGAATGCCAGTCCATGCCCATGACTGCACCGAAGGACTGGAACCAGAAAGGGTGGGCGAGCCGGCGCAGAAACTCTTCGCGGCCGTAATGATGAACGATCGCCTCGGTGATCAGCGTGCCGAGCCGCGTCATCCGCTCGCCGAGCCAATGCGGCACGCGTCCCCCGTGGAGGGGAAGATCGGCGCTGCCTGCTCGCTGTGACATTTCTTTTCCTTACATATTCCATCGCCGGCGGCGATCGGGAACTCGGGAAAGTCCCGAGCGTTTGCTTTCAGTCGAAAAGCCGAGGCAACCATGACCGCGTTAGAAACCATGCTCAACCAACCCTACCTGCTTAGAACAAAAGCGCAACAGCCGGGCGGCGGTGAAAAACAGGAACTGGAAGGCTACGCCGAAAAAGCAGCCTTCCTGATCAATGGCAACCGGTATTTTGCCGAGCTGGCGCAAACGTTGCGGCAGGCGCGTCGCAGCGTCTGGATCGTCGGGTGGGATTTCAATCCGGACATCCGGATGGAGCCGGAAAAAAACGACGAAACATTGGCGGACCTGCTGCATGCCCTGGCAGCGGCAAATCCGGCACTTGAAATACGTATCCTTATCTGGGCGCTCGGGCCGATCTATTCGGGAAAATCCCTGCAGGTGATCAGCAAGAGAAACTTCCCGAGGAATGCCAGGATCGATCTGCGCTTCGAACTTCAAAACACGTTGCGCGGCTGCCACCATGAGAAACTCGTCTGTATCGACGACGCCGTCGCCTTCATCGGCGGCATGGACCTGACGTCGCGGCGATGGGATACGAGACGCCACCGCGCCAGGGAGGCATTGCGCCGCGACCCCAATGGCGTGTCCTACGATCCGCTGCATGACGTTCAGGCAATGGTCACCGGCGACGCGGCCAGGCTGATCGGCGATATCGCGCGGCGGCGCTGGGAAAGCGCCACCGGCGAAAAGCATGGACCGCTGGCTGAGAGGTTACCTTTCAAATGGCCGGGCGATTTTCCCCTTTCGCTGAAAGAGATCCCCGTGAGCTTCGTGCTGACGGAGCCGGGAACCACTTTCCGCGCCGGCATCAGCGACGGCATCGCCTCGACACTCGATATCATCGCCCGTGCACGGCGGCAGCTTTACATCGAAGCGCAATATCTTGCCTCCTTCCGCGTCGCTGATGCCCTCGCCGCGCGGCTGCAGGAGGAAGATGGCCCCGAGATAGTCGTCATCTGCACCCGTCGTTCCCATGGCCTTATCGAAAAATTCTTCATGGGCGGCAATCGGGATCGCGTCATCCGCCGCCTCAAGCGCTCCGATCGTGCCGACCGCTTCAGGGTCTACTATCCCGTCGTGCCCGCGCCGCCAGTGCCCGGGCCGTCAGTGCCCGGGCAGCAAGTGCCGGAAAAGGACGGCGGGGTGAGCGTGCTCATCCATTCCAAGCTGATCATTGCCGACGACGAATTGATCCGCATCGGCTCCTCCAATCTCAATAACCGTTCGGAGGGATTGGATTCGGAGTGCGACATGCTTCTTGAGGCCGGCGATGACGAGCACCGCGGCGGAATCGCGGATCTGCGCAATCACCTGCTGGCCGAATACCTCGGAACGACCAAGGAGACCTTTGCCGCAGCCTTTGCGCAGAGCGACTCGCTCATCCAAGCAATCGACAGGCTCAATGATGGGCCTCGGGGCTTGCGGGAGTTTGCCGTCGATCTGTCGGGCAGTATTTCACCGATAAGGGGTACCGGGTTCTTTGACCCAGCCCGACCCTTCAGGCTCCTAGGCCGATCGAGCCTCGGCGCGCTCTTCCGTCTCCTGGTCCGCTCCGCGTGATTGGCGCCGGAAAATCACTTCGCTGACGACGAGAAGTGCGGTGCCGAGCGCCAGCGGAATGAAGAAATAAATACAGCGAAACGCAATCAGCGCACCGATCGAGGCCTCCTGCGGCACGGCATAGGAGACCGTGGCCTCGAGTACGCCGAGGCCGCCAGGGACATGCGTCGCAAGGATCGCGGAATTGGCGAGCACGTAAGCGGTCACAGACCTGAAGAAGGCGACGTCGCCGAAGACCGAAAGCATCTGGTGCAGACAGGCGGACACCAGCATGAAGTTGATCGTCCCGACCCCAATCTGGGCGAGCGCGATCGAAAATCGCGGCAGCTGAAACGACCAGCGCCAGAGCCTCAGCCTGCCGCGGATGAAAAACGCCAGCCCCGCATAGACGACCGGCAGGGCGAGCGCCAGCAGACCGAAAAGCCGGGTACTCGCCGGGTCGATGCGCAGCAGACGGCCGGCATCGCCGGGATTGACGATCAGAGCAAGTGCGCCGAGCGTGATCAACCCGAGACCGACGGTGACGCCGCAGAACAGGATGATCTTCGCCACGTCCTCGGCCGTCAGACCCCAGCGGGAATAGTAACGATAGCGGAAGGCGCCGCTGCTCAGCCCAGCAAATCCGATATTGTGGCCGAGCGAAAGACTGATGAAAGAAGCGAGCGCGATCTTCCGGTAAGGCAGGGATTTGCCGAGCGCGCGGATCGCCAGAAAGTCGAAACAGCTCAAGCAGAGATAAGATGCCGTCGCAAACAGAAGGGCTGAGCAGAAGGTCGGAAAAGGTATGCTGCGGACCGATTGAGCGATCTGTTCCAGGCTGTACTGGCGGAAGATCCGATAGAGAAGAAAGCCCGCGATACAAAGGGCGGCAATGAGCAGTCCATTCCAGATTGCGTTTTTGAGACTCATCGATTGTCCGTTTTCAAAGTGCGAGCGCCACGGCTCGATCATCTGGAACGATCAAAAGAGTTTTGTGTTCCCCACCGGAGAACCAGTCCTGTCTCTTGTGGGGAGACCAGCTTTAGCGGGCCGATGCCGGATAGATCGATCAAACTCCTGACCTATAACGTGCACAGTTGCATCGGCAACGACCGGAAGCTCGACCCCGGCCGCATCGCCTCGGTCATCGCCGAGGCTGGAGCCGATATCGTCGCTCTGCAGGAAGTCGATGTTCTGAGACGGAGGACCGGCGGCATCGACCAGGCCCATCTGATTGCCTCGCTGCTGAATATGCAGGCTCATTTTCATCCGGCGCTATCGATTGCCGAAGAGCAATATGGCGATGCGATCATCACGGCGCTGCCGACGTCTGCGGTCAAGGCCGGTCCGCTGCCCTCCATCGGCGAACAGCGCGGCGCGCTTTCCGTCGAAGTCCTGGTCGGCGACAGGAGGCTGCTGGTCGTCAACACTCATCTCGGCCTTCGCGGGCGCGAGCGTATCCGGCAGATGACGACGCTATTGAATTCCGGCTGGCTGCGCGGCACCATCGAGGAACCTCTTCCGACTATTCTCTGCGGCGATTTCAACGCCATTCCGTCATCCGCGACGTACCGGCTTGCCACGCGGTCATTGAAGGACGCCCAGATTGGAGGCAAGGCCGCGCCAAGATCGACCTTTCCCTCCCGCTACCCGTTGATGCGCCTCGACCACATCTTCGTCACCGACGACCTTGTCGTCAATAGAGCCACCGTCCTGCAAAATCGCCTGACGAGGGTTGCGTCGGACCATCTCCCTCTCTTTGCCGAAATCAGTTTCTCCTGATCCTTCAAGGGTATCCGGGGCGAGCGGACGAGGAGGCCTTCGCTCGGAACCGATTGTGCTCTTGGGAAGGAGGGGTGATGTTGAGAAGGCTGTTATCACGTGTGCGCATTCATGCGCTGGTGATTGTGTCCGTCGTTCCCTGCATCATGGCCGTCGGCGCGATAGGCCTTTATGCCTTCGAGCCTGCTTCAGGGGCGAATGGATATTTCCAACTTCGTCTTGCGGTCGTTGAGCGACTTTCGCAACCTGTCGGCAGCAATGGCCGAGTTCCTGGCCGACGCCAGCTGATTGGGCAGTTCCTGCTGGAAGAACCGGAAAACGTGGCGTGACCGCGGCTTGAGAAGGGTCAGTGACGGCTATAGAGCGGCGGCGTTACATCTTCATCGGCGAGGTCGGGATAAAGCTGCCTGCGGGTGCGGGCGAGCGCTTCCGCCTCCCGGCGGTTCCGTTCGAGCAGAACGGCGGTGACGTCCTTGTAGGGTCCGCCGTCCGACAAGGCGACGCGGACGATTCCACCTTGCGAGAGGAAGTCGCAGAACGACCGCATCGAGCGAAGACGCGTCGTGATCTCGACATAGCGGTCGTCATGTCCAGCCATATTCATCTCCCTTCCAGACAGTAAGATGGCACGAACACTTCGGCGAGAAAATGGCGCTCGTATCAGACCAGCTCTTCGGGCCTCAATCTCTGGCAAGCTTCCGGTTGATCACGGCGGCGGCCAAGGGCAGCGCCGTGGTCACCACAGTCCCGAGAGGCAATCGCCGGAGGCCCCTGGTGACGACAAAGGCTGCCGCCATCGCGCCCGCCAGCTTGAGCCATGGCCGGTGACCGAGTTGCGCATGGGCGCTGGCATCGGCCCAGCGGGCATTTTCGCTCAAGACGGTTACGGCCTGTCGCCTGATCACATGCAGACGCGCCTGGAGGGTTTCGAGCTCCTCTCGCAACTCCCGTAAACGACCTTCCAGCGCATGCCCTTCGGAGATCTCCACGGTCTCCACCACATAGGCGTCGAACGGAATTTCCCGGCCAAGCGTGGCGAGGTAGGCGCGGTATTCTGCCTCGCTTGCAAAACCCTCGCGCCTGATGAGATCGGGATTAATATCCGCCTCTTCTCTATTTGCCATCGGGATGCCGGCGTCGTCGAGCCTATTGTCCGCGCCACTGCCGGATTCATTCTTGAACATGATGCGTCTCCCGTGTTTCCTCACGGCAGAACGCCCGATGGCTCAAATTGATCCCACCCGTCGACTTGGCCGCTGCGTCTCTGTCACGATTCAGCGTCCTGGCGGACTGAAACGTTCAGGCCGAAAATCCGCCAACAGCGGGTGGCGGCGTCCGGTGGCAATTTCGTCGGCGAGCAGTTCGCCGGCAATCAGGCCGAGGGTCGCGCCGCTATGGCTGAAGGCGACGAAATAACCCCAGATCGACGGCAATTCGCCGAAGACCGGCTCGCCGTCGCCCGGGATCGGCTTCGGGCCGACGCCGTAATCCTCGATCTCCAGCGCCGGATTGCCTTCGAGAACCTTTGACGCTTCGCGCAGCAGACCGTCGAGCGTCGATCGCCTGACATCGTAGCTGCCATCCGGGTTGACCCTCACCTCTTCCTCGGACCAGGCGGAATCCAGCGCAAAGCCGCCATTGGGCGTCCGCCGTATGGCGACACGCGGGGTGTTGAGCACGGCCTTCAGCGGGTGGCGGACCGGCTTGGTTCTGACAAGAAGGGCGACGGGGGTCGCATCCTCGATCTGCTGGTCGGCTTCGGCCACGATTGCGGGAACGGCGGCGCCAGCAGCGAGCAGCACGGACTCGGCGTCCCAGCGCCTGCCATTCGCTGACGTCACCCCGCGCACGCGCGCGCCTTCGATATCGATCGTCGCCCGTCCGGCGTCAGTGACAATCTCACCGCCGAGCGAGCGGAATTCCTCCGCAAGCGTGTCGATCAGAGCGGGAAGATCGACCCAGCCTTCCCCGGGATTGAAGATTGCGCCCTGCGGCGTGACGGCGCGCGCATCGACGCCCGGCGTCGCCCCGGCAATCTCCTCCGGGACAAGCCATCGCGCGTGATAGCCGAGATCACGCTCATAATCGTAGATTTCGGCGATCTCGTTGCCGTCATCGTCCGCATCCCAGGTCAAGCCGCCGTCGAAGCGCAGCCACGACGCATCCGGATAGCGGGCAGCCAGTGTGCGGTAGCGGTCAATGCCGGCGAGACGCAGCCGGTGATAGGCGCCGGAACGTTTCCGCGCGGAGTTCAGCCAGGCGAGCGACCGGCCGGAAGCGCCATTGGCAAGCCGACCGTCATTGACGAGAACGGTGGCGATTCCGAGCCGGGCGAGATGAACTGATGTCGAGACGCCGAATATGCCGCCGCCGATGACGACGACCTTCGAAGGTTTGGGGGAAGCATTCATGTCAATAACCTTGTATCCTGCTCTTATCTCATTCGAACGCCATGCAACGCGGGCGCGTCAAAGGACTTCCGCGAGGAAGCGCTGCAGCCGCTCGCTTCTGGGATTGTCGAAGATCTGTTCGGGGCATCCTGCCTCGACGATGCGGCCCTCGTCCATGAAGACGACCTGGTCGGCCACCCTGCGGGCAAATCCCATTTCATGCGTCACCACCGCCATCGTCATGCCTTGGCGGCCGAGGGTCGCCATCAGGTCGAGCACACCCTTCACAAGTTCGGGGTCAAGTGCGCTCGTCACCTCGTCGAAAAGGATGACCTCGGGATCCATGGCAAGAGCCCGCGCGATGGCGACGCGCTGCTGCTGCCCGCCGGAAAGGCCTGCCGGCCGATGATCGCTGCGCGCGGCAAGTCCGACCTCGGCCAGGCGCGCCTCGGCGATGCGCCGCGCCTGCCGTTTCGGCATCTTCTTGATCCTCGTCAACGACAGCATGACGTTTTCGAGCGCGGTGTGATCGGGAAACAGGTTGAAGTGCTGGAACACCATGCCGACGCGGCGTCTCAGCCTCTCCGGCTTCATGGCGAGAATGCTGTCGCCATCGAGCAGGATATCGCCACCCTTCGGTTCGACCAGCCTGTTCAGACAGCGCAGCAATGTCGATTTGCCCGAGCCCGACGGGCCGATGACGCAGGTGACGCTGCCAGGGGCAATGTCGAGATCGATGCCTTTCAGGACCTCGAGTTCTCCATAGGCCATGCTCAAGCCCCGTATAGTGAGTGCGCCGCCCTTGAACCGTGGCGTGTCGGCTGCCGGGCCGGCGGCGGCCTGCAGCTCGCTGACCTCAACCAATCCGCTCGCCGCACCCGAACCCCGCCCCTGTTTTCCCAACCGAAGCCTTGCGTCGATATAATTGACGAAGTGCGTCAGCGGCACCGTGATCACGAGGTAGAAGGCACCCGCCAGCAGCAGCGGCGACAGATTGCCGGTCACAACAGCCTGATCCTGGCCGACACGGAAAATCTCCCGCTCGGAGGCGAGCAATCCGAGGAAATAGACGAGGCTCGAATCCTTGACGTTGCCGATGAACTGGTTGACCAGCGCCGGCAGCACGCGCCTGATGCCCTGCGGGATGACGATCAGCCGCATACCCTGACCATAGCTCATGCTGAGCGCCCGGCAGGCCTCCATCTGGCCGCGCTCGACGCTCTGGATGCCCGAGCGGAAGATCTCGCCGATATAGGCGCCGGCGATCAGACTGAGCGCCAATATGCCGAGCGGGAATGGCGATGGGCCGAAGATATCGCGCCCGATACGGGCGAAACCCTGGCCGATGACCAAGATCGTGACGATCGCCGGCAGCCCGCGAAAGATGTCAGTATAGACACGCGCCGGCAGCCGCAGCCAGCGAGACTGTGAAATGCCCATGACGGCAAGCACCATGCCGATCACGACGCCGAGCACCGTCGAAGCGGCGGCAAGAATAAGCGTATTCTTCAGGCCGACGCTGATCATGCTCGGCAGCACATCCGCCATCGCATCCCAGTCGAGAAAGCTGCGGCGCAGATTGTCAATCCAGTTCATCGTCATCCCCATTGAAGCTCCTGCCGGCCAGGCGGCCGGCAAAGACCAACCGTCCGCTGCTGGCGGACGGCCGCATCTCACTTCTTGGGAAGATATTGATCCGGCATCGGCGAGCCGGGAAACCACTTCTGATAAAGTGTCTTCCAGGTGCCGTCCTGCATAGCGTCGTGAAGAGCGCCGTTCAGCGCCGTGCGGAAGGCGTCGTTGCCCTTCCGGATCACGAAGCCGGCCGGCGCATCGAAGGACGGAATATTAACGGCGATCTTCAGCGCCGGAAAGCGCTCACCATATTGCTTGGCCGCCTCGTAGTCGAGAAAATGGGAATCAATCGTGCCGTTGTTGAGTGCGGCAACGGCGGAATTGTTGTCGGGAAATTTGACGAGATCGGTACCGCCGAAATTCTTAGCGGCGTAGATTTCCTGTAGGGTTCCCTGCACGACGCCGAGACGTTTGCCCTTGAGCCCGTCGGCATCCTTGATGCTGGCGTCCGGCGTCAACACGGAAAGATAGCCGGCGAGATAGCCATCGGAAAAATCGACCGTCTTCTTGCGGGCTTCGGTGGTTCCGATCGCCGCAACGGCAACGTCGAAGCGCTCGTTCGCGACTGAGGGCAGAAGTGCGGAAAATTCCTGGCCGGTGAAGGTCACCTTGTCCTTGGGGAAACCGAGGCGGGATACGACGTTGAGAAACAGTTCGATGTCGAAACCGGTGAACTGGCCGTCTGCCGTTGCAAACGTGTAGGGCTTGGCATCACCCATCGTTCCGACGCTGATGACGCCAGGTTCGATGAGTTTGTAAGGATTGTCGGCGGCTGTCGCAGACCCCACTCCCGCGGCCAGAAGGCATGCCAGGAGGCCCGCGCTCAACGGCGCGACGACAGCCGGAAATGATTCAAGAAACCTCATGTTCGTTCTCCACTCTGAAAGGAATGCTCTTGTCGGCACTAGGGCTCACAACCTCGGCTGCGCGTTTGCGGCACGAGAGTAAAGATACCGGTCTCTTATCAAAAGAGACCGGTCTCTTTGATATTTTGATATCCGTCAATTGACCGCCCGTCAACAACTCTTGTAGTGCTGCAACATGGAAGATCCCGTTGCTCCGAAACGTTCAGTCACGGTCGCCGACGTCGCGAAGGCGGCGAAGGTCTCGAAGGCGACGGCTGCCCGCGTGCTTGGCGGCTATGGTGTCGTCAGCGACAAGATTAGGGACCAAGTCGTTGCGGCCGCCGCCGCTCTGGAATACCGACCGAACGAGCTCGCGCGCAGCATGAGCACCGGAAGATCGGGCATTATCGGCGTAGTGGTCGGCGACATCGAAAACGCTTTCTTCAGCCTGGCGGTGCGCGGTATCAGCGATATGGCCCGCCTTGCGGGCTTCAACGTCATCATCGCAAATTCGGGCGAACAGCTCGACGCGGAAAAATCGGCCGTCGACCTGCTGATCGGCAAGCGCGTCGATGGCTTGATCGTCACCCCGGCCCGCTGCGACAGCGTCGATCATCTCCGGCATGTCCGCCGCGCCGGCGTGCCGCTCGTTCTGTTCGACCGGAACATCCCGGAGCTCGAAGTCGATGCCGTGACCGGCGATGATCGAGAGGCCGCAATCGCCGCGACGCGCTTTATGGTCGAGCAAGGACATCGCCGTCTCGCCTACGTGTCCGCCATGGAGGCCGAGGGCGGAAGCCTGGCCGATATCGGGCGGATATCGAACTCCGCCGTGCGCGAACGCGTGGAAGGTTTCGTGAGCGTCCTGACGGAGGCAGGCTTGCCAAGTCCCGTGCATTATGTGCGGCTCGGCGCCACGGATCAGCCGCAAACGGATTACGTCGTCCAACGACTGCTCTTGGATCCATCCCCTCCAACCGCGCTCCTGGCATCGGATAGCCTCGTTGGATTGCGCATCTTCAAGTCGCTGCAGTCGCTCGGCCTGTCGATCCCGAAGGATATCTCGATGATTTCCTTCCTAGACGCCGACTGGACCAGCGTTACCGTTCCGCCGATCACCGTAGTCGACCAACGGGTCTACGAGATGGGCAAGCTCGCCGGGGAACGGCTCATCGCCCGTATCGAACAAATCCCCCTTGCCGCCGAACGGCTGCGGATCAGCACGAGCCTCGTCATACGCGGCTCGGTCGCAAGGGTCGGCCGATGAGCTTTCCCCTTCCGCGGGACCCCCGAACGTGTTGAAACGCGGGGCGTCGCAAGTCCGCACGCACAAACGCTTCGCGCTTTTCCTGGATTTGCTCTAATCAAAAAGTTCCCCATGCCCAATCTGCTCGCGCTTGCCCGGCACCTCGCTGATGGAGGGATCGTCGGCAGGATCTTGATCTCGTCTGTTGGCTTCGTGCAAAAACCGCGCGGCCTCGAGGAATGCGACCGATATTTCCTCGGTCCCCCATCCGGCTTCATTGGCGGCTGCAATCAGCTTTTGCAAAGCGTCGCGTGCAGCAGCGCTCGCTTCTTCGAAGCGCTGAGCGGGAGCTTCGGCTTTCGGCCGTGGAAAGGTCATCCTCTTCCCTCCATAGACTGGCTATCGAGGATGAACGCGGTTCCCGGGAAATGGATGCACCATGAGGACGATTTAGCTGCGGATGCGCCGATTTCTTTATCAAATCACCGTTCGCAACAGAAACGGGGAACGCTCCAGCGGACGCTGGGCGAGGATTCTCAGCATCGCCGGGCCTTGTATACCGGTGGAAGTGCGCGAGCGGCCGTCATGATAAACGACCGTCATGACCTGGCCAACAATATCATAGCGTATCTGCGCGATCGTCCGGGTGTGAACCGGAAATACGAATTCGTCGGGCTCTGATGTCTGCCCGGAGGTCTCCAAAGTCATCGCCATGCCCCAACGATAATAGCGCCCCCGCCCGTCATTTTCCTTTTTTCCCGCGCACCCGGTCGGCAAATCGGAAGCGCCGAATGCCCTAATCAAGCACGTATTGCCTCCCGGGTCGCGTGACATCGGCGTGACATGCCATTGTCCGCAAGGAAAACCATGGCCCACCAGGCACTTAGTTGTGGCGCCAAGTGGCTGCGAGCAAGTCAGTGCAATGTCGTCTGTATCGCATGGCCACTCGCCGCCTGCGACCAGCCTTCGCTATTGCGCGCGAGCGACCGCACGGCCTCGTCGACGGCAAAAACCGCGTCCCTCAGCCGTTCGATCTCATCAGCGAGTTCATATCGCTCGACCTCATCGAGATCATGCCTGTTAAGCAGCCCTCTCACTGCTTCGATCAGGCGCTCCGCGCGACGGGCAACATCGAGAGCGCTTCGTATAAGGAGGTCAAGCATGCATTTTCCCTTCTTGACCGACACAGAGTCGGGCAGAATCGGGATCCTGGCAATCCTGAAATCTTGTCAGATCCGCTCGCGCATCCTCTCGTACAAATACCCGAGATCTCGCAGGCCCGACGGCGCACGCCGGCGCGGCGGGGAGAACTGACGTGAGGCAAAGGCCAACACACCCGCGACAGCAGCCGTGAGTGCAAACGCTGAAAGCGGATGATGTTTCGCTAAAGCCCCGGCTTGGCGGGCAGCTTTTCCGGCACCGCTCTTCGCCGACAGCCCGGCGTTGATGACCTGCTGCTGAAGTCTGTCAACCTGTTGCTGCAGAGCGCTCAATTCTGTGCGCAAATCATCCTCAGCCTGACGGGGGACCCCGACCGAGGCAGTGTTGATATCGATGATCGCTTTCGGAACCGGCTCACCGATCTTGGCTCCTTCGGTATCGAGCGTCGTCCCCAGGGTGTCCTTGCGGCGCGGCATGATCGGATCTCCTTCCTAGTCGTCGTCAAGCGAAAATACCGGTCGGTAATGGCGTTCGGCGATCAGCAAGCTCCGATCGGGCCGGATAATGTAAATCTCCTCCACTTGCCGCCCCCACTGATCCGTGAAGGTGTGCGGGAAGGATGAACCGACCGGCGATTTCGTCAGCTTTGTGCGCGGTTGCCCGTGATAGGTGATGCTGCCTGGAATGGGCGCCAGCCCAACCGACGCGTAGCTCCCTGAGCTGGTCGTGCAGCCCGTCAGCGCGATGGCCAAAACCAGGCCCAGCCCCATGCTTCGCCTCATTGAATCCTCCGACTGCTTCGGCATTTGCCTGTCGCACAACTAACAAGGGGCGCCGTGCATTGTTCCGAAACACGACGGCGCCAGGGAGGAGTTCCACTTCGAACAGGAACAACGGTGCCGTGGCGTAGTTCGGCCACCAAAGGAGATGCCATATGAACCACGAAGCATCGAGGCTCCCCGCGAAGGCCCACCGTGCGTTTGGTCACACGGCCCGGCACCGGACCTTCCGAGACAGACGGAAGTCCGGCCATTCGAACGACTATACGGGATCATCTCATGGCTGACATCATCGAGGTGGATTTCCAACTGGTCTGGCAATATCCGGTGTTCATCCACACAGCAGAGAGCGAGCAGCAGCGGATAGAAGGCCCGGACGCCGCACTCGATGCCCTGAACCATCGCTGGTCCGACGTTCGGGGCGGCGGTTATTTCGAAGCCAAGCGGCGCTGCGTCGATGCGCTTCGCCGACGCGGAAGTGCAGAACTGGCTCGCCAACGTTTCATCCAGGCCGCCATTGCGGCCGGTGTTCTGGCGTGAAGGCAAGAAAGGCTTGGCAGCGCTCGAATAGCGGCTGCGTGCGATAATGCACCAAGGAAACAAGCCGCTTGGTATCAGAAAGGGCGCCATTATCTTCGGTTGGTGAAGAGCGATGATATTAACCGGCAACTCGGCGGACATTCATGGCGGTTTTCCACAGACCGATACAGCCGCAGGATTTCAAATGCCTGTCGAAGGCTGTCATAAGCTGGTATCGCCATTTCGGGTCTCGGTGAGCGAACACGACAGCCAGATCCTGTGCAGCGCCGCCATCCAGCTTTTCAATGATGGCAAGACCAATGTCGACGACCTCGTCGCGGGATTGATCGAGATGTTTCCCGCCCCGGATCTGCTCAAGAGCAACGCTCCCACGGTACCCGCAGGCTGGCGGTATTCCTGCTATAGCGGCTGCGTCAGCCAGGGGAACAGGGTGTACTTCAACGCGTTTTCCACGAGCAAAAGGAGATGTGCTATGGCGAACGCAAAGATTCCGAAGAAGATCGCAGGCTACAAGGTGCCGAAAGGCGTCCGCAAGAACTCCATACTGAAGACATTATTAGCGAGCCCCACGGGCCGCGACATCTTGGGAAAGGCGCTGATCGCCGGCGCGGGCGCTGCCGCTGCCGTGTTGATAGAGGATAGCGACGACATCGCCGGCGCCGCAAAATCGGGAACGCGCAAGGGCACCAAGGCCCTTGGGCTGATCGGACGGGCCTTTCATAGCGCCACAGATGCCGCGGTCGATGTCGTGCGCGACGCCGCCAGCTCGGCGCTTCCGAAGAAAATCCGGAAACGGGCCGAAGAAAACCCTCGGAAGGGCGTCGCCGTGCATTAGGCGCGACGCCGCCCACAAAGCATTCAATGCGAAAGCTGGAATCTCTCTTGCGCAAACACGCCGATGAAGGCGTATTGGCCCAGGCCAAAGCGGCAGCGACCGCCAAGGCTCTGGGCAAGCTTGTGCGCAAGCACCCTCTCATCGCGGCCGAAATTGCCTTGGCGGGAACAGCCAGAGGCATCGTGGTCGCGGCCAAGGAAGTAAAGCACCGCTCTACCTGATCATGATGTCGAGGAAGCCGCGGACAAGGGATCCGGGGAAATCGAATGAAACAAACGAGATCTGAAAGGACCGTGGAGAGGTTATCCTAAGGGAAACCTGGGCCAAGAGGAGAGACAAACTCCGATTGAGTCCAATGTAGTCGCGAAGCCGGAAAGCGTTGGCTGATTCCGCCGCCGCTTACCAGCGGCCGACGAACCTATTTACCATAGAGATCCCGCGACGGAGCTAGGCTTCTGTCCGCACCGGCGGTAACTTGCAGCGCCGCCAAGAACAATTGCGAAGCCACTAGGCGCCGTGAGCCGGACACCTAAAGCTCGTCGCTGCGACGTTTTACGGCGTGCTTTACAGCCAGCAAATGTCGGCGCCGCTCGATCATGTAGTCAGCATAACCGACGCAGAGGCAAAGCAATGTCGGGCCGGCGTAGATGAAGATGAGAGCCAGTGCAACAAGGATGAACGCGGTCGTCATGGTCTGTTTTCCGTCATGTTGATCATGTGAAGCGACGCTCGCGCCTTTGGCAAGTTCCGTCGCCAGGTCTGTCCCTCACTTCTCCCTTGCATTGTGGGTGTGGTGGCGATCATGCTCGCCTCCGCCACCGGAGACCTTGCTTCGCGTGCGTCTATCGGCTGCCGGCTTCGGTATTTCGAGCGGCGCCTTGGCGTTTTCTTGGGATGCGCCCGGGCCGCCCTGGCGGATAGTTGACAGGCTCTTCCTCGACGTAGACATCGATGCCTCCTACCTGTCCTGCTGGTAACCCTGATGGGTGGTGTTGACTTTGGTGTTTCCTTGCTGCCCCTTCTTTTCAGGGTTTTCGCTGCCGCTTGTCATTGCGGCGTCCTGTGCGTCAGGCCGCATCGCCTTGCCTGCGGCTCCCTTGTTGCTGACATTCTCGGCTGGAACGGGGGGTAATCTGCTGCTCATCACCTTGTCCTCATTGGGGATTTCGATTGGAGCTGTGATCGGAATATTGTTCGGTCTGAACCGCTTTGCCGTCGAGGCCGCGCGCCTTGGAATGCTGCGTCTTGTCGCGGTTCGAAAGGACCATGTTATCGGGAAGCTGTTCCTGGTCGAGATTGGTCATCGCGCCGCTGCCGTCGCCCTTTCCCTTCGAGCCAGCGCCAATATGCTTCCGATCGGCATGTGCCATGATCTTCTCCTTCGGTTTATCGAGTCAAACATTCCAGGCCTGCAGAGGTTCCGGGCTTGAAACTCAAATCGCCTGATCGCATCCTAGGACTCGCCCAAGTGCCGGTGCAGCTCGTCCTTGCGAATGAAATTGTCAGTGCTGCCCGGCTCGTGATCAGGATGCGATACCTTCACATCGAGCTCGTCTGGAAGCGACATTGCCTGCTTGGCGTTCATGATGCCCAGCGGCACCTGTCCTTCCTCGGTCTCCACGGCGACTTCGACAAGCGGTTTTGTGGCTTTCATCTCGGCGATCCTTATCCCTGTCTATTCAAAATTCGCCTGCGTCCCGATCGTTCCCTCGCCGCGCGAATGCGCGGTCTTTCTTCCCCCATTGTCGCCGCGACGCGATCCAGCAAGGAGATCGACGCCAAGCCCTCGAGCGAAACCGACAGCTTCGGTTTCCAGTTCGGATAGCTTTTGCTCGTTCCCGGGATATTGGTGGGTCGCGTCTCGTCGATCAGGTCGGCAAGCCGGACGGCGACGAGAAGCGACGGGGTCCGGGCGATGAAGCGATAGGCGCTGACGGTGAGTCCCCTCAGGCTCTCACGGCTTGCCTTTGCGCTGAGACGGGCCGGCACGTCGATGCCGGCAGCGCGGAGCGCCGCCTTCAGATTTCGCCGCTCATGCTGACGATGCCGGAGATGTTTTTCCGTGAGATCGGGCGGCACGATCCTGTGGTCGCTGCGATCCCGGACGTCGGCGCTGCGCCACCAGCCGGCAAGTGTCTGATGGTCGTGCGTCGAAATGCAGGTCAAGGCGAAAACGGGGTAGGCATCCGGCGGCTTGAAGCCTTTCTCGTCCTGTTCATAGGAGAGAATGCGGTACGAAAGGATCTGCGCGGCCGCCAGATCGTCCGGTAAATCCGGCGGGATCATTCCCAGCGCTTCCCCTATGACGAGGCATCGATGCTCGGCGGACGATTCTGCAAGGATTTGCAGGAGCCGATACTGGGGGTAGTGGACATAGGCTCCGTCATCCGGCCTGCTGCCGAGCGGCACCAGAAAGAGGCGTCGGAGCGCCGGGGCGTGATCGATACGGATCGCACCGGCATATTGCATGGCAGCGTTCACCATGCGCCGATAAGGCGAGCTGTCTCCTGCAGCGATCGCGGAAGGCAGATAGCCTGCAAGATGCCAGTCCTGTCCCTCCACCGCGAACGGATCGGGCGGGCTGCCGATGGTCGCCTTCGAGATGTAAACATTCGGCTCGCTCCATGTCGCCGATCCGTCGACCGCCTCGCCTACGGCAAGATCGAGATAGAGGCCGATCCGCATTCCGGCTTTCAGCGCCCGCTCGGCCGCCTGTACCATCTGCCGGTGGGCGACCCATTGCAGCCACATATGGAACCGCACATCGTCTTCGTGATCGCGCTCGAATTCTGCGACGGCTGCGCTGTCGGCACGCTGAAAATCTGCGGGCCATGTCTGCCAGCCGGCGCCTGCCCCACGTTCCACCATGGAAAGCGACAGACATTCAAAGAGCGCATGCCGCCGCAAGCTGTTGCCGCCTCGCGCGATGAACGCATCGAAATCTACGGGATCATAGGTGTCGTCGGCGGCACCTGCATGCAGCCAGGTGCGCCAGAGATCACGCAGAGCTCCCAGCTTGGCCCTCGCAACTCCGGCATAATCGACGAGGTCGCTCTGGCGAAGTGCCTCCAATTGCCGTTCGAGTTCGGCACTACGGACAAAACCCGGCACTCTGTCGACCGCAATATAGAGGGGATTGAGATGCTGCCGGCTCGAGGGCTCATAGGGGCTGCAGCGATCGGGATCAGCAAGAAATGGTGCGTGAAGCGGATTGAGGCCGACAAAATCAGCCCCTAGCTTCCCCGCCAGCTCAACCACATCGCACAGGTCCTCGAAATCTCCGATGCCCCAATTGCGCGCCGAACGCAGTTCGTAGAGCTGTAGGTTAATCCCCCAGATTCCTGTCTTGAAAAGGAAGTCCGGCAGAAATGACTTGGGGATCGTCTTATTCGCCCGCTCCGGTTCCTGCCCCCGTTGCGGTTGCTGCATGGCGGGATCGATCGGTGCCGACAGTTCAACTCCCAGAGCCGAGAGTATCTTGCGTTTGGTGTCGGCGGAAATCGCCACCTCGCGGTCGTCGTAGGGACTGGGCCTGGTCAGGCTGATCCCGTATTGGCGGGCGAGTTTGTCGAGCTCGGCAGACTTCATCGTCCGATCGCCTTCATGCCAGGCCCTCGTCTTTCGAGATGCGCCAGATCACCGTCCAGGGGGCCAGTTGGCCTCCATCGCCGCTGCCGAGGCAGAAGATCGTTTCGCCTTGGTCGCACCGCTTAGGAGGCCGCACCGCCTCGCTGCCGAGATTGGCGTCCAAATGAAGGCGCCGATCGCCGGCCAGGGTCCAATCCACCGCAAATGTCGCACCATCCGAGCGATGGGCCGCGTTTCCCCCGCCGGCGCCCTTCAACAAGGGTACGATTCGCTGATGCCGAAGGTCGAGAAGCCTCCTGTAGAATTCGAGCCTTTCCGATGAGGCGCATTTCGACCAGTCGAGCTTGGCGGCCGCGAAAGTCGACGGCGCCGTCGGGTCGAGAAGCTCGTCGGCATCGAAGCCCGGCAGGCGCGACAGCTCCTCGCGCCTGCCTTTCCGGACTTTGTCGTTCAGATCCTCGTCGAAATCGCAGAAAAACGGAAAGGGTTCCCCGGCGGCCCATTCCTCGCCCATGAACAGCATCGGGACCTCGGGCGCCAGCAAGTAAATTGATATGACGGCCTTGACGGCATCAGCCGGGCTCGCGGCCATGATGCGGTCGCCGAGCGCCCGGTTGCCGATTTGGTCATGGTTCTGGATGAACGATACGAAGGCGGTCGGCGGCAGATGGCCGCTCGGCCTGCCCCGGCTCCCGCCGCGATATGGCATATGCTCGCCCTGGAATACGAAGCCTTCCGCCAGCGCACGGCCGAGCTTATCGCCATCACCGGCGTAGTCGGCATAATAGCCGAAGGTTTCGCCGGTCGCAGCGATATGCAGCACATGGTGCAGGTCGTCGTTCCATTGCGCCGTGAACAGCCGCACCGCGCCGCTGCCATCGCGCTGCAGCAGTTCGCTGTCGTTTTCCTCGTTCTCGACGAGCAGGTGAACATGCCGGTCGCCGGCCGCAGCCCTGATGCGGCGGGCAAGTGCATGCAGAAGATGTTCCTTGCTGTCGTCCTTGATGGCATGGACGGCATCGAAGCGAAGACCGTCGAGCCGGAACTCGGTGATCCAATAGAGGGCGTTCTCGATGACGAATTCGCGGATCATCTCCGACCCCTCGCCATCGTAATTGATGCCGTGGCCCCAGGGTGTCTTATGATGATCGGTAAAGAGCGGCGCATAGGACGGGATATAGTTCCCGTCCGGGCCGAAGTGATTGTAGACCAGATCGAGGAAGACCGAGATGCCGCGCTCGTGTGCAGCATCCACCAACGCCATTAGATCTTCCGGCCGGCCGTAGCTGCTGTCGGGGGCATAGGGCAGCACGCCGTCATAGCCCCAATTGTAGCGGCCCGGAAAGTCACTGACCGGCATGATCTGCAACGCCGTCACGCCCAGTTCATGCAGATGGTCGAGCCGATCGATCGCAGCCCTGAAAGTTCCTTGCGCTGTGAAGCAGCCGACATGCAGTTCGTAGATGACCATCTCTTCCCAAGGCCGACCGGTCCATTCGCTAGAATTCCAGCGATAGGATGAAAGGTCGACCACTTCGCTCGGACCATGCACATCCTGCGGTTGGAAGCGCGAGGCCGGATCGGGAACTTCCAGACCATCGGGCAGCACGAAACGGTAGCGCGTGCCGGCGCCGGCATCCGCGACCATGCAGCGATGCCAGCCATCTTCAGTCGCCTGCATCGGACGGGGAGCCGCGTCTTCGATGCGCACTGCCACACGCTCATGCAGAGGAGCCCAGAGGCGGAACAGAATGCCGTCTTCGCTGAAAGCGGGACCGAACATCATTTTGGTCAAGAGAGCGCCTTTGATGAATGGACGGGATCTGGGTAACTTTTACGGGAGCAAAAAGTTTCGCCTGCAAGCCATGGGAAGCTGCGGTTGCCAGCAGCGGCTGTCCGCTGAGGGGAGTAGGATTCCATCCCATAATGTGTTATTGAGGTGCAAAGAGATAGGAGTGCAATCGATGCGTTCGACGCAGCAGATGAGCATTACATTACCCCTGGAAATGGCGAAGCTGGTCAAGCAACGCGTGTCCAACGGTGATTACGCCTCAGAAAGTGAAGTTATCCGCGAGGGTCTGAGAGCTCTGCAAGAACGCGAAAATGCTGTCGAGCATTGGCTTCGAACAGAAGTTGCGACAACCTATGACGCATATAAGGCTGATCCCACCAAAGCTAAACCCCTCGACGAGGTCTGGAAGCGGCTTGAAGAGCGCATGGACGAGATCGATCGGGAAGCAGATTAATGAAGCGCCATCATATCCGCCTCACCGACGAGGCGGAGTTGGATTTGGCGCGTATCTATGCTTTCGTTCGTAAGAAATCTGCGTCAGCCGTCGTCGCCCGCGAATATGTGGCCCGCATCAGGACCTTCGTGGGTGGGTTCGAGACGTATCCTGAACGGGGCAGCCTCCGTGAGCATATTCGCCCAGGCTTGCGCGTAATCGGCTTTGAGCGTCGGGTGAGCGTGGCATTCGTTGTCGAGCCCACCGAAGTTGTTATCATCCGTATCCTCTATGCCGGCCAGCGGTTTGCAAGCGTAGAAAGTTAGAGCAGCGTTCCTAAACTCATCACAATCGCACGCTGCCCGCCTGTCAAAGTGAACCGCCTGCCACTCGATTCGTCGATCACGCCGCAGCGACCTTATCCCGGAGCGCTTCTTCCATAGCCGTCTGAAGCTGCTCTTGCGTGAACGGCTTCGTCATCCTGATCATCCCGAGCCCCTGGTCCTCGGCAAGCTCGACATAGCCGGAAGCGAGGATCACGGGCAGGCTGGGGAAGGCTGCACGAAGGTGACGTGCGAGCTCGGCGCCGGTCATGCCCGGCATGGCGTGATCGGTGATAACAAGATCGCACTCCTGTCCGCCGGCGAAGAATTCCAGGGCCTGGGAAGCGGAGGCCACTTCCCGCGGCAGGTGTCCGAGATCCTCGAGCATCGCCACGGTTCCGGTCCTGACGAGCGCATCGTCGTCGACGACAAGAATGGCAAGCGATCGCGACACCGGCTTCACGGGTTCCGCCGGCGGTGCGACGGCCGGCTGTGCCGTGGTGAAGCTCTCGGCGACGGGCAGCCAGAGGGAGACGGTGGTGCCCTTGCCTCTCGCGCTCGAAATCTGGATCGAACCGCCCGATTGTGCTGCCAGGCCGTGCACCATCGACAGGCCGAGACCGGTGCCCTTGCCGATCCCCTTGGTCGTGAAAAATGGCTCGGCGGCGCGCAGGACCGTCGCCTCGTCCATCCCCTCGCCATCGTCCGAGACCGATATCTTGATGTAATTCCCGCCCGCAAGGCCGGTCGGCCGTGCCTCTTCCACCGCCGCGGCGACCGTCACCGTGCCGCCGCTTTCGAGCGCATCCCGTGCATTGACGAAGAGGTTGAGCAGCGCCAGCTCGAGCTGGTTGCTGTCCACCAGCAGCGGCGCCAGATCCGCCGGGATGCACTTTCGGATCTCGACGCGCGGCCCCACAGCCTTGGCGAGCAGGTCCTCGACATTTTCAAACAGCCTGAGGAAGTCGACTGCCTGCGGCTTCAGCTCCTGTCGGCGCGCGAAGGCGAGCAGGCGCTGGGTGAGCGCCGTGCCACGCTCAGCCGCCTGGATGGCATTCGTCACCAGGCGTTCGCTACGCTCATCCGCCGGCAGACGTTTCTTCAGCAGGCTGAGACTGCCGAGCACCGCCATGAGAAGATTGTTGAAGTCGTGCGCCACGCCGCCTGTGAGGTGACCGATCGTGTCGAGCTTCTGCGCTTCGAAGAGCTGCGCCAGCGCCTCCTCCCGCTCGCGCGTCCGCTGGTCGATCCGGTGCTCGAGCTCTTCATTCAGCTGACGCAACTGCGCCGCCGATGTTTCGAGCTCGGCGGTGCGCTGGTGCACCCTCGCCTCCAGCTCGGCATTCAGGCGTTCGAGTTCCCGCGTTTTCCTGTACAGATCGGCAAACACCCGGACCTTGGCCCTCAGCACCTCGGGCACGATCGGGACGGAGACGTAGTCGACGGCGCCGACCGCGTAGCCGCGCAGCCGGTCCGGTTCGGCCAGCATCACGGCCGAGACGAAGATGATCGGCGTGTTCTGATAGCGCGGGTGCTGACGGATCATTCCGACGAGTTCGAATCCGTCCTGCTCGGGCATGCAGACGTCGACGAGGATCACGGCGATCTCGGTGCGCAACAGGTGCTCGAATGCTTCCCGCGCCGACTGCGCCTTGATCAGATTTTCCTCGAGCTCTTCGAGAATGACCTCATAGCTCAGAAGCTTTGCAGGCTGGTCGTCGACGAGGAGGATATTGACGGGGCTCATGACCGGATCCTCAGCGGTGCAGCCACATGCGCAGAGCCGACAGCAGTTGCTCTGTGTTGACGGGCTTCGCCAGGTAATCCGAGGCGCCCGCCTCCAGGCATTTCTCGCGGTCGCCCTTCATGGCCTTGGCGGTTAGCGCCAGGATCGGCAGCCGCCGGAAGCGGAGCTCCGAGCGGATGACCTGCATCGTCTCGTAGCCATCCATGCCGGGCATCATGATGTCCATCAGCACGATGGCAACCGAGGGTTCGTTGTTGATGACGTCGATGGCTTCGCTGCCGGTCGTCGCTGTCAAAACCCGCATGCCGCGGCGCTCCAGCACGCTGCTGAGTGCGAAGATGTTGCGGGCGTCGTCGTCGACGAGCAGTACGGTCTCGCCGACGAGATCCTCGTCCGAACTGTGCAGTTCCTGCAACGTAGCCTGCTTTGCCGCCGGCAGATCGGCGACGACCCGGTGCAGGAAGAGTGCGGTCTCATCGAGAAGCCGCTCGGGCGACTCCACACCCTTGACGACGACGCTGCGAGCCATGCTGTGGAGCGTCGCGTCCTCTTCCGCAGAGAGCTCCCTGCCGGTGAAGACGACCACCGGCACCTCGCCGATTTCGAGGTCGTCGCGTATCTGCTCCAGCACTTCGAAACCCGACATATCGGGAAGAGAGAGATCGAGCACCACACAATCAGGGGTATTGCGTCGCAATGCGGCAAGGGCTTCGGATCCGGAGCCGACGCTGGTGATGTCGATGTCGTCATGTCCGAGAAGCGCAGTGACGCTCAACCGCTCCGCCTCGTCGTCCTCCACGAGCAGCAACTGCTTGCGACGCGGCTCGGCATAGGCCTTCAGGCGCGACAGCGCCTTGCCGAGGCCTTCCGGCGTCGTCGGCTTGCTCATGAAGGCGAAAGCGCCGCGCGTAAGTCCATGCTGTCGATCCTCGTCCAGACTGATGATCTGCACCGGAATATGCCGCGTCTGTGGGTTCTGCTTGAGCTGGCTCAGCACCGTCCAGCCGAGCATATCGGGCAGGAAAATATCGAGCGAGATCGCCGACGGCTTGTATTCCTGCGCGAGCGTCAGCGCATCGCTGCCGCGCATCGCCACCAGCACCTTGAACCCGTTGTCGCGGGCGAGATCGACCAGCACACGGGCGTAATGCGCATCGTCCTCGACGACGAGCAGCACGGAGTCGCCGGCCTCTAGCCGGTTACGGTCGTCCGCCACATGTTCGGCGGGCTTCTCGGCGCGGCGGCTTGCCGCCGCCTCGGCGAATTCCACGACATTCGCCGGCGCCGGAACCGGCCTGGGTGCAACCGCACCGGCACCGACGTAGGTCAGCGGCAGGTAAAGAACGAAGGTGCTGCCGACGCCGGGCGTGCTCCGCAGCTGGATCTCGCCGCCGAGCAGGTTTGCCAGTTCGCGGCTGATCGCCAATCCGAGGCCGGTGCCGCCGTATTTGCGGCTCGTCGAGGCATCCGCCTGCTGGAACGCCTCGAAGATGATGCGTTGTTTTTCCGGCGGAATACCGATGCCGGTATCGACGACCTCAAAGGCGATCACCGACGGCGCGTGCCGAAGCGAAGGGTGATCCGACGACCAGCCGCCTGTTGCCGATGCAACGCGCAGTGTCACGCCGCCCTGCGCCGTGAACTTGAAGGCGTTCGACAACAGGTTCTTGAGGATCTGCTGGAGCCGCTTGGAGTCGGTAATGATGCTCTTCGCAACGTCTGCGCCGACCTCGACCGCAAAAGACAGGTTCCGTGTTTCCGCTTCGTGCCGGAACGGCCGCGCCATCACTTCGAGCAGGTTGCTGACGAAGATCTCCTCGGCATCGACCGAGACCGTTCCGGACTCGATTTTGGAGAGATCGAGGATGTCGCTGATGAGGTTGAGCAGATCGGTGCCGGCGCCGTGGATGGTCTTGGCGAATTCGACCTGTTTGCCCGACAGATTGCCGTCCGGATTTTCTCCGAGCTGTTGACCGAGGATGAGGATCGAATTCAAAGGCGTGCGCAGCTCGTGCGACATGTTGGCGAGGAACTCGGATTTGTATTTCGAGGTCAGCGCCAGTTCGGCCGCCTTTTCTTCCAGCGCGCGCCGCGCCTGTTCGATCTCCTGGTTTTTCGCCTCGACTTCGACGTTGCGTTCCTCGAGCTGCTGCGCCTTCTGCCCGAGTTGTTCGTTGGTCTGCTGCAGTTCGCGCTGCTGCGTCTGCAGCTCGGCGGCGAGCTGCTGGGACTGCTTGAGCAGGCCTTCGGTCTGCATGGTTGCTTCGATCGAGTTAAGAACGATGCCGATCGATGTCGTCAGTTGGTCGAGGAAGGAGAGCTGCAGCTCGGTGAATTCACCGGCGGAGGCGAGCTCGATCACCGCTTTCACCTGGCCCTCGAAATGCACCGGCAGCACGATCGCACTTCTCGGCAGGGTCGTGAACACGCCGGAGCTGATCGGAACGACATTCTCGGGCAGATCGGTCACGAGGATGCGGCGGGCATCGCTGGCGCACTGGCCGACGAGGCCCTGGCCAAAGTCGAGCCGGGGCGGATGCGCCGCCTCGCCCCCTTGCGCATAGACCGACAGCAGCGAGAGGAACGGTTGGTTCTCGTCGGCATCCACCTGGTAGATGACGCCCTGATGGGCGCCGACCAGCGGCGCCAGCTCCGACAGCAGCATCTTGCCGACCAGCGTCAGGTCGCGCTGCCCCTGCAACATGTTGGTGAAGCGCGCGAGGTTCGTCTTCAGCCAATCCTGCTCGGTGTTGCGCTCGGTCGTGAGCCGCAGGTTGTCGATCATCGTATTGATGTTGTCCTTGAGCTCGGCCACTTCACCGCGCGCATCGACCTTGATCGAACGCGTCAGGTCGCCCTTGGTGACGGCGGTCGCCACCTCGGCGATGGCGCGCACCTGCGTCGTCAGGTTGGCGGCGAGCAGGTTGACGTTGCCGGTCAGATCCTTCCAGGTGCCGGCGGTACCCGGCACGTTCGCCTGGCCGCCGAGGCGGCCCTCCACGCCTACCTCGCGCGCCACCGTGGTCACCTGGTCGGCGAAGGTGGCAAGCGTATTGGTCATGTTGTTGATGGTTTCGGCGAGTGCGGCGACTTCGCCCTTGGAGGCGACGGTGAGGTTCTGCTTGAGGTCTCCGTTCGCCACCGCGGTCACGACCTTGACGATGCCGCGCACCTGCTCGGTCAGGTTGGCGGCCATGACGTTGACGGTGTCCGTCAGGTCCTTCCAGGTGCCTGCGACACCTGGCACCTGCGCCTGGCCGCCGAGCTTGCCTTCCGTGCCGACCTCGCGGGCCACACGCGTCACTTCGCCGGCGAAGGCGTTCAGCTGGTCCACCATGGTATTGATGGTGTTCTTCAGCTCGAGGATTTCGCCCTTCACGTCGACGGTGATCTTCCGCGAGAGGTCGCCGCGCGCCACGGCGGTCGTCACTTCGGCAATGTTGCGCACCTGGGTCGTCAGGTTTGCGGCGAGCAAGTTGACGTTGTCGGTCAGGTCCTTCCAGGTGCCGGCAACGCCGGGAACGACGGCCTGGCCGCCGAGCCGGCCATCGGTGCCGACTTCGCGGGCGACACGCGTCACTTCGCCGGCAAAGGAGCGAAGCTGATCGACCATGGTGTTCAGCGTGTCCTTCAGCAGCAGGATTTCGCCGCGCACGTCGACGGTGATCTTGCGCGACAGGTCGCCATTGGCGATCGCCGTCGCCACCTCGGCAATATTACGCACCTGTGCCGTCAGGTTGCCGGCCATCGAGTTGACGCTGTCGGTCAAATCCTTCCAGGTGCCGGCTACCCCGGAGACCTGCGCCTGACCGCCGAGCTTGCCTTCCGTGCCGACCTCGCGGGCCACACGCGTTACTTCGCCGGCGAAGGCGTTCAGCTGGTCCACCATGGTATTGATGGTGTTCTTCAGCTCGAGGATTTCGCCCTTCACGTCGACGGTGATCTTCCGCGAGAGGTCGCCGCGCGCCACGGCGGTCGTAACCTCAGCGATGTTTCGAACCTGGCCGGTGAGGTTGGAGGCCATGGAGTTGACGTTTTCGGTGAGGTCCTTCCAGGTGCCGGCGACACCTGGCACCTGCGCCTGGCCGCCGAGCTTGCCTTCGGTGCCGACTTCGCGGGCGACGCGCGTCACTTCCGAAGCGAAGCGGTTCAGCTGATCCACCATGGTGTTCAGCGTTTCCTTGAGCTCGAGGATTTCGCCCGAGACCGACACGGTGATCTTCTTTGACAGGTCGCCATTGGCAATCGCGGTCGAGACTTCGGCGATATTGCGCACCTGTGCCGTCAGGTTGCCGGCCATCGAGTTGACGCTGTCGGTCAGATCCTTCCAGGTGCCCGCGACGCCGAGCACATTCGCCTGGCCGCCGAGCCGGCCTTCGGTGCCGACCTCGCGCGCCACGCGCGTCACCTCGCCGGCAAAGCCGTTCAGCTGATCGACCATTGTGTTGATGGTTTCCTTCAGCTCCAGGATTTCGCCCGATACCGGAACGGTGATCTTTTTCGACAGGTCGCCCTGGGCGACCGCGGTCGCGACTTCGGCAATGTTACGCACTTGGCCGGTCAAGTTGGAGGCCATGGAATTGACGCTGTCGGTCAGATCCTTCCAGGTGCCGGCCACACCGCGCACGTTCGCCTGGCCGCCGAGCCGTCCTTCCGTGCCGACCTCGCGCGCCACACGCGTCACTTCGCCGGCAAAACCGTTCAACTGGTCGACCATCGTGTTGATGGTTTCCTTCAGCTCGAGAATTTCGCCCGAAACCGGGACCGTGATCTTCTTCGACAGGTCGCCATTGGCGATCGCGGTGGAAACCTCGGCGATGTTGCGCACCTGTGCCGTCAGGTTGCCCGCCATCGAGTTGACGTTTTCGGTCAGGTCCTTCCAGGTGCCGGCGACGCCGCGCACATTGGCCTGGCCGCCGAGCCGGCCTTCCGTGCCCACTTCGCGGGCGACGCGTGTCACTTCCGAGGCAAAGGCGTTCAACTGGTCGACCATCGTGTTGATGGTTTCCTTCAGCTCGAGGATTTCGCCCGACACCGAAACAGTGATCTTCTTCGACAGGTCACCATTGGCGATCGCAGTGGAAACCTCGGCGATGTTGCGCACCTGTGCCGTCAGGTTCGAGGCCATGGAATTGACGTTGTCGGTCAGGTCCTTCCAGGTGCCGGCGACACCCGGCACCTGCGCCTGACCGCCGAGCCGGCCCTCGGTGCCGACCTCGCGCGCCACGCGCGTCACCTCACCGGCGAAGCCGTTGAGCTGATCCACCATGGTGTTGATGGTTTCCTTGAGCTCGAGGATTTCGCCCGAGACGTCGACGGTGATCTTGCGCGACAGGTCACCGCGCGCCACGGCCGTCGTCACCTGAGCGATGTTGCGCACCTGGGCCGTCAGATTACCGCACATGGCATTGACGCTGTCGGTCAGATCCTTCCAGGTGCCGGCCACACCCGGCACCAGCGCCTGGCCGCCCAGCTTGCCTTCCGTGCCAACCTCGCGGGCGACACGCGTCACTTCCGAAGCGAAGGAGCGCAGCTGGTCGACCATGGTGTTGATCGCTTCCTTCAGCTGCAGGATTTCGCCGCGCACGTCGACGGTGATCTTCTTCGAAAGATCACCGTTGGCCACGGCGATCGTCACTTCGGCGATGTTGCGCACCTGCGCCGTCAGGTTCGAGGCCATCGAATTCACGCTTTCGGTCAGGTCCTTCCACACGCCGGTAACCTCGGGCACCTGCGCCTGGCCGCCGAGCTTGCCGTCGGTGCCGACCTCGCGGGCGACACGGGTCACCTCCGAGGTGAAGACGCTCAGCTGCTTGATCATCGTGTTGACGATATCGGCCGAGCGCAGGAACTCACCCTTGAGCGGCCGACCGTCGACATCGAGCGGCACGGTCTGCAGCAGGTCACCCTTGGCGACCGCCGTGATCGTGCGCGTCACCGCCGTCGTCGGCCACAGCAGATCGTCGATCAAATCGTTGATCGACCCCTCCATCTCGGACCAGCACCCGTCGGAAAGGCCGAAGCGCACCCGCGTGCTCGTTCGCCCGTCACGGCCGACGACCTGGCCGACATGTTCAAGCTGCTGGGCCATGCGCTGATTGGCGGCAATAATGTCGTTGAGGGCGTCGGCGACCTTGCCGGTAACACCGGTCAGGTCGGAGCGCATCCGTACGGAAAAATCACCGCGTCTGACTGCGACCAGCACTTCGAGAAGGGCGCTGGCATCGTCGAACGCCATGCTTTTGTGGTCATGCCCGTTGAGGCTCTCGGCCGCAGCGTTGTCGCGCGAAAATTCACCGGTTTGCGTGCTCACGAAATCCCCCTGTTCGACAGAGGGTAATTAGTGCTCGACTGGAAAAAGGGTATGGGTGTGCCGCAGGGTTGCAGAGATAGGCCTAACCCAATGTCAACGGCCAAACTTTGCCTGCGCGGGAACAGTTTCCCGCCGCCCGTCGTTTCCGCCCTGACAAGGAGAGCGACATGTCGAACGTCTCAAGGACAGGCAAAGACGAGATCAACAACGCGACCAGCCCGACGACCTTTGGGCGGTCGGTCGAGAGCCAGGCGCAGATGCAGGATGCCGCCGCGGAGGCATCGCCAGAAGCCGGCGGCGAGGTGCTCAACATCTATCGGCTGGAACCGATTGCCAAACTCGATGACCCCAGATGGGGCAATGCCACCAATCACGGCACGATCGTCGTGGCCGCCCGAACGCCAGGCGATGCCAGGATCGTCGCGGCCGCACGAGAACTCGATTTCATGGAAGTCGATGCAGCGCCCGCCGAGGACGTCACGACCGCCAATGCTAGCGCCTTTCGCGACGATAAACTCTACACCGTGATAGAGATCGATCGGAACAGACATGATATAAAGCGCGGTATACTCGAGGGTACGGTCTCGGTCGAAACAATCCGGCCCGTCGAGCCAGACTAGGTCCTTTCTTCACCTGGGAGTTCTCATGAATACCGCCAATCTGCAGCTCAAGGGCCTGATCATGGCGATGGCCTCGATATTCGACGCCATCGTGGAAAAGGAACTGCTCACGCGCGGCGAGATCGATGCCGCGCTCTCGAAAGCTCAAAAGGCGATTGAGGAAGACGACGACCACGAGCTGTCCGGCGCCAACTTGGCGGCAATCCTATTTCCGATCCGCGTACTGCAGCTTGCCGGCGAAGCCGGCGGAAAAGCCGAAGGCGCCACTTTTTCGGACTATGCCAGGCTTGTGGGCAAGCTCAGCTGATCATGTTCGAAGGGTTTTTGCTCGACACTGGCGAACACTGTTCCGGCGGCAATGTTCAGTGCCGTCGATTTTTGCGATAAGTTGATCCTTTTTGTCTTGTTTTCCGGTCGTTCCTGTGGCTATACCCCGGCCGCATATATTCACGCACCGGGATTTCATCGTGACAAGCTTTAAATCGCTTCTGGCCGCCTGCGGCCTCTCCGCCCTGATCGGCCTTGCCGCCAATCCGTCAATTGCCGGTTCGACAGCCTACCCGCTGACACTGGAGAATTGCGGCGCCGAGATGATCTTCAAGAAGGCGCCAGAGCGGGCGATCGGGCTGGGCCAGAACAGCGCCGAAATCCTGCTGCTGCTAGGCCTTCAGGACAAGATGGTCGGCACCGCCTTCTGGCCGAGCAAGGTTTTGCCGCAGCTCGCTGAGGCCAATGCCAAGGTCAAGCTTCTCACCGTCGAGATGCCGACCTTCGAATCCATGCTCGCCGAAAATCCGGATTTCGTGGCCGTCGCCCTGCCGAGCCTCGTCGGACCGAACAGCAAGATCGCCAAGCGCGAGGATTTCGACAAGGTCGGCGTTGCCACCTATCTCTCGCCCAGCACCTGCCTCAGCACCAGGGATGTCGAGGATCAATACGGCAGCCGCGGCGAGCTGTGGAGCATGGATCTTCTCTACAAGGAGATCGACGAACTCTCGCAGATATTCGACGTCGCCGACCGCGGCCAGGCGCTGATCGCCGACTTCAAGGCGCGTGAAGCCAAGCTGCGCGGAAACATTGCCAAGGACGGCCAGAATTTGTCCTACGTCTTCTGGTTCTCCAGCCCCAGCCCGTCGGCCGACGCCTATGTCGGCGGCAAGAACAGCGCCTCCGGCTTCATCGCCGACCTGCTCGGTGGACGCAATGCGATCGACACGGCAGCGGAATGGCCGACCATCGGCTGGGAAGGCATCATCGCCGCCAATCCCGACGTCATCGTCGTCGCCAGCCTCGATCGCAACCGCTGGGAGCTCGACAAGCCCGAGGCCAAGATCAAGTACCTGAACACCGATCCGGCCGTCAGCCAGATCCCTGCTGTCAAGAATAAGGCGCTCGTAGTCATGGACGGCCAGGCCATGAACCCGACCATCCGCACGATCTACGGCGCCGAACAGGTGGCCGAGCAATTGAAGGCCCTCGGTCTGCTGAAGTGACCGAGGCGGGACGTCTCTTCCGGCAGCTGGGAGCGGTCACCGCACTGCTTCTGGCTTCCCTCTGCCTCATCTCTGTCGCCATCGGCGTCAGCGTCGGGATCGGCGACCTGCCGATTCCGTTCGCAACCACGTTTTCGGCCGTGACCAACAGGCTGGGCTGGAGCGCGGTGAAGCTCAACCGCATACACGAGACGGTCATCTGGGATTATCGTCTGAGCCGGGCGCTGGTCGCCGCCTTCTGCGGCGCGGGTCTGGCGCTGTCGGGCGCCGTCATGCAGTCGCTCTTGCGCAACCCGCTCGCCGAACCCTATGTGCTCGGTATCTCCGCAGGCGCCTCCACCGGCGCCGTCGCGATCGTCATCCTCGGCCTCGGCGCCGGCGCGGTGTCGCTGTCGGCAGGCGCCTTTGCCGGCGCCTTCGCGGCCTTCTTCTTCGTGGCGCTGCTCTCGAACGGTACGCGCGGCGGCGCGGACCGCACCATCCTCGCCGGTGTCGCCGCATCGCAGCTCTTCAACGCTTCGACCTCCTATATCGTCACCACCTCGGCCAATGCGCAGCAGGCCCGCGACGTCATGTTCTGGCTGCTCGGCAGTTTCGGCGGCGTGCGCTGGCCGGAATTCGCGCTGGTCTCGATCGTCGTCGGCCTCGGCCTCGTCGCCTGTCTGTTCTATGCCCGCGTGCTCGACGCCTTCGCCTTCGGCGACGAAGCCGCCTCCTCGCTCGGCGTCAATGTCGGCCGCATCCGCATGGCGCTCTTCGCACTGACCGCGATGATGACGGCAACGATCGTCAGCATGGTCGGCTCGATCGGTTTCGTCGGACTTGTCGTGCCGCATGTCGCCCGCTTCGTCATAGGGCCGCTCCATATCCGCCTCCTGCCGGCCTGCGCCATATCAGGGGCGATTTTCATGGTGTTCGCCGATATTGCCGCGCGCGCCCTCATTCCCGGCCAGATCCTGCCGATCGGCGTCGTCACGGCGCTGGTTGGCGTTCCCTTCTTCTCGATCATCCTTTACCGGTTTCAGCGCGCGTCATGAGCATCAAGGCCGACAACCTCACCTGGAAAATTGGCAGGAAGACCATCCTGGACAGCGTTTCCATGGAGGCTCAACCCGGCCGGATGCTCGGCCTGCTCGGGCCGAACGGCTCCGGGAAGACCTCGCTGCTGCGGCTTCTCGCCGGCCTCAGGCGTCCGCATTCCGGCCGCGTCACGCTCGACCGCGATGATATCGGCAAGATCAGCCGTCGCTCGATCGCCCGGCGCATCGCCTTTGTCGAGCAGCATGCCACGACCAATGCCAATCTGAAGGTCATCGACGTCGTCAAGCTCGGCCGCTTCCCGCACCGCTCCATGTTTTCCGGCTGGACCAACGCGGACGAAGAGGCGGTCGAAGGGGCGCTTGCCCGCGCCGGCGTGGCGGAGAAGCGCAACGACCGCTGGCAGAGCCTGTCGGGCGGCGAAAAGCAGCGCACCCATATCGCCAGGGCGCTCGCCCAGTCGCCGCAGGAGCTAATCCTCGACGAACCCACAAACCATCTCGACATCCAGCACCAGATCGGTCTGATGCGGCTCGTCTCGGAACTGCCGATCACCAGCATCGTCGCCCTGCACGATCTCAACCATGCCTCCATGTTCTGCGATGCGCTGATCATCATGCAACAGGGCAAGATCGTCGCCTCCGGCGCGCCCCACGACGTGCTGAGCGAAAGCCTGTTGCGCGACGTCTTTTCCATCGAGGCGCGCGTCGAGGCCTCCCCCTATCATTCGCGCCCGCACATCCATTATCTCAGATGAGGCGGCCGGAACCACACGACGTCTCACGTCACGATCTGCAGCGGCAGAGCGGTCGTCTTCTTGATCGTCTTCAGCACGATGCTCGACTTGACCGAGGCCAGATTGTCGGTGACCCGGATCATGCGTTCGAGAAATTGGCTGAGATGGTCGAGGTCGCGCGTCATGACCTTCATCAGAAAATCGGCGTCACCCGTCTGCGAATAGCATTCCAGGATTTCCGGTGCGGTCTCGATGAAGCGATGGAGCCGCTCATTTCCGCCTTCCGTATGCGCACGCAGACTGACGAGCGTATGGGCGACGACGCTGAAACCCAGTTTTGCGGGGTTGAGAATAGCCACGACGCTCTGGATATATTGCTCATTGCGCAGCCTTTCGAGGCGGCGTGCGCATTGGGTCGCAGAGAGATTGACCTTCTGAGACAACTCGCTCTGCGTCATCTCGCTGTTTTGCTGGAGAGCGGCAAGGAGTTTGATGTCGAACTGGTCAAGCATGGCCGGGCCCTCGGACGGTGAATTTCTGCGCATTATACCGATGCCGCGCCGATTATCTGCATAATTTTGCCGGTGAAGGAGGATAATCGCAGAAATTCGCCGCCTGAGTTCCGTTAGTCTCCGATGAGAGATAAAACGGAGGTGGACCTGTGTTTGAACAACTGAAGACCCGGCCGGCAGACAGCCTGCTTGCCCTCATCAAGGCTTTCCAGGCCGACGAGCGCGCCGGAAAGATCGACCTCGGCGTCGGCGTCTATAGCGACGCGATGGGCCGCACGCCTGTCATGCGGGCCGTGAAGGCGGCGGAGCAGTTCCTTCTGGAAACGCAGGACAGCAAGAAATATCTCGGCCCGGAGGGCGATCTGCAATTCGTCCGTCTCCTGCAGCCGATCATCTTCGGAAAGTCGCCGGCTTTCGGTGAGCGTCTTGTCGGCATCCAGACGCCGGGCGGCAGCGGCGCGCTGCGTCTCGGTGCGGAACTCGTCCAGGTGGCAAATCCATTGGCGAAGGTTCTGCTGGGCACGCCGAGCTGGCCCAACCACGCCCCGATCTTCGGTTCGGCGCGACTGGCTGTAAAGGAATATCCATTCGTCGACCTCGCGTCGCAGCAGGTGAAAATCGAAAGCGTGGTAGAGGCCCTGTCATTCGCCAATCCGGGCGATGTCGTGCTCCTTCACGGTTGTTGCCACAATCCGACAGGCATCGATTTCACCACGGAAGAGTGGCGGCGGATTGCCGAGCTCCTCGTCGCGCACAAGCTCGTGCCGTTCATCGATCTTGCCTATCAGGGGCTCGGCGACGGCCTCGAACAGGATGCAGCGCCGACACGCATGATCCTCGAAGCCGTCGACGAGGCGCTGATCGCCTATTCCTGTGACAAGAATTTCGGCCTCTATCGCGAGCGCGTCGGCGCGCTCTATGTCATGACCCGCAATGCCGATGACATCGGGAAGGCCGAAAGCAACATGGCCGCACTGGCCCGCGTCAACTGGTCGATGCCGCCGGATCATGGCGCGGCGATCGTCAGGACCATTCTCGAAAGCGCCGAGATGTCGGCAATGTGGCGCGCCGAACTCGAGGAGATGTGCGAGCGCATCAACGGCAATCGGGCGGCGCTCGCCGCCGCCGCACCCGATCTCGCCTTCATCAGCCGCCAGCGCGGCCTGTTCTCCAATCTCTCCATGTCCAGGGAAACGGCGGCGGCACTTCGCGCCACGCATGGCATCTACATGGCCGATTCCGGCCGCATGAACCTTGCCGGCATGCAGCCGTCCGACGCCGGTGCCATCGTCGCCGCACTTCGAGCCGAAGGTTGCTTGAAGCTACAGTGACATAACCGAACTCAAGCCATTGGATTTCCAAATGAGCAGGAAAGAAACGACCGGCCAGGCGATAACCCGTTCGCTTGTCGCCCATGGGATCGACACGGTCTTCGGCATTCCGGGCGCCCACATGTATGACTTCAATGACGCGCTTTACGGCGCCGGTGACAAGATTCGCTTCATCCATACAAGGCACGAACAGGGTGCCGCTTATATGGCCTACGGCTATGCGAAGTCTACCGGCCGGGTTGGTGCCTATACAGTTGTCCCCGGCCCCGGGGTCCTCAATTCCGGCGCGGCGCTTTGCACCGCATACGGCGCCAACGCGCCCGTGCTCTGCGTCACCGGCAACATCATGTCGCACCTGATCGGGCAAGGAAGAGGACAGCTGCACGAACTGCCGGACCAGCTCGCGACGATGCGCGGGATCACCAAGAGGGCGGAGCGCATCAACCACCAGTCCGAGGCCGGTCCGGTTCTATCAGAGGTGATCGGCAAAATGCTCTCCGGCCGCCAGGGTCCGGGAGCAGTCGAAGCCCCGTGGGATGTGTTCGGACAATCCGGCCCGGAAACCGATCTACCCCTCGGCACGAGAGCCGCTCATCCCGCCGTCAATCCCGATCAGATCGCCGCCGCGGCGGCGCTGATTTCAGGCGCTCGGAATCCGATGATCATGGTCGGCGGCGGCGCGGCGGATGCTGGCGCCGAGATCGCCACGCTTTCGGAGCTCTTGCAGGCGCCGGTCACCTCCCACCGCTCTGGCAAGGGGATCGTCGCCGACGATCATCCGAACTACCTGAATTTCGTCGCCGCCTATGAATATTGGAAGAAGGTCGACGTGCTGATCGGGATCGGCAGCCGGCTCGAATTGCAGTTCATGCGGTGGAAGTGGCTTCCCAAGGGCCTCAAGATCATCCGCATCGATATCGACCCGACCGAGATGGTGCGTCTCAAGCCCGATGTCGGCATCGTCGCGGATGCGGGAGATGGAACGCGGGCGCTGATCGATGCGCTGGCAGGCGCCAGCCGCGAAGATAGGACACGCGAATTTGCCGGGCTGAATGAAGACGCCCGCTCTCGTTTTCAGGCGGTGCAGCCGCAGCTCGCTTATCTCGATGCCATCCGCGATGCGCTGCCGAGAGACGGCTTCTTCGTCGAGGAAATCAGCCAGATGGGCTTCACTGCCCGATTTGCTTTCCCGGTCTACGGCCCGCGCCAATATGTAACATGCGGCTATCAGGACAATCTCGGTTTCGGCTTCAACACGGCGCTCGGCGTAAAAGTCGCCAATCCCGATAAGGCGGTTATCTCCGTTTCCGGTGACGGCGGCTTCATGTTCGGCGTTCAGGAGCTTGCCACCGCCGTGCAGCACAAGATTGCTGTCGTCGCCATCGTTTTCAACAATTCCGCCTACGGCAATGTGCTGCGCGATCAGAAGCAGACTTACAAAGGCCGCTATCTCGGCTCGGAACTCGTTAATCCGGATTTCGTCGCTCTCGGCGAGAGCTTTAGCGTCCGGTCCTTCAAGGTGGCGAGCCCTGGCGAATTGCGTGTGGTGCTGGAGAAGGCGCTCGCGCTCGATGAGCCCGTGCTCATCGAGGTCCCTATCGATAGGGGATCAGAGGCGAGCCCCTGGCCTTTCATTCATCCGGCTCCGCACGCCGAATGAAGCTTGTCAGGGCGACGGTCCCATGAGAAAGACCGTCGCCAGCGGGGGCAGCGCCAGCGACAGGGAGACGGGCCGGCCGTGAGCTGGGATGGGTTCGCTCGACACTGCGCCGTTGACGAGCCCAGAGCCTCCATACTCCGGCGCATCCGTCGTTATCCGCTCGATCCACACGCCATCGCGGGGCACGCCGATCCTGTAGCCGTAGCGCGGCACCGGCGTGAAATTCGCGACGACGAGGACCGAGGAAGAATGGTCCGGGGCATAACGCAGCATGCCGAGAACGGAGTTGACGCTGTCGTCGGCAGTTGCCCATTCGAAGCCCTCGGGATGAAAATCGCCGAACTGAAGTGCCGCTTCCTCGCCGTAGAGGCCATTCAGATCCTTCACCAGGCGCTGGATGCCGACATGCGCCGGCCGGTCCAGGACGTCCCAGCTCACTGATGCGTCATGGTTCCATTCGCCCGGCTGGGCAACTTCGCTTCCCATGAACAGCAGCTTCTTGCCCGGGTGTCCCCACATGAAAGCGAGATAGCTGCGCAGATTGGCGAATTTCTGCCAATCGTCGCCCGGCATTTTCGTCAGCAGCGAGCCTTTGCCGTAAACCACCTCATCATGGGAAATCGGCAGCATGAAACGCTCGGAATAGGCATAGATCATGCCGAAGGTCATCGTGCCGTGGTGATAGCTTCGGTAGACGGGATCCTTCTCGATATAACTCAGGCTGTCGTGCATCCAGCCCATGTTCCATTTGATATCGAAGCCAAGCCCGCCTTCTGTCGGCGGCTTGGTGACGCCGGGCCAGGCCGTCGATTCCTCGGCAACGGTTATCGCATGCGGGCAGCGCTCGTGGATGATGCTGTTCAGATGTTTGAAGAATTCTACCGCTTCCAGGTTCTCGCGGCCGCCGTACTGATTGGGAATCCAGTCCCCCGCGTTGCGGCTGTAATCGCGGTAGAGCATTGAGGCCACCGCATCGACGCGCAGCCCGTCGACATGGTAGCGCTCGAGCCATTCGAGTGCGCTGGCGATCAGGAAGCCTTTCACCTCGTTGCGGCCGAGATTGTAGATCAGCGTGTTCCAGTCGCGGTGAAAGCCCTCGCGCGGATCCTCGTGTTCGTAGAGCGCGGTGCCGTCGAAGCGGGCAAGACCCCAGACGTCGGTCGGGAAATGGGCCGGCACCCAGTCGAGGATGACGCCGATGCCTGCGCCGTGGCAGCGGTCGACGAAATAGGCGAAATCCTCCGGCGTGCCGTAGCGCCCGGTCGGCGCGAACAGGCCGAGCGGCTGGTAGCCCCAGGAGCCGCCGAACGGATGCTCCATGATCGGTAGCAACTCGATATGGGTGAATCCCATCTCGCGCGCATAGGGAACGAGCCGCTGGCTGAGCTCGACCCAATCGAGCGATCGGTTGCCGTCCTTCTGATCGCGCAGCCAGGAGCCGGCATGCACCTCGTAGACGGAAATCGCGCCCTCCAGCCTTTCCTGCCGGGACCGGCCTCTCATCCAGGCATCGTCGGTCCATCGAAACGGCGTCGACGAGGCAACGATCGAGGCGGTGGACGGGGCGGCCTCGCTGGCGCGCGCCACCGGATCGGCCTTCTGCGGCAGGCAGGTCCCATGCGCGTCGACGATCTCGAACTTGTATCGTTCGCCGGGCGCCAACCGGGGAACGAACAGCTCCCAGACGCCGGCCGATTGCCTGAGCCGCATCGGATTTCGCCGCCCGTCCCAGGCGTTGAAATCGCCGACGACCGAGACACGGCGTGCATTCGGCGCCCAGACCGCGAACCGCACGCCCGCCACACCGTCGACCGACATCGCCACCGCCCCGAGCGTGCGGCTCAGGCTGTAATGCGTGCCTTCCGATATCAGGTGAAGATCGAGTTCTCCGAGCAAAAGTCCGAAGCTATAGGGATCCTCGGTGACCTGCTCGCCATCCGGCCATTGGATCCGCAGCCTGTATCCCATTCTCGCGGCCGTGGCCGCCGCAAACAGGCCGGAAGGGTGAGCGATGCTGAAAGGCGTCACAACCCTGCCGCTCGCCGCTTCGATCAGATCGACGGCCTCTGCTCCGGGCAGATAGACGCGCACCACAGTCATTCCGCCACTCTCGTGCGGGCCGAGGATCGAGAAGGGATCGCCGTGGCGCCCTTCGATCAGTGCCCAAAGCGCATCGTGTCCGATGCCGGCGAGAAGTTCCGAGCGTTCGACATTCATGCAGTGACTCCTGCTAAGCGCGATACGATTTCGGTAAGGCCGGCGAGCGGGATCGGTAGCCACTTCGGCCTGTTGCGCGCTTCATAGGCGATTTCGTAGGCGGCCTTTTCCAGAAGAAAGGCATCGAGCACGCGCCTGCGTTGTTCGGCCGGCATGGCGAGCGCCTTAGAGGCGGAGACCGCCTGCCAATAGGCATCGAGGAAGGCCGCCTCGGCATCGCGCCCGAACCGGGCGATGGCATCTCGGCGGACCTCGTTTTCATGTTCTGTTACCGCGTCATTATCGAGCTGGGCGGTGGCGACGAGATAGCTGAGCGAGCGCAGAAGCCCGGCGACATCGCGCAGAGGAACCGTCTTGGCCCGGCGCTCGGCGAGGTTTTTCGCGGGCTCGCCTTCGAAGTCGATGATGACGGCATCGCCCTCGCTGACCAAAATCTGGCCGAGATGGAAATCGCCGTGCGTGCGCGTCATCAGCGTGCCGCGGGCGCTTTCGGCCAGGCTCGCGCCAAGCTCGACGATTTCGGCTCGGCGCTCGAGAAGCGGTGCGGCGAGTTGATCGACCGCAGGTTCGACATTCTCCTCACGCTCTGCAAGCTTCGACATGGCAAAGGCGACTTCGCCCGCCACGGCCTTCTTAATCGCCTCCACCTCCTCGTCGCCGGCGATGACAGGGCTGAAAGCCAAGTCCGCGTTCTCCCCTGCGAGCACGACATGTAATTCGCCCAATCGCATACCGACCATGGCGACGAAACTGATCAGCGAACGGAAGACGTCGTCGCCCGGCTCGACGGCCGGGTCGTTCAACACAAGCTCATCGGCGGCGCGGCGCAGATTGTTCAGCATCCAGTTCCAGGCGTCGCCCTGGTTGCGGATCGCGCCCTGGACGATGATCAGGGTCGAACGCCGCCCGCTGGAATCGGTATGCGCGACCTCACCGAGCAGCGGCGCGGTGTGGTCATAGCCGGCCCGGGTGAGGAATCGCGTCATCTCCACCTCGGGGTGGATGCCCGGGAAGATGTGCCGGATCAGCTTGATCATGGCGACTTCGCCGACGATCAGCGAACTGTTGGACTGCTCCGCTGAAAGCCAGTGGACCGGCATATCGTCGGTGACCTGTAGCCGGTCGAGCCTTTCGGTGCCGAGAAACTCCAGCGTGCCGGTACGCCCGGTGATGCGCGAGCGGTCGGCGAGCCCGCGCAGGATGCCGCGCGCCATAGGCTCCACGGCAAATCCATCCGTTAGGAAGCCGACGCGCCTGCCCTGGCGAACCCGCCCGAGCGCGAGCTGCTGGGTCAGCGCCGAGGGATGGGCATCGTCCCATGCGACCGTCAGCGGCAACTGGTAGGACTCGGTATGGTCAGGCAGAACCGCTTCCAATTCGCCGAGAACGACACCGTCGACAAAGGGGATCGGCGTCGCCGAGATCAGCCGCGCCGCCTGAAGCGGCTGGTCCTTCGCCCCGAACCACCGCCGTCGGCAGAGATAGGCGGGCAGGATTTCGTTGCTGAGGACGCGCATATGCGTAGGCTCGTCGACGAGATCGAGCAGGCCGCGGCGAATGACCATCGTCACCAGGTCGGGCAACTGTTCGGGCGGAGCAGTACGCCATGCCGGCGGATCGGCATCGGCCTCCAGCTGAAACCAGAAGAAGCCATAGGGCGGCAGCGTCAGGAGATAGGTCAGTTGCCCGATCGGCGGAAAGGGCGACATGCCCGTCAGTTCGATCGGCACGTGGCCCTCGAAGGCCGAGAGGTCGAGCTCCACTGCTTGAGGCAGCCGCGAAAGGTTGGCGACGCACATCAGCGTCTCGCCGTCATATTCCCTCAGATAGGCGAGGATCTTGCGGTTCTCGGGCGAGAGGAAGCGCAGAGAGCCGCGCCCGAAGGCGGGATGGCGGCCGCGCAGCGCCAGCATCTTGCGCGTCCAGTTGAGCAGCGAATGCGCGTCGGTGCTCTGCGCCTCGACGTTGACCGCCTCGAAACCGTAGAGCGGATCGGCGATCGGCGGCAGGACGAGGCGCGCCGGGTCCGTTCGGGAGAAGCCGCCATTGCGGTCGGGTGACCATTGCATCGGCGTCCGCACCCCGTCACGGTCGCCGAGATAGATATTGTCGCCCATGCCGATCTCGTCGCCGTAATAGATAACAGGCGTTCCCGGCATCGACAGAAGCAGCGCGTTCATCAGCTCGATGCGGCGGCGGTCGCGCTCCATCAACGGCGCCAGGCGCCGCCGGATGCCGAGGTTGATGCGGGCGCGCTTGTCGGAAGCATAGGTCTCCCAGAGATAGTCGCGCTCGGCGTCGGTCACCATTTCCAGCGTCAGCTCGTCGTGGTTGCGAAGGAAAATCGCCCATTGGCAATTCTCTGGAATTTCAGGCGTCTGGCGCAGGATGTCGGTGATCGGAAACCGGTCTTCCTTGGCAATCGCCATATACATGCGCGGCATCAGCGGGAAGTGGAACGCCATATGGCACTCGTCGCCGTCGCCGAAATATTCGCGCGTGTCTTCCGGCCACTGATTGGCCTCGGCGAGCAGCATGACGCCAGGATGGGTGGCGTCGAGGGCGGCACGGATGCGCTTGAGGATCGCATGCGTCTCGGGAAGGTTCTCGTTGATCGTTCCCTCGCGCTCGACGAGATAGGGGATCGCATCGAGACGGAAACCGTCGATACCGGTCTCCAGCCAGAAGCGCATCACCTTCAGCAGCTCCTCCATCACGAGCGGACTGTCGAAATTGAGGTCCGGCTGGTGGGAATAGAAACGATGCCAGTAATAGGCGCCGGCCACCGCATCCCATGTCCAGTTGGATTTCTCCGTATCGAGGAAGATGATGCGCGTTTCCGGAAACTTCTGATCGCTGTCCGACCAGACGTAGAAATCCCGTTCGGGCGAGCCCGCCGGCGCCTGGCGCGCACGCTGGAACCAGGGATGCTGATCGGAGGTGTGATTGATGACGAGTTCGATGATGACGCGGATATTGCGCTGGTGGGCGGCGTCGACGAAGGCGCGGAAATCCTCCATCGTTCCGTAATCCGGGCTGACATTGCCGTAATCGGCGATGTCATAGCCGTCATCGCGGCGCGGCGAGGGAAAGAAAGGCAGCAGCCAGATCGCGTTGACGCCAAGAGCCGCGATATGATCGAGCTTCTGGTGCAGCCCGGCAAAATCGCCGACGCCGTCGCCATCGGCATCGTAGAACGACTTGATGTGCAGCTGGTAGATGATGGCATCCTTGTACCAGAGCAGCGGTTCGGTGTTACCGGAGTTCATCGTGTCCATTCATGCCTCCGCTGCGCGAACGCGCCAGATCGCAAAGGGGAGGACCTGCGGATTGAGCGCGACGGTCTGCCTTTTGCCGGTCCATGTGAAACGATGCCCACCAACCAGATCCTCGACGTCGAGCGCGCCGCCATCCCCGAGCGACCATTTCCAAAGCGGCAGCTCCACGTCGCTTTGCTGGAAATTATGGGGGTCGAGGCTGATCGCGATCAGCAAAACATTGTCGCGCGCGCGGCTCGCCTTTTCGAAGAACAGGATGTTGTCGTTCCAGGCGGGGAGCAGCGTCAGCCCGAGATGCGAATGCAACGCGGTGTTTTCGTTGCGGATGCGGTTCAGCATCCTGATTTCGGCGATGATGTTGCCGGGCCGGTCGTAATCCCAGGCGCGAATCTCGTATTTCTCGCTGTCGGCATATTCCTTCCGCTTGGCGTCCGGGCGCCCCTCGCACAATTCGAAACCGTTATAGACGCCCCACAGGCCCGAAAGCGTTGCTGCCAACGCCGCACGGATAAGGAAGGCCGGGCGCGGCGCGTTCTGGAGAAAATCCGGATTGATGTCGTGCGTGTTGACGAAGAAATGCGGACGGAAGAATTCCTTCGGCGCCGTCTCGGTCAGCTCCCGCATATATTCCTCGAGCTCCCACTTGGCGTTGCGCCAGGTGAAGTAGGTGTAGGACTGGGAGAAACCGATCTTCGCCAGCCGATACATGACTTTCGGCTTGGTGAAGGCTTCCGACAGGAAGACGACCTCGGGATGGCGGGCCCTGATATCGCCGATCAGCCATTCCCAGAACGGAAAGGGCTTGGTGTGCGGATTGTCGACGCGAAACAGCTTGACGCCTTGGTCGACCCACAGCTGGACGATATCCCTCAGCTCCACCCATAGCGAAGGCAAGGCGTCCTTCGTGTAAAAATCGACATTGACGATATCCTCGTATTTCTTCGGCGGGTTCTCGGCATATTTGATCGTGCCGTCGGGGCGCCAGTCGAACCAGCCCGGATGCTCCTTCAGCCAGGGATGATCCGGCGACGCCTGGATGGCGAGGTCTAGAGCAATTTCCAGCCCATGCCGGCCCGCCTCCTCGACCAGCCGGCCGAAATCCTCGAAATCGCCGAGCTCGGGATGGATCGCGTCATGGCCGCCATCTTCCGAGCCGATGGCATAGGGGCTTCCAGGATCCCCAGGGGCGGCTTTCAGGCTGTTGTTGCGCCCCTTCCGGTTGGTCGTGCCGATCGGATGGATGGGCGGGAAATAAAGCACATCGAAGCCCATGCCGCGAATTTCGGCCAGCCTCGGAATGACGTCGTCGAAGGTGCCGTGCCGGTTCGGATCGCCGCTCTGCGAGCGCGGGAAGATCTGATACCAGCTGGCGAAGGCTGCTTCCTTGCGCTCGGCATCGACGGCGCTTGCCGTGGAGCGAAGCCGGAACGGACGCCGGTCGACGCTGTTCATCAGCTCGGATGTCTCGGGAGCGAGCAGGATCGCCGTGCGCTCGGGATCGGAAGCCTTTTCGAGATTGTCGATCAGAGCCTGCAAATCGGCGCTGAGCGCTGCCGGCGCTTGCGCCTTGGCGGTGCGAACGAGGTTCAATCCCTCCTGAAGCTCCAGCTTCAAGTCCAGCCTCGCGTCGTTCTTCTTGGTCAGCTCGTAGCGGAAGATAGCGAACGGGTTTTTCCACGCCTCGACGGCAAATTCGTAACGCCCCATGCGCTCCAGCAGGAATTCGGCACGCCAGCGGTCGTTCTCGACCAGCTGCATCGGCGTCTCGTTCCACTCCGCCATGACGTCATGCGGCCGCCAAAGCAGGACAGCTGCGAGCGGATCGTGGCCGTCAGCAAATATATCGGCTTCGACGATAACGCTCTCGCCGACGACGCGCTTGACGGGAAACCGCCCGTCATCGACCCGTGGCGTGATGTTCTCAATGGCAAGCCGCGGCGACGCCGTCGCCTGGTCCACCTCGAAAGCCGGCCTCGATGTGATCGGGTGCGGCGCCTTGCCTTCTATCACCCGGACCTCCCCTGCCCGCAAGCGCAGCTCCGCGCCATCGGCAGCGGGAAGAAAGCCGGAAGCCGCTTCACGCAGTGCAGTCAGGGGTGCCGGCGCGCTTCGTCTGAGGTCCCGGTTGAGCAGGATGAAGCTTACATCGGAGGCGGTGCGAAGATCCTGCGCTTCGGACTGCACGAGCGCCGAGACCGGCCCGCTGGCGTTACGAATCAGGCGAAGCCACGGAGCGTGCCCCTGGCCGGTCCGACCGACCTCGGTATTGGCAAGGCGGATTTCGGAGGAGATATCGAAGGCGAGATCGTGGCGGAATTTCCGCAAGCCCGAGCCGTCGCCATGGGTCGGATCGAGCGGCGTCGCCGCGCCATATTCGAATCCTATAGGAACCATCAGGCCGCCGCCGAGCGAGGCGGCAAGGCGCAGCGCCCTGACGGCGCGCCGTTCGAGGATTTCGCGGCTCTCGGTCCCGTGCGCGATGCGCCTGGCAAAGGGCGGCTCGGGGAAGGCGATCTGCCAGCCGAGCGGCTCCTGAACGTGATGCTCTTCGACGAACCACCTCTCGTCGAGATCCCACCAGGCCATCGATGAAAAACATCCGGTGAACCCCGCATCCGCGATCGCGCTTCTCACCGCAAAATCGGTGCCGGGCGTCCAGGCGAAAAATTGCGCGTCCGCCTTCTCGCGCACCCCCGCAATCAGCGATTTGAAAAAGGCCGGTGCCGTCCGATCGATCCCGAGCACACGGTACCCGGAGAGGCCGGCGTCGGAAAGACGCCGCAGCCGCTCGGTCCATTCCGCCAGCAGCTGCGACTGCTGCTCCGCTCCCATCGCCGTCATCGGCTCCGGCGGATCGAGCGGCGAACGCCGGGGATCCACGGGACGATACCCCGCTTGCGGGTTCCGCGCTTTCCCGTCCAGCATCAGATCCATCATCAAACCGACACCGCTCTTGTCGGCAGCCTCCGCCAGGCGGGATACGCCTTCCTCGACCGCACTTCCGAGCTGCAGTTCAGGATCGAGGCGGTCGAGGTCATGGGAGGTGAAAACGCTGCAATCCCCGCCCCTGTCAAAGAGGGGCGCCGTTAGAACATGGTCGAAACCGGTATCCGCGGCGTGGTCGAAAACCTCGCGCCATGCATCGATACGCTGGAGAAGTAGCGGATTGACATAATAGATCCTGGGTGGGGTGTTCAGCGCACCCTGCTTCGCAGATAACAACATCGGCCGCCGCCTCGAGTTTGCTTTTCGGGCAAACTTCCTTTGGCGGAGGTTGTTCCACGCAACCTGTCAATTCACGGCTGCATGGGCATCGCCGGCGGCATGTTCCGATCCGGAAATTATCGAGCGCTGGAGAGTGCACCAAAATGCTTCGAGCGATAGTCTTCATCACCTGCCGACCTGCGTAGCGTGCCTCGCCTCCTGGAGCGTCGAGTCCGATCGCTCCACCCCTGTCAAGCACGGCCTGTTCGAAATTCGTGAGGAAGCCAAGCGTTTCATCGTGCACGAAAACGCCAAAAGTCATCAGCAATGGGAAGCGCTGGAGCCCAACGGCAAGGTGCTGGTTGCCCGATGCGCGGTCCCGCTTCAGGCGCAATGGATGCCGAGGAGTCTCTGCCGTTCGAAATCCAGCGTGATCGTGATATGCATAGCCGCCGAGGCGAACGCGGTAACGAGGCGGTCGGAAGTGCATGTTCCTGTGAAACGGGTGCTTGACCGCAAGGAAGCCGGCGAGCGCCCCTGAGGGAGGATGCAGATCAGGATTTGATCTGCCTGCGTGAAGTCATTGCGATTGTAAGAGAGGCATCCAGACGTGAACGCATCGGTGGACTTGTGCTCCTATCCCCAACTCGACGAGAGGATCGTGATCATCAGGGCCGGAGACGAGGTGGATGCGGTGTTCGTCCGGACCGAGAGATTCAACGTGCTGATCGACACGCTCGGCACGCCCGAGCAGTGCCGGCTTGCGCTGGATCTGCTCGATGCAAAGGAAGAGGGGAAGACGCCGCCGCTGATCGTCGTCAACTCGCATATGGATTGGGATCACTGCTGGGGCAATGCCGCCATTTCCGGGCGCGCCCCGATCATCGCGCATGCCGCAGCACTCGATCGCCTGCGGGATCCTTCCGCGCTGCGGATTCTGAGAGACAAATCGAGCCAGGAATCGCGGTTTCGGAATGTCGAGCTCACCGCGCCCGACATCTCCTTCTTCGGTTCGATGGCCCTCAACGGCGGCGATCTGACACTCCAACTGATCCACACACCTGGGCATACACCCGACCACATTGCCGTTTGGATTCCCGAACTGCGCATCTGTCTGGCCGTCGATGCGGTGGAATACCCTATCCCTGAAGTCTGGAGCAAAAGCGCCGATGACCTTCGTTTGATCCGTACCTCGCTCGAACGAATCCGTGATCTCGACGCGAAGCTTGTCATTCCCGCGCATGGAAAGACCTCGTCCCCTTCGATCGTGACTGGCAATCTCAGCTATTTCGAAACCTTGTCCGATCGTGTCGGCGGTTTGGCCGAGAGTGAATTGGCGGATCCGCGGCTCAGCCAAGCCGGCGGCTTCCGACTTGAAGATTTGATCGCGCTCCCCGACGACATGCCTTCGGACGCGGAGGCATTCTACCGGAACTGCCATGAGACAAATCTCGGAGCCACGGTTCAGGCCCGTATCGAAGAACTGAAGCGAGGAGACCGGACGGGGAGGCGATGACATGAAACCATTGGAGGGCGGGCGGGCCGGGCAGATCTGGGGCGACGGCGAGACCGTTACCAGGCCTTCCGGCGCGTGGACGCCGACGGTGCACCGGTTTCTGCGCCATCTCAGAAGCAGCGGTTTCCTACGGGCACCGCAGCCTGTCGAGATAGCCGCGAACGGCCGGGAGATCGTCAGCTACGTTGCCGGGCGTGTCTGCGAAGATCTTGGCGATCCCCTGACCGGATCGGAGCCCATGCTGATTTCCGCGGCTAGGCTTCTGCGCGATTTTCATGCAGCTTCGCAAGGCTTCCTGGAATCGGATCGCGAGCCCCAGAGGTGGATGCTGCCATCGCAGGAGCCGCGCGAGATCGTCTGCCACGGAGACTTTGCGCCCTACAATGTCGCCACCGCTGACGACGAGGCGGTCGGGATCATCGATTTCGATACAGCCCATCCCGCACCGCGCTTATGGGATCTTGCCTATGCGGTCTATCGCTGGGCGCCCTTGTCCGATCCTTCCAATTCATCCGCGACATCAAGTCTCGACGAGCAGCTACGGCGGGCGGAGATTTTCTGCACCGCTTACGGGGCGACGTCAGAGGAACGGCAGGCGCTTCCCGAAACAATCTGCAGGCGGCTTCAGGCCCTCGTCGATTTCATGCTGGCCAGGGCCGCAGCCGGAGACGACACCTTCGTGGAAGACGTGGCTTCAGGAGACGCGAAGCTGTATCTCAACGACATCGCCTATCTCAGACGGCATCGCGCTCGGTTGCTGCAAATGCTGTGCTGACAGCGCCCTAAAGCCATTTCTTTCGTCGGAAGAAGCCGAAGAGGCAGAGACATAGGAAAACGATAACGCCGAGCACGACGAAATAACCATACTGAAATTTCAATTCCGGCATGTCGCTGAAATTCATCCCGTAGATGCCGGCGATCGCGGTAGGAACGGCGAGGATCGCCGCCCAGGCGGCGAGCTTACGGGCAATCGCCGTCTGCTCCGTCTGGCCGATCATGACGCTTGCCTCAAAAGCGAAGGCGAGGACCTCGCGTAGCGCGTCGATATCCTCCTGCACCCGGCGCACATGATCGGTCACATCACGAAACAGCGACTGCAACGTCGGGTCCATGCCGGGAAGATCGATGTGCTCGTATCGACGGCAGACGTCGACCAGCGGCACGACGGCGTTGCGCAGCCGCAAGAGCTTGCGGCGCAGGAGGTAAAGCCGTTCGATGTCGGACTTTCCCAGCTGTTCGCGCAGTACCAGATCCTCGAGTTTCTCGACCTCCTCCTGCACGACCTCGATGACAGGCATGTAGTTGTCGACGATGAAATCGAGGATGGAATAGAGAATGTAGTTCTCGCCATGGGCAAGCGCGGCAGGCGTCGCCTCGCATCGCTGCCTGACCGCCAGGTACGAAGAAGACTCCCCGTGCCGAACGGAGACGACATAGCCGCGGCCGACGAACAGGTGCGTTTCGCCGAAGATGATCTCGCCATCTTTCATGTGGGCGGTGCGGGCGACGATGAACATCGCGTCCCCGTAGATTTCCAGCTTAGGGCGCTGATGCGGCTGCGCCGCGTCCTCGATCGCCAGCGGATGGAGATTGAACTCGGCCTGCACCTGGTGCAGCAGCACCTCGTCCGGCTCATGCAGGCCGATCCAGACGATGGCATTCTCCCGGCTGCGCCATTCGCCGGCTTCTTCTATCCTGATGTCGCGAATGCGCTGCCCGTTCTGGTATACGGCGGCAGCCACCACGCCCCGCCGCTCATGCCGCGGCGATGCAGAGCCGCTGCCGGCCTGCGGGGAAACACTGTCCGGATCCTTCAACCGTTCCAAATCCTGTCGTCCTCCATTTCCAGGGATAGCCCCGCCATGGCCGGCCTCCTCGCCGATCCGCGTCGTGGCGATCATAATGCTATTTCACCAAACATGCATCCGCCTTGGTGGAAGGGGGTTTGGGCGCAGGACGGCATCATGTGTCCGTGGAGGTGTCGTCCCAGTCCGATCAGCCCGTTGAGGGCGTAGTGGCGTTCGTAAACGACGCCCTTGTCCAATCCGGCCGCGGGCCTGCCCTTCGTCAGGGATTTGAGAAACGGCTGTCTGCACCGGAAGGATCAAAGCAAGAAAGGACTGGAAATATGCGTTTCATCATAACCGGCTCCTGCCATCCCTGACGGCCATTGATAGGCATTTTCCTGTCTAGGTGGGATCATGAACACGCAAGGGGCGGCGAGTTTCCGGAAAACTGGTAAACGGCCTTGTTACCTTCCGGAACACATCGTTAAATTTTTTTCGTTACAAAGGCCGGTGTGAGGCCGGGACCGTTCGATGGAGACTTTAATGCGTCGTCCAAACATAAAATCGAGTTTGCTGTTGATCTTCGGCGGCATAGCCCTCCTTTTCGGTCTTGTCGCTTATCTCGCCGTCGATGGTCTACGAAAGACCAACGGCTCGACCGAGGAAATCGCAACCCGCTGGCTGCCGAGCGTGCAGGCTTCGCAGGCAATCAATCTCAACATGACCAATTTGCGCCTCGCCTACCGCGATCACGTCATCGCGCAGAGCGAAGCGGAGAAGAAGACGCGTGAAGAGTCCATTGCTGTCGCCGAGAATGCCATTCGCAGATCGGTGGACGCCTACCTTCCGCTTGCTTCGTCCGACCGCGAGCGTGAGTTAATCAAGACGATCAAGGAGAGCGTCGAAGGCTACATCGCCAGCAGCTCGCAATTGCTCGTCCTTTCGCGCGCCAACAAAACCGAGGAGGCTGGGCAATACCTGGGCGCAGGGATGCGCGCCTACTCGGACAAGCTGAAGGAAGCAACGACAAGCCTCGTCGAGCTGGATGTCAACGGCAGCAACAAGGCTGCCGAACTCAGCAAGGAAACCTTCACCTCGATAGAATTCTACCTTCTTGCCGCGATCGGATTTGCGGGATTGCTGGTTCTCGGCGCCGTCGCCTTCGTGCTGAAAAGCATCGCCAACCCGATCACCGGCATCACCGCCTCGATGCGGCGCCTGGCCGAGGGGGACACGGGTTCGGAAATTCCCTTTGCCGACCGCGCCGATGAGGTTGGCTCGATGGCTGCGGCAGTGGAAATCTTCCGCCAAGCGGCGATTGCGAACAAGCGGCTGGCGCTGGAGGCCGAAGAAAATCGCAACAAGGCGGAAGCCGATCGCGTTGCCGCCCAGAAGCAGGCGGAAGAAGACGCTTCGGAGCGGCTGCGCATTGCCACTTCGGGTCTTGCCGCCGGTTTGAAGCGGCTCGCCGCGGGCGACCTCGCCTTCCAGCTCAACGAGGCCTTCGCGCCCGACTTCGAGGTGCTGCGCCATGACTTCAACCAGTCGGTGACCCAACTCGGCGCGACGCTGAGAGCAATTTCCGAAAGCATCGGCACGATCGACGAAGGCACGCGGGAAATTTCTTCCGGGGCGAGCGATCTTTCCAAGCGCACGGAGCAGCAGGCGGCCTCGCTCGAAGAGACGGCCGCCGCACTGGAGCAGATCACCGCCAAGTTGTCGAACTCCAGCAAACGAACCGAGGAGACGCGCGCAGTGGCCACGGAGGCAAACCATAGCGCCGGCGTTTCCGTGGAAGTCGTCTCCCATGCAGAGGAAGCGATGGAACGCATCGAGACCTCGTCGCAGCAGATTTCCAACATCATCGGCGTCATCGACGAGATCGCGTTCCAGACCAACCTTCTGGCGCTGAACGCCGGTGTGGAAGCGGCGAGAGCCGGCGAAGCGGGCAAGGGCTTCGCCGTCGTCGCCCAGGAAGTGCGCGAACTCGCGCAGCGCTCGGCGAGTGCTGCAAAGGAAATCAAGGGCCTGATACAGAACTCCTCGAAAGAGGTGGAAAGCGGCGTCAAGCTGGTGCGCGACACCGGTCAGGCCCTGAAGACCATCGGCGGCTTCATCACCCAGATCAATCAGCATATGGATTCAATCGCCACGTCTGCGAAAGAACAGTCGGTCGGATTGAGCGAAGTGAACGTCGCGGTCAATCAGATGGACCAGACCACACAACAGAACGCAGCGATGGTGGAACAGTCGACGGCGGCATCGGACTCGCTCGCGCAGGAAGCCCAGAAGCTTCGCGAGCTCGTCGCCCAGTTCCGGCTGAACGATACGGCCTCCGGCCAATCCGCCGCCCTTCGCGCGACGGCGAGGACCATGGCCCAATCCGCCGGCCGCGCAGCCATCCATGCGGTTGCCGCACGCCGCTGAACGGATGTCTGCAGGAGATCCGAAGTAAAAGGCGCCCGCCGTTCCGGGCGCCTCTGTTATTTGGTCATGCGGCGAAGGCCGGATTGCGCCGCGCGCCCATTCTCAGCACGAAATAGATCGCTCCGCCGATGGCAACGCCGAAGAACCAGCCATAGGTTCCCCACCAATCCGGCAGGATCGAGGTGAAGGTCGGCAGGATCGAGGAAAACAGCGCGCCGACCACAAATGCGATGAAGGCGTTGCCATGCCATCCGTTCTGGAAGCGGAACTCGCCATTCTCACGGTAGAGCGCTTCGACGTTCAGTTGGCTCTTCCGGATGAGGTAGTAGTCCACCATCATGATGCCGAAGATCGGCCCCATCGTCGAACCGATGAAGTTGACGAAATGCGCAGCACCGGTCTCCCAGGGAGCGAACGGGTAAAGCACGAGCGCGATCAGAGCGGCGATATATCCGCCGCGTTTGAAATTGATCTGGCGCGGGAAGACATTGGCGAAGTCGAAGGCCGGCGACACGAAGTTTGCCACGACGTTGATGCCGAGCGTGGCGACTGCAAATGTCAACGCAGCAAGCAGTGCCAGGAACCAGCTATCGAATTTCGCCGAGATCATCTCCGGATGCAGCAGCACCTCGCCGTAGACGGTGAAGGCAGCCGTGGTCGTGACGCCTGCGACGAGGCAGAAGGCCAGAAGATTGATCGGAAGGCCCCAGAGATTGCCTTTCCTGAGCGCCCTTTCGCTCGTCGCATAACGAGAGAAATCGCAGAAATTCAGGTAAAGCGCGGCAAAATAGGTGATCCAGGTGGCCGCTACGGCGGCGAGCGCCGCAATCGAGCCGGGTTCACCCGGCACGCCGGCATCCTTGGTCTTCTCGATCAGCACGTCGCGCGGAATTTCCGAGCCGAAGGAGAAAGTGCCCGATTTGGCGACCAGATAGACCGCCAGGATCAGCATCATGATCCAGACGGCCGGACCGGCCCAATCCTGAAACTTGCGGACCGTTTCCATGCCGCGCTGAATGATCAGCAGCTGCAGCGCCCAGACGATGACGTAGCAGATGAGTTCGAGGGTCGAGTGGCCGAGCATGTGGCTGTTCTGATGGAAGGCGAGCAAGCTCTCATTCCTGATCAGCAGGGCAACGATCGCGCCGGACGCGGCGGCAGTCTGCGCCCCGTACCAGAAGCAGGCGACCACCGCGCGGACCAGTGCCGGGACATTGGCGCCGAAGGTGCCGAAGGAGGCACGGGCCAGAACCGGAAAGGGTACGCCGGTGCGTACGCCGGCATTGCCGACAAGGCTCATCAGAAAGAAGATGACCAGAGACCCGATGCCGATGGCGATGACGAAATTGATGAAGCTGCCGCAGAGGAGAAACAGGCTCGCCGCCAGATAATAGCCCCACAGGCTGTGGACATCGGACGTCCAGACGTTGAAGATACTGAATGCACCCCATTTGCGCTCCGTGGCGGGCGCAAGGTCCTCGTTATACAACGAGGGAGACGGGTCTCGAATGCTCATGAATGCCCTCCCATATCCACTGTGGCGACTCGACCACGGGAGGAAAGTCTGCGCTTCATTTAGGCATCTGACAATTTAATAGTCACATTGTACACAATGCTAATGGTCGCCTTATACAGATGCCTGGTGCCCGCGCGGCGGGCTCGTCACCGCCATTGAGCGGCAGCGACCCGACCGGCCAGTCGAAACGGACTTGCGACCGCCGCGCCGGCGGCATCGAAGACCAAGGCGCCGACGTCGCCGGCGGTCGTGCGCCGGCCGCTATGTAGCCGCCGCCGCGGCAGCTGCATTTGACAGCCGTCAAGACCCGTCCTCATGCTTCCGCCGCGGCGTCGGCCCGGACAGCCTCGTCCCTCGGGATTCGGAACCAGGCGACGTAGAGCGCCGGCAGGAACAGCAGGGTGAGCGCGGTTCCGACGACGATGCCGCCCATCATGGCGTAGGCCATCGGCCCCCAGAAGATCTCGCGCGAGATCGGGATCAGTGCGAGCGTGGCGGCCGCCGCCGTCAGCATGATCGGCCGCATCCGGTGTTCGGTCGCCTCGATGACCGCCTGCCACGCTGCAACACCCTCGGCGCGCAGATGTTCGATCTGCACGACCAGGATGACCGAGTTGCGGATCAGGATGCCGATCAGCGCCAAAATGCCGAGGATGGCGACGAAGCCCATCGGCGCATTGCTCAGCAAGAGCGCCGCAACCACGCCGATCAGCGCCGTCGGCGCGACCGCGAAGACCAGGAACAGGCGGCTGAAGCTTTGCAACTGGATCATCAGGATGGTTGCCATCGTAAACAGCATCAACGGCGCCACAGCGGCGATCGGCCCCTGGGCGTCAGCGCTGGATTCGACCGCACCGCCCACTTCCACCTTGTAGCCGACCGGAAGGTTCTTCTGGAACGCTTCGACTTTCGGCTTCAGCTCATCGACAATGGTAGCCGGCTGCGTCGAGCCGATAACCGCTGCCTTGAGCGTGATGGTTGGCTGCCGGTCGCGACGCCAGATCGTCGGCTGCTCGAGCTCGTAGCGGAAATTCGCCACCGCCGAGAGCGGCACAACCTTGCCGTTGGAGGTCGAGAGCTGCAGATTCTGCAGCGTCTGAACGGAATCGCGCTCGGACGCCCTCGCCCGGCCGATGACATTGACCAGGTAGATGTCGTCGCGAATCTGCGTCGCCGTCGAGCCTTCAACGATACCGTTGAGCGCAGTTGCGATGTCCTCGGAAGAGACGCCGAGCTGGCGCGCCTTGTCCTGCAGGACATCGACCTTCACCACGCGCGAGGGTTCGTTCCAATCCAGGACCATATTCGACAGCAGCGGATGCGAACCGACAACGCCGGCAAACTGCTGTGATATGTCGCGCACCTTCTGAATGTCAGGACCGCTGATGCGGTACTGCACCGGTTTGCCCACCGGCGGGCCGATGTCGAGAAGCTTCACGAAGGCGTCGGTGCCGGGGAAGGTTTTCGTCAGATAGGCCTGCAGCTCTGCGCGCACCTTGTCGCGCACCTCCAGCCCCTTCGTGACGATCACCGTCTGTCCGAACGACACGTCGGGCGTCTGCACGTCGAAGGAGAGGATGAAGCGCGGTGCGCCCTGGCCGACATAGGTGGTCCAGTGATCGATATCCTTGTTGTCGGCCAGCATATCCTTTTCGAACTTGGCCATCTGCCGGTTGGTCTCGGCAATCGAACTGTTGTGCGGCAAATTCCAATCGATGACGAGCTCGGTTCTGTCCGAATTCGGGAAGAACTGCTGCTGCACCAGCCTCATGCCGCCGACCGAAAGGGCGAAGACGCCGACCGTCAGCACGATGGTGATCCAGCGCCAGCGCATGGCGAGCTTCAGCAGCCAGGAGAAGATGGCGGCAAAGCGTCCCTTCTTCTCGTGATGCGACTTCATCGTCTTCGGCAGGATGGTGACGCCGAGAAGCGGCGTGAACAGCACTGCCACGATCCAGGAGACGACCAGCGAAACCGCGATCACCACGAACAGCGTGAAGGTGAATTCGCCGGCGGCGCTGTTGTTGAGACCGACCGGGATGAAGCCCGCGACCGTGACGAGCGTTCCGGTCAGCATCGGAAACGCCGTCGATGTATAGACATGGGTCGCCGCTTTCCTGAGATCGTCGCCTGCTTCCAGGCGAGCCACCATCATTTCGACGGCGATCATGGCGTCGTCGACGAGCAGGCCGAGCGCAATGATGAGTGCGCCGAGCGAGATGCGCTGGAGCGAAATGCCGGAATATTCCATCACGACGAAGGTGATGGCGAGCACGAGGGGGATGGAGATCGCTACCACCATGCCGGCGCGAAGGCCGAGACTGATGAAGCTGATGACGAGCACGATGACGATCGCTTCGAAGAGCGCACGGGTAAAGCCCGAAACAGCTTCGTCGACCACCGCCGGCTGATCGGATACGCGGTGGACATCCACACCAACAGGAAGATCGGCGACGACCTGTTTCATCTCCCCATCGAGCGCCTCGCCGAACTGTAGGAGGTTGGCCCCCTGCTTCATGCCGATGGCAAGCCCGATTGCCGGCCGACCGTTGAAGCGGAACAGCGCCGACGGCGGATCGACGTAACCGCGCGTGATCGTGGCGACGTCGGTCAGCGGGAAGAAGCGGTCGTTGATGCGCAGATTGATCGACCGCAGGCTTTCCTCGGAGGTGAACTGTCCGCTCACCCGCAAGGCGATGCGCTCCGGCCCGGCATCGACGAAGCCGGATTGCGTCACGGCATTCTGGGCCTGTAAGGTCTGGATGACCGACTGCTGGTCGATGCCAAGGGCGGCGATCTGGCGGGTGGAGAATTCGAGATAAATCGCCTCGTCCTGCGCGCCAATCACGTCGACCTTGCCGACATCAGGCACCTTCAGGACCTCAGAGCGAGCGTTTTCGACAAGATCGCGAAGCTGCCGCTGGGTCAAACCGTCGCCGGTGAAGGCGTAGATGTTTCCGAAAACATCGCCGAAGCGGTCATTGAAGAACGGACCGACGACGCCGCTCGGAAAATCGCCCTTGATGTCGGCGATCATGTTGCGGATGCGCAGCCAGGTCGGCGCGACATCCCGAGCCTTGGTCGTCGGCAGCAGTTCGACGAAGACGGTCGCCTGGCCGGCCACGGTCTCGCTCTTGGTATAGTCGAGCGATTCCAGTTCCTGCAGCTTCTTCTCGATTCTGTCGGTCACCTGCCGCGTCACCTCTTCGGCGGAGGCACCGGGCCACTGGGCCGTGATCACCATCGTCTTGATCGTGAAGTTCGGGTCTTCCTCGCGGCCGAGGTTCAGATAGGAGAAGGCGCCTGCGAGAAGGAAGACGATCATGAAGTACCAGACGAGCGAACGGCGTTCGAGCGCCCAGTCGGAAAGATTGAAGGACTTCACTGGCTGATCTCCTGGTCGATCCTGATGGGCTGGCCATCTTCAAGTTTATGCACGCCCGCCACGACCACCCGTTCTCCGGGTGCGAGCCCTTCGGTTACGCGGACAGTGCCGCCGTCGACGACGTCGCCGGCGATCTTTACGCGGCGCAGCGACACCTTCTTGCCGGGCACGTCGACGATACAGACGCTCTGCCTGTCGCCGCCGGCAAGGATCGCCGAGGAAGGCAGCACGATCTCCGGCTCGGCGGCAATCGTTGCCGAGGCGGTGATGACCGCTCCGAGCCGGAAGGCTTCCGGTGGTTCGGTGAGCGCGATCTTGGTCCTGCTCGTACGGGTGGCGGACTCCGCCTCCGGCGCGATTTCACGCACGATCCCCGAGGTGCGGATCGTCGGATCGAGCTGTAGCGTCACTTCGAAGGGGGCGCCGATCTTCAGTTTCTGAGCGGCTGCCTGCGGCACGTCTACGACGGCGTCGCGTTTGTCCGGCCGGGCAATGGTCACGACCGTCTGGCCGGCCGACACGACCTGTCCGACCTCGGCCGAAGTCGCCGTCACAACCCCGTCGAATTCCGCCCGAAGCTGCGCATAGCCCAGTTGCTCCTTGGCCTTGTCGAGATTGGCCTGCGCCTTGGCGACGGCGGCCGCGGCCGTTCGCCTCGCCTGCTCGGCCTCTTCGAGCGAGGCTTCCGTGCCCGAGCGCGATAGCACCAGCGCGCGCTGGCGCTGCTCCGTGGTCACGGCGTTTCTAAGCTGGGCATCGCTGTTTTCCACATCGGACTGGGCATTGCGAACGGCAAGCTCCAGCGCCACGGGATCGATGGCGGCGACGACGTCACCCTTCTTGACGACGTCGCCGACATTGACATTGCGGGCAATCATCCGCCCGAGAATCCGAAAGCCGAGTTCGGTTTCGATGGTCGGCTCGATGGTGCCAGTCAGGCTGAGACTCGAGGCGGGCGTCTGCCTGACTGTCGTCGACAGCACCGGACGAGGCGTTTCGTCCTTACTCTCTTCTGCGTTCGGCGCGCAGGAGGAGACGAGGGCCGTGCCCAGGATAAGTGCGATTATCTTTAGACGAATACTCACTTGGAAGCTTCCTTGACGTAGGACACGATCTCACCGGGCCTGAGGAACTTGGTGCCGTCGCTCACGACGACCTCTCCTGCCGACACGCCCGACTTCACGACGAAGCTGCCGGTTTCGTAGCCGGCAACTTCGATCGTCCGGGCCGAGACCACGGAGGATGCCGGATCGACGATCCAGACGGCCGGCTTGCCGTCCTTCGAGGTCATTGCCGACCAGGGCAGCTGGATGACGTCCTGTGCGAGGTAATTGAACCGTCCAACGACGGGAACGCCCAGCGGAATGGGAGCATCGCTCGAGATCGCCACCTTGACCTTGATGGTGCCGGTTGCGGAATCGATCGTCGGCGAAATCTCGCGAACCTTCGCCGTGATCTTCTGCGTCGGGTCCGACAAAAGAGTTACGGTGCCGTCGCCGTCGATCGGACGCAGGAAGGCGCTTTCCACCACCTCGAAGACGGCATCGCGGTCGCCATCATGCGCGAGCGTGAAAACGACCTGAGCAGCCTGCGCCACCTCCCCGACCTCGGCATTGCGGGCGGTGATCACCCCATCGGCATCCGCTTTCAGCTCGGTGTAGGACAAGGTGTCCTGCGCCGTTTCGAAGAGTGCCTGCGCCGACTTTGTCGATGCCTGCGCAGTCAGAAGCGCCTCCTGCGCCTGATCGAGAGCAGCGCGGGTCGTCACCTGCGTCCGAAACAGGCTCTGCTGCCGGTCGAATGCAAGCTGCGCCTGGGTCTGCTGCGCCTCGGCCGACTGAAGATTGGCCGCCGCCACATCCAGGTCGGCCTTTTGCTCTTCCGGATCGATGCGCGCGAGAAGCTGCCCCGCTTTCACGGACTGACCGACCTCGACCAGCCGTTCGATGATCTTGCCGCTGACGCGGAAGGACAGATCGGTCTGGACACGCGCCCGCACTTCTCCCGTGATCGCGCCCCCCTGAACCAGCGGCTCAGGCTTGGCGACGACGATACCGACCTGCCGCGGGGCCGGCTCAGCCGGCCTGCCCTCATCGCTGCATGATGCGAGACCGACGGCGCATACGATCGCCGTGGCGATCAGAATGGTTCTCATAGGTGACCTCTTGCTCTCAACGGCAGCTGCTATATAATTGACTGACGTATTAGTCAATGAAACTTTGTGCCGCGGCGAAGAGGGTGTGCACGACAAGGGAGGCGAGGAAAAATGGCAGGTCCGAAGAAGCTCACACGCGCGGAACAGAAAGCGTTGCGACCCATCCAGATTCTGGATGCGGCTTTCGAAGAATTCGTCAAAAGCGGTTTTGCAGGCACGCGCGTGGAAGACATCGCCGACAGGGTCAACGTCACCAAGGGCACGGTCTACGTTTACTTCGAGACGAAGGAAAAGCTCTTCGAAGCGATGATCAATCATTTCTCCGTGCCATTTCAGGAACTGCTGGCGGTCACCGACGCGCTCAGTGGCAGCGCCACCGACCGGCTGACGTCCATTCTCGGCCTGCTCTACGAACAAATCGCCGAGGATCGCCCAACCCGCGAACTGACACGGCTCGTCATTGCGGAAGGACACCGGTTTCCCGACCTCATTGACCGCCACCACGATCAATTCATCGAGCCGATCATCGCCAAGGTCGACGCTCTGATTCTGGAGGGAGTGGCGTCTGGGGAGTTTCGCGAAATTCCGGTGGAGTTCTCCGACATCGTGGTCGCGCCCATCCTGACGACGACGGTTCTGCGGCTGATATTCGACAACCGCCGCGTGGCCATTCCCAACAAGGAGGAATTCCTGCGGGCCTATTTCGACCTGCTTCTCAATGGCCTGCTTGCCAAGCCTCTTTGATTTCTATGACTTCGAGCTGCCGCGATCATCGCTCGTTGTCGCTGTGCGGCACCCTGCTCGCGAAAGAGCAAAAATAAGGCAAAAGATACGTAGCTTTTTCAGGGTTTTCATGTGAAAACATCGGGTTAGAAGGGCCTGCGAAGGACCCACCTGAATTCGTGACGGAAAAAGTGGAACGCAAAGTCAATCTCAAAGATGTCGCGCGCGATGCCGACGTGTCGCTGAGCACGGCCTCGCACGCCTTGAACGGAACCGCGCCGCTGACGATCGAGGTGCGCGAAAGGGTTCTGGATTCGGCAAAACGCCTGGGTTACCTCGACCGCCGGAGAAAGAAGGCGACGATCGCCGCCCTGCATGTTCTGCTTCTCGCCATTCCTGACGATGCGGCGCCGGAGAGCGACCTTAACCTGGTCAGTTGGACGATCCTCAACGGTCTGCGGAGGGAATGCGAGCGCCGCGGCATCAGGATCGTGCCTTTTGTCAGCACTGGCCGGCGTATTGACGGCGCGCAGGTCAGGCGGATCGCGCAAGCGGAGCGCGCTGACGGCATCGTGGTCCTGAACGACGATCAGCCGGAACTTATCCGCAGCCTGGCCTCCGCCGACATGCCCGTCGTCATCGTCAACGGCGAGGACCCGACCATGCTGGTCGATACCGTGACACCTGAAAACCGCTTCGGCGCGCGGCTCGGCATCGAGCACCTGCTGGCGCTCGGGCATCGCCGCATCCTGCACCTGACCTGGAAGGGGCGCACGACCATCCAGCGCCGGTATGACGGCTTCTCCGATGCCTATCTCGCGGCACAGCTTCCGGTCCCGGAGGAGATGATCGTCGAGGCCGAGGGATATGAGCCCAGGCATGGCGAGGCGGCCATCGACGCGCTGCTCGACCGCGATCCGACGATGAAAGGCGCCACCGCCGTCTTCTGCGCGGCCGACAATCTGGCGCTCGGCTGCCTCAAGGCCTTGGCCGATCGCGACATACGGGTGCCCGAGGCGGTTTCCGTTCTCGGCTTCGACGACATCGTTCCCGGCGAGTTCAGCCGCCCGCCGCTTTCGACGGTCAGCGTTCCCACGGACAGGCTCGGCGCCGCAGCACTCGCACTCATCGAACAGCGGCTGATCTCCAACGATCCGCAGCGGCCGGCCCATCGCCTGGAACTCGGCTGCCATCTCGTCCTGCGCGGCAGCATCGCACCGCCGCGCTGAACGGCCGGAAGAGACAGCTTCCTGAGGCTCACTTCAGCGCAGGCGCTCGGCCCGTAGCCGCGTATCGCGCGGGCTCTCTCCAAAAGTGCTGCGATAGACGATGGAGAACCTGCCCGCATGCGCAAACCCCCATATCGCGCAGATTTCGCGGACAGATTGCTGATTCGTCGGATCCCGCAGTTGCTCACGGGCTGCCTGCAGCCGAATCGTCCGGAGGTAGCCTGCCGGCGACGTCCCCCGGAAGGCCTTGAAACCGGTTTGCAGTGCACGAAGGGAAACGCCGACATTATCGGCAACCATGGCCATGGTGAGGGGCTGCGCGATATTGGCATGCATGTAGTCGATGGCCCGTCGGACATGCCAAGGCGCGACCAACGACACCTTCTTTTTCTCCAGATGGCTGGACAGGCGATGGTGGCCAAATCGGACTACAAGATGCGCAAGCGTTTCGCTCATCGTCGCCATCGCGAGAGGGGAAGAAAGAAGGGGGCCGCCGTTGCGCGCGCCCTGCACGATCGTCTGCACCAAATTGCCGATAAGCTGGCCCGACTGTGTCGAGAGATCCAGAATGGGCTCTAGGTCGATGGATTCGGAAAGCGGCGTTTCCAGAAGTGAAACGAGCACTCGCTTCACGACTTTCCAATCGAGAAAGAGGACATCCGAAGTGTGCGGACCCTGGACGAAACGATCACCAGCCTCATGGTTATTGGCCATGAGAAGATAACCCGATCCACTTTCAACCGCCCTTTTCCCAATGGACACCCGAAAGGATCCGGTCTGTGGAAGGTAGAAGGCAAGGTGCTGCGGCGTCTCGCTGAGCGTTCGAACTGTCCAAGAATTTTGAAAGATGGAGTGAAGGACAGTAAACCCATCGCCTCTTCTCAAGTCTGCAGCCCAAGGGAAGTTTCGATCGTTGCCTAACGGTTGCGCGGCGAAAACCCCATAACCGCCCGACAGTGTTTGAACCATCGACTCGAAGTCGCGGCCTTGGTGCGTAGGTGCGAATTGACAATCCTCACGCTCAGCAGCGCGCGCCGTATTCTCGTACCTCATGCAGCTCGATCCTCCCTTTCAACATTCGCCTTCCGCATGGCCGAGGTTCCGTCGAGCTCGACCTTGCAGTGAGGGCGAATGGGTTCCTTCAAACGCATGGACCCGCCTCGAGTCCTTGAAACCCACTCATCGCGGCTGGCTTGGCCAATCTTGATGAGGTAAGCAATCTGGGCAAACGAGGGGTCCAAACCTCCTCATTTGACAGAAGCAAAATGCACCCGCAATGTGCTTCACACTTACAGTGTAAATTAAAACGATCTGCAAATGAAGTATGATCCGCTAGAGCATATTGCCCCGCATTTTTTGCGAGACGCACAACCGCCGCGAGTGGCGTCCCGCAACGAACGGGACCTCCTGCGGCTCATTTGGAAGTCCCCAGGGATTGAGCGCTCCGACCTTACCGAGCCGCTTGATCTCACTCAGCAATCGCTGCACAGGATCGTCGCACGCCTTCACGAGCGCGGAATGCTCGTCTTTTCCCAATCGGAAAACCGGCGCGCGGGACCGCCGAGTCCGGAGCTGACGCTCCGAAAGGACTGGTGCCTGACGCTCGGCATCTCCATCAACGTCGGCTCGATCGGTCTTTGCCTCATGGGCTTCGGCGAGCCTCTGGAAAACATGGAAATCCCGCAGACGGGGTCCTCGCTATCGGAAGAGATGGACCGGATCGAAGCGGCGGTCGGAGACATTCTTGCCCGTCGCGGCGCCGGCCGGCGCGATGTTCTCGGCGTCGGCCTGGCAGTCGCCGGCCACCGCATGCTGGAGACGGCATTCAACTGTCCGCTGCCGCTCGCCCATTGGTCGCTGATCGACCTGGCGCCGGTCCTTGGAGAGCGCCTTGGCCTGCCGGTCTGGGCTGACAATGTCGCCAGGACCGCTGCCTTGGCGGAAGCAATTTTCGGCGTCGGCCGTGACGTCGCCGATTTCGCCTATATCGCCCACCTCCATGGCTATGGCGGCGGCCTGGTTTGCGGGGGCATGCCATTTCGCGGCAGCTTCGGAAACGCCGGGGAATTCTCGGTTCTGTTCGGGCGTCAGGATTACGACGATCGACCCGCACTCAACCAACTGCTCGAACATCTTCGCACCAAGGGGCGCCTGGGGCTCACCCTGAAGGACCTGAAGAACGAAAGCCTGGTGGATTGGGACGGCGTTGAGGAATGGGTCGACCGTGTCACGCCGGCCCACAATCGGGCCATCAATGCGATCTGCGCGATCTTCGACCCGGCTTTGATCGTGCTGGGCGGCGAGCTTCCGCATTCGCTTGCAAGAATGCTGATCGACCGGACAGAATTCAACAATCTGCCTCGGCACGGCGCCTTGCGCGACGTTCCGCAGCTTGCCGTGGCGCAGATCATCGATGCCCCCGGCGCGATCGGCGCGGCCTTGATCCCGCTGTTCGAAACCGTTTTGTGATAAACGCTCAGACAGCCAAGCCTGCGCCGCTCACATCTACAAGGCTGAGCAGCGCACGAAAGACCAACGGCGGTGCGCTGCTGGCGGCGCGGTGAGACGCAGATGTGGCCTTCCGTGCTTGGGAGATCACATCCCAGCTCTATGGGACTGCGCGCCAGCAGTCGTTCACTTCATCCCCGTTCCGGCAATACCTGTGGTGATGTATTTCTGGAGGAACAGGAACACGACGGTGACGGGCAGCAGGCTGAGAAAGGTCATCGCCAGGATATAGTGCCACTGCACGGAGAACTCGCCCTGGAAGGCGTTGAGGCCGACCTGCAGGGTGAAATTCTCCCGGCTGTTGAGGACGATGAGCGGCCAGAGGAAATCGTTCCAGCGCCAGAGCACGGAGAAGATCGCCAGGACCGCAAGCGCCGGCGCCGTCAGCGGCAGTATGATGCGCCAGAAGATGCAGAATTCGCTCGCCGCATCGACGCGCGCCGCCTCGATCAGTTCGTCGGGTATGGTCAGCATATATTGCCGCAGCAGGAAGACGGCGGTCGGAGAGGCGATCGTCGGCAGGATGACGCCCCAGAGATTGTCGGCAAGCCCGACCCCGACGATGACGAGATAGGCCGGCACCATGACGACGGCAAGCGGGATCATCAGGGTCGAAATGATGATGACGAAAACCGTCGTGTCGCCGCGAAATTTGTATTTCGATAGCGCGAAGGCCGCCATGGCGTTGACGATCAAGGTCAGAAGCGTCGCGACCACGGTGACGAACACGGAATTTTTGAGGAAGGTCAGGAAGCTGAAGCGTGTCAGCGGATCGGTATAATTCTCGGTGGCGACGGTCAGGTGCTGGACCGGCCTGATCCCCTTCACGTCGACGCTGACCGGCCGTCCCGGATTGGCGGGATCGACCATCTGGGCCTTGAGGCCGATGCGCCGGACCATCGCCATTTCACGTGCCTGGCCGTCTATCGTGACTTGCCAGAGGCTGAGCGGCTTGTCGAAGCCGGGCACGGTCTGCTCCACTGCGGCGCGCGGCAGCAGCGTCGGCGGAAAGCGGGTGATTTCGGCCGCCGGCTTCAACGAGGACAGACCGGCCCAGAGGACGGGAACGAGCACGGCGAGCGTGCCGCCGATCAGCCACACCCAGGACAGGATATCGGTGATGTCGATGCGTCCGGCCCGGCGCGTGCGCGTCATAAAGCGGATCGGATTCAAAGATCTGTTCATCTCAGGACTCCATTCGCTTGCCGAGGCGCAGCTGTATGAGGGTGAGAACCAGCAGCACCAGGCCCATCAAAACCGACGCGGCCGAGGCAAGCCCGAAGAGGCGAAGATCGCTGCTGAAGGCCATCTGGTAGATATATTGGACGATGAAGCTGTTGGCCGTGCCCGGGCCGCCGCCATTCGTCAGCACCCAAGCCTCGTCAAAGATCTGCACGGACTTGATCATCAGAAGGATGAATACGACGAGCAGGTTCGGCGCAAGCAGCGGCAGCGTGATCCTGAACAGGGTGCGGCGCGGCGAAGCGGCGTCGATGGAGGCGGCCTCGTAGAGTTCCTTCGGGATCGCCTGGAGACCGGCGAGCAGGATGAGGGTGTAGAAACCCATGTGGAACCAGACAGAGACCACGACGACGAAGAAGCGCGACCAGCCGACATCGAGCAGAAATATTTCGGGGGGAACGCCGAGCATCTGAAAGAAGGCGTTCAGCAGTCCGTTGCGATCGAGGAACCATTTCCAGATCAGGCCGATGACGACCGGCGACAGCAGAACGGGGTAGAAAAACATCGCCCGGAAGAACCCGCGCGCAAAAATTGCCCGGTTGAGGATCAGCGCCGTGATCAGCGCCACCAGCAACGTAGCGGTAACGTTCAACGCGACGAACCAGAGCGTGTTCCACACCGCCGTCCAGAACAGCGATTCCTGGCAGGTTCCCGGTTGCAGATAATTGCCGCAGGAAAGCAGGGTGCGGAAATTGTCGAAGCCGACGAAGGGCCGCTCCGAGACGAAGAGATTGGTGCCGCCGGTGAAGGCGTAACCGACGGCGATGGCGATCGGAAGGAATGTGAAGATGGCGAAGAGAACAAGGTTCGGCGCCAGGAACAGCCAGGGCATGCGCTTGCGGCCGAGGATACGTTGGAACGCATTCATCGGAGCCTCGACCACCCTCATCGCCGTGTCGCCCGCCTGGGAGAGCAATGCAGCAGCAGCCATGGTCAGCGCCTCCCCTGTCCGGATCGGCGGCCAAAAGCCAGGCCGCTCTCGGGATCGAACAGATGAACACGGGCCGGATCGGCATCGATCATGATCCGGTCGCCCTGAACAGGTGCGAAATGGCCGGCTTCATGGATGATGATCTGCTCCTCCTGCCCGGCAAGATTGCCGTAGACATAGGTCTCGGTGCCGAGCCCCTCGTGATACTGGACGATGAACGGCAGGCCCTTTTCGCTGGAACGGGAAAAATGTGCGGGCCTTATGCCGGCAAGCACATCCTGCCCGACCGAGATGCCCGCGAGATCGACATCGCTGACGATCCTGCCGCCGCCGACGACATCGACGACCACGCCGCTCTCGCCGATGCCCGAGACCTTGCCCTTGACAATGTTCATGCGCGGCGAGCCGAGGAAACCGGCGACGAAGAGATTGCGCGGATGATCGAAGAGTTCGAGCGGCGCACCGACCTGTTCGACCCGCCCGGCGCGCAGTACGACGATCTTGTCGGCCATCGTCATCGCCTCGACCTGGTCGTGCGTCACATAAATCATCGTCGTCTTGATCTCGCGGTGGAGCTTGGTGATCTCCGCCCGGGTCTGGACGCGCAGCGCCGCATCAAGATTGGAAAGCGGCTCGTCGAAGAGGAAAATATCCGGTTCGCGCACGATCGCCCGGCCGATCGCCACGCGCTGGCGCTGGCCGCCGGAAAGCTGCTTCGGCCGCCGGTCGAGATAGGGTTCGATTGCCAGCATCCTGGCGGCTTCGGCAATGCGAGCGTCGATCTCGGCGCGCTTGAACTTCAGGTTTTCAAGGCCGAAAGCGAGATTCTTGCGCACGCTCATATGCGGATAGAGCGCATAGGACTGGAAGACCATGGCGATCTTGCGCTCGGCCGGCGAAAGGGCGCTGACGTCTCGGCCACCGATCGCGATCCCGCCCGACGTGACCTCTTCGAGGCCGGCAATGACGCGCAGCAGGGTCGACTTGCCGCAGCCCGACGGGCCGACGAAGACGACGAACTCGCCGTCCTTGATATCGAGCTCGACGTCATGCAGCACCTTGACGGAACCATACGACTTGTTGACGGTGGAAAGTTTCAGTTCTGCCATGCCCCACTCCCATCAGGTGCCGCCGTTTCGAAGACGACGTCGATTGCGTTCCAGCCTTGCGGCAGCGGTGTCGGCCTTGTTATCCGCACCTCGTTCATCAGGATGCCGGTGGCTCCTGCCACGTAGACGGCCGGCATACCGCCGGGATAATGCTCGAGACCGATCACCCGCCCGTCCGCTCCGCGGGTCCAGGCATTGGCGCGGCCACCGCCTTCGGCCTTCGGGGCGAGATCGGCATTGGTCGGCCGCAGATCGTAGGACTGCGCAGTGCCGAGTTCACCGGCCCGCTGGTCTATGCCGATGCGCGCCAGCGATACATTGCGGATGCCGGCGGGCGAAGTCGAAACGACGGCAATCGCCCCCTCCATGCGCCCGGTAATGTCCTCGACAATCAGGTTTTCGATCGCACCTGCCGGGCGCTCAGTGACGCGGTCGACGACGTTGACGCTCAACGCTTCCCCGGAGCCCCAGAAGCCGTCAAGCGTTTCGCGGCACTCCACTGCAATCCTGGAAAACCTCACGTTCGAGATCCGGCCGCCGTCACGCGAAAATAAGCCGAGCGCCCGGTTGGAGGATGAGACGCTGCAATCCTCGAAGACGACGTTGGTGACGTCGCCATGCGTTTCCGTGCCGATCTTCAGCGCGCAGCTGAGGCTCTGAACGGAGCAGCGGCGGACAAGAATATTCTCGCATCGCCCGATGGCGACACCCTGCGGACCGATGCTGGTCTTCAGACAGATGCCGTCGTCGGCCGTCGATATCGCGCAGTCCTCGATGACGGCGCCGCGGCAGGCATCGAGCACGATGCCATCCGTGTTGGGAAGACGGCGGTCGTTTTCGATGGTGACGTTGCGGACCGCGACGTCGGTGCAGTCGACGAAGTGCAGCGTCCACATCGGCGAGCGGCTGATATGGACGGCACTGATCTCGACCTCGTCGCAGCTCTCGAAGACGACGACGCGGGGGCGGAATTCCGCCGGGATGAAGGTCCCCACCGTCTCGTCGTCGCCGATGATGAAGCTCTCGCAGCCGGCCTCGATGCGCCCCGGGCCCGTCAGGCCGATCCGCCTTGCGCCCTTGGCGATGATCATACCGCGGTCCGACTTCTCTGCGATCACTGAAACGGTCGTATGAGCGTAAGCCTCATAATCGGGAACTGGACGCAGGATTGCGCCGGCGGCCAGGTGCAGGTCGACGCCCGAACGGAGCTGGAGCCCCCGGCAAAGGTGGATGCCCGCCAGAAGCTCCAGGCGTCCGCCGCCAGAAGCGGAGAGTTCGTCGATCGCCGCCTGCAGGCGGCCGGTATTGTCGCCGTCGAGCGCCTCAATTGCGACGAGGGAGATGGAAATCATTGGCGTCGGCCACTCTCGATAAGGACTTCGGTCAGTAGCAGCATGGTCAGCGCCTGGCCGTAGGGCGTCGGCAGGTTCGGGATGCGCCGATAGAAATCGAGATCATGACCCATCGGCGTGCCGTCCGAAACGCCATGGACGACACCCTCCTCGTCGATCTGGGCCAGTACGGCCTTGAGCGCGCGCTCGGCATGGACCTTGTCGCTCTCGCCGAGAATGCCGGCATCGATGGCGCGCAATATGCCATAGGCGATGCCCGCCGTGGCCGAGGTTTCCAGCGGCGAGGACGGGTCGTCCAGCAATGTCGTGAACATGCCGTCCGGCCGCTGATATGCCTTCAGCGAGCGAACTTGGCTGACGAGAACGTTCGACAGGAAGCGCCGGTCCTTCTCGCCGAGCTTCGGAACGAGATCGAAGAGTTCGGGGATGGCGACGGTGATCCAGGCATTCCCGCGCGCCCAGAAGGCATTGGCGAAATTGTGCCGGCCGTTGAAGGTCCAGCCGTGATACCAGAGACCACTGACCGGATCGGAGAGATAGCGTGTGTGGATCACGAACTGATAGACGGCCTCGTCGATCCAGTCGTTGCGCTCGCAGAGCACGCCGGCGCGGGCGAGGAACAGGCAGGCCATGAACAGCGTGTCGTCCCACAATTCGCCGTCGTTGAGGCGTTCCTTGACGACGTGCTGGAAGCCGCCCTCCTCCGTCTTCGGCAGCTCCTCGACCAGCCAATCGGCCCAGTCCTCGACGAGGGCGCGAAAATCCGGACGATCGACATGCTCGACGAGGATCGCCAGCGGCAGCATCGGCGCCGTGCTGTTGATCTGGCGCGGCGGCAGGCCGCGTTCAATCTGGCCGCTGTACCAGACGACAAGCTCCTGCAGCGCTTTCTGATCGTTGGTGGAGATCGCGCGCCTGAGGAATCCGTAGAGGCCGACGCCGACTTCCCAGTCCCATTCATCGAACTGGATCCCGGAGGTGGTGCCTCCCGTCACGAGACCTTCCTTGATGCCTCTAAGCCGGCTGAAGGCCGTTGCCACTCGATCGATTGTCGTCAGGAGGGCGGCGTTATCGACAAATGTTGTGTTCATGCTGGAGGCCTATATTTCAGGAGTAGAGCGGTCCGTCAGTGCCGGCGCCGGAGGCCGCACTGTCGTGGGTGAGGATCGGGTGCGGCTGCTCATGGGTGAACGGCCGGGGCTTGCCGCCGATCGAAAAACCGTCGGCATAGGAAAGAGAGAGCGCCGCCCCGCCGGACGGCGTCAGCGTCAGCAGGCGAAGCGCGGGATCGAAGGCAACCGTTGTCTGGCAGAGGCGTTCGAGGAAGGCCTTGAAGGCGTCGCCATTGCCGCATCCGACGATAGCGGCCCAGCCGCAGCGCGACCCGTAGGAGCGCGCCTCGCGACCGGCGGTCGGCCCCTCGGTGATCAGTTCCAAGCCGTTGGACGCCCATAGGGCAGAGAATCCCCGGCCCGAGCGGGCGATCAGCCATTTGTCTTCGACGATGAGATCGTCGAGGCCATCGCGGCCGATATAGGCATGCGTCCATGCATGCCGCGCGTCGCTTGTGTCCTCGATCAGCAGGGCGACATCGCGATGCTGGGCGACACGCGGCAGGATGCCGTTGCCGGCCCAATAGGACGGCCTTTGATTGCCCCAGGGATCGTCCTCTCCGGGATGATTGACCCAGAGTCTCGCCATTGGATGGCCGGCGAGCCGGATGTCGAGGACGTGCTGCTGGTGACCCTTCCGACCGGTCTTGTGATCGACCACCGTCGAGAGCTGTGCCGCCTCGTTCTTGAACAGCACCAGCTTTCCGCTCTCGAGCCCCTGACTATAGCGCACCTCGACGCTTCTGCCCCTGGGAAGAACGGCAAGCTCGGTCAGATCGGCGGGCGGCTCGTAGCCGCCGGCGCAGAACATCGTCAGTGCCGCCACGCCGTTGTTGAGCCAGCCGGTGCCGAAGGCGACCTGGGCAAAGGGTGCAAGCTCGGTCAGCGGGCCGGCGCGCAGTTCCTTGTCGTAGGCTCGACCCTGCGAGCCGGCCGGAACGCCGGCGAGCGTATGGAGGGCGATCATGCGGAAGATAAGGTCGATTTGGCCGCGGGCACGATCGGCGATCCCGCTCTCCGCCCAGCGCTCCAGCGCGAGCAGGCCGATGAAATCGATCGGGTAGTAGGCGGCCGAATTCCACTCTGCCAGGCCATGAGCCTCGACGCTGTCGAACCAGCGCCCGAGGCGCTCGACGGCAAGTTCCGCCTGCTGCCGTCCCGTGCGGCCCGAGGCCGAGAACACCGCGTCGGGGAGAAGAAGACCGGCCAGCAACTGGCTGGTATGGAAGCAGAGCACATGGTTCTCGCTCCAGAACCACATCGCGTCATTGCCCGGCTCGTCGACCCAGTAGCGATAAGAGAGAACGGAACGCCGGATGCGGTCGACCGTCGCCTCGGGCATCCGCTCGCCATAGGCGCCGAGCAGCCAGAGGAGCGGCACCATGATGAAATCAGAGCAATCCTCGCGCGCATCGATCGAGGCAAGCGTCGCATCGACGATACGGTCGAAGCTTTCCGGATCGTGATGGCCTGTTTCCATCATCGCGATGAGACGCCCGGCGCGGTTGGCGCCGAAACGGGCGCTGTATTCCAGCGCCTGCCGCTTGCGGGCGGAAAGCGACGCCTCTGCCGGCAATGGCGAGATGCTGCTCATGAAGGCGGCATCGATGACGCGGATGACGGAGCCAGGACCGGAACCGATCGTCATGTGGATGCCGTGATAACCATCGGCAATGCCGCAGACATCCTCGGCGATCAGACGGCTCTGATGGGCACGCAACGTCAGCTTCGAATGGGCGAGAACGGGCCGCTCATGGCCATGGCCGACGACCTTGAGTTCGACGGATAGGTCGCGCTCGGGGGCGGTGTCGAAGATGATTTCCAGCGGCTGATTGACGAAGACGTCTCGGGCAGGGCGCACGCCGCGCGAAAGAACTTCCAGTTCGCGCACTTCGTTCTGGTCCAGCGCTACCGGCAACAGCACGCAGAGCGGCTCCTTGTCCAGCATTTCAAGCTCGAAGAACCAGATCGTGTCACGCTCGGCGAGGTCTTCGGTATGGACGAGAATCTCGTTGTCGCCGGCCGCAAGCGGCAGCGCGATCTCGGTTGCGCTCTCGACGTTGCGCCTGAAGGGCTCGAAGCGCACAGCCTCCTGCCCGTTGACCCAGATGCGGACACCGCCGCAGGTCTTGAGCGCGAGATTGAGCGTGCGCGGTGCTTCCGTCCTGAAGGTGCCCTTCAACCATCGCCTGATATGTGTGGGCACATGCCAGAAGCTGGTAAACTCCACGCGACGGTTCGAACCGGGAAGACAGAGGCTTTCCGTCGGCCAGGACGTGTCCGGCTCCAGCGCCCGCCCGACCATGGTGGACCAGAAGGCCTTGCGGCACGGCAGGTCGCCGACATCGACGAAACCGTTGATGAAGCGGTAGTTCACGCGATCTTCGGCCGGTGCCGGCTCGCCGGGAAAATAGCTGGCAATGAGGCCGGAAACGGCCCAGGCCGTCACCGTCTGCCCCTCGGCCACGCTGTATGCCGGGGCCATGCGATCAGGCCGCTTGATGCTTTCCGTTTTCACAGATCGCCTCCTCCGCAATCCTATGAAAATATTTTCATTAGGTGATTTTGGTGCGATATTTTTATAATTGCTCAAAAACATCGCTATTCGCCCACAAAACAGCTTGACGGAATGAATGTCAAGTATATGAAATTCACTTATCGATGGCTGATGCCGCGATTGATGAAAATGTTTTCATGGGAGGATGAAAATGAAAACGTATCTCTCAGGGGCTTTCGCATTGGCGCTGGCCACCGTTTCTTTTGCCTGGTCGAGCGTCGCCATGGCCGAAACCCAGACAATCACCTTTCTCTTCACCGACGACGACCAGGCTTATGTCGAGCGGATGGAAGCGCTGAGCAAGGAATTCGAGACAGCGCATCCCGACATCAAGGTGAACTTCGTCTCCTCGGGTTACGATGCCGTCGCCAAGCAGCTGCCGGTGCAGCTTGCCATCGGTGAAGGTCCCGACGTCGCCAAGATCACCGACTGGCAGCTGGCGCCCTATTACCTCGACATGCGACCGCTGATGAAGGATCCCGATGGCTTCGCCAAACTGCACGGCGACAGCCTGAACACACTTCGTTTCCCCGGCGTCAACGAGCCGAACTCGATCAACGGCTATGTCGCCTCGCAGACCTTCAACCTGCCCTTCGTCAACAAGACGCTGTTCGAGCAGGCGAAAGAACCGCTTCCGAAGCCGACCGCCACGCTGAAGGACATCGTCGAAGCCTCGGCGCGCGTCGCCAAGGCGACCGGCGCCCAGATCCCCTTCACGATGGACCGCTCGGGCCACCGCTTCTCCGGCGCGGCCTTCTCCTACGGCTCCAACTACGTCAAGGACGGCAAGTTCTCGTTCCCCGACGATGCCGCCAAGCGCTACATCACCGATCTCTACAACTGGACCAAGGACGGCTCCTTTCCGAAGGAAATGTGGGGCGCGGCCGGCGGAACCCAGTACAAGAACATGGGTGACGAGTTCGTTAACGGCAATGTCGTGACCTATCTCGCCGGCAACTGGATGGTCAATCCGTTCCAGAAGAAGATCGGCGACGCCTTCGACTGGACGGCGATCAGCGCGCCCTGCGGAGATGCCGGTTGCTATGCGATGCCTGGTGGTACCGCAATCGTCGGCTTCAAGCGCACCAAGTACCCCCAGGCCGTGGCCTCCTTCATCGAGTTCCTCGGGTCTGAAAAGGTCCAGCGTGAAATCGCCGAAAACTACGTCATCCTGACTGGCGCCGACATCAAGGATCCGCAGTACAAGCTCGACAGCCAGAATGCCAAGGACGCCATGGCCGTCTTCCTCGCGGCCCGCGACAGTGCGCCGCAAGCCGCCCGCGATCTGGAACGGCTCAAGGGATCCGGGGCCATCTATCAGCTCATCGTCCAGCGGATGAGCCAGCTGATCGTCGGCGAACTTTCCCTCGAAGACACGTTCAAGGCGATGAGCGCGGACGTCGACAAGGTCAACGTGGCGCTCGCCGCCAACAAGTAACCGGCCGCGCCTGTCTCCCACAGATTGCGCGCTGCATCAGCCACGACCTCGCAACAGGCCGTGGCTGATCGTTTTCTACCCCCGCCTACGCCACCGTCTCGAACAGTTCGATCGGTTTCGAATTGTCGATGAGCTGGACCACGCTACGCCAGAAAGGTAGCGTCATGAACGTCAACGAACGAAACAGAGGGCCCCGCTCGGACCGCAAACCCGCCTCGGCGTTATCGTGGCGCAGGTCGACGGGCGGCTTATGCTCGTCACCGGCTGCCTCTTCTTTACGGTTGGTGGTTTCTGGCGCACGCTCGAGCGACCCGGCTGGCCGCCGCGGCAGATCGGCGCGGACGGAAAGGATGGTTCGTTGACGTCGTGACACGGACTTCACGAGAGGCTATAGGCGTGTCGGCCTGCGCGGCGCGCCGGCGTCAGGCTCAACTTACTGAAGCCGGCAAACCGGCGGCGGTCCAGCCCATTGAGGTGCATTTCCATGCCACTCGGCTCCGAGCATCCGCTGCGAAGGGAACTTCACAACGAGCTCCATGCGCGCCCCTCGCTCTACTTCGATGGCGACACCGATGTCTGGCACGTCGCCATCGTCGGCGAGAATGGCCCTCCTTCGCTGCCCGGTTCCGTACCGGGATTGGAAGATGTGACCACGACCGGCGAGGGCAACCACGGCATCGGCCGCGTCGGCGACGGCCGGCTGAAATGGGAAGCCCATACCGAGTTCCTCACACTCACCTTCGTCGTGCCGGCGTCGGCCGAACCCGGCAGCAACCCGCCGGACGCCTTTCGAGCCTGCTGCAGCCAGATTGGCGGAAAGGTCATAGCCGCCGTGCGCGTGCTGGTGCGTGACGAAAAGGACGGGCGCATCCTGGAAAAACCTAGGCTCGACTATGTCGCTTCGCGGGTCGGCGGCGGCGACGCCGAGGTGCATTCGAACTTTCGACTGACCGACAGCGGCTTCCTCGAGTTCCTGTTCTTCAACCGCAACCTCAACGCCTATCGCACCGGCCGCATGGTCCGGCGTTTCCTGGAAATCGAGACATATCGGATGATGGCGCTGCTGGCGTTGCCGATGGCGCGCGAGACCGTGTCGAAGCTTTCCGCCTTTGACCAGCGCCTCGATCTCCTGATCGTCCATATGCAGAGCGCCGTCAAAGTCGATAAGGCGCTGTTATCCGAGGTGACGAGGCTCTCCTCCGATGTGCTCAACTTTTCGGCACTCGCCCGCCACCGCTTCGGGGCGACGAAAGCCTATGCCGAAATCGTGGCGAGCAGGCTGTCGGAGCTTCGAGAAGAGCGCGTCGAGCAAAGACAAAGGCTCGGTACATTCATCGACCGACGCTTCCAACCTGCTGTCCGCTCGGTCTATGCGGCAGAACGGCGCCTCGACGAGCTGGCCGAGCGCGTCAGCCTGGCCGGTGACCTGCTCAGAACCACGGTGCAGGTTCAGCTCGAAGATCAAAACGCCTCACTGCTGACCTCGATGGAAGAGCGGGCGCGCATCCAGGTGCATATCCAGCAGGCGGTCGAAGGCTTCTCCGTCATCGCCATCACCTACTACACCATCGGCCTGGCGAAGATCTGCCTCGAAAGCATTTCCGCCTTGGGTGTCGATCCGCACGTGACGAAACTCGCCGTTCTCGGTGCCATCCCGCTCGTGCTCTTCGCCGTCTGGACCGCGGTTCGCCATGTCCGCAGAAGCATCGCCGGCACACCACACGGCCCGACATCAGGAAGCCACTAACGCGACCGCCGCTCTTTCGAGGCGGCGGCGTGATCTTGGCTGCGTCAGCCGAACGTTACGACGCCATCGCGTAATGGCGGAGTTCCGATACCCGGCCGCTGCCCGTCTTGAACCGCCGCAGCAAACCTGCTGGCGCTGAATGTCGGCGTCGAGGCGGCGCGTGCCGGCGAGGCCGGCAAGGGTTTCGCCGTCGTCGCCCAGGAAGTCCGCGAGCTCGCCCCAGCGTTCCGCCAATGCCGAACGCGAGATCAAGGAAGTGATCTCGACCTCCTCGGCACAGGTCAAGACCGGCGTTGAGCTGGTGGGCGAATCCGGCCTGTGGCTCGAACAGATCGTCGAAAGTCTTTGTTTTCAAATATCAGCGTCCGCCAAAGCCGGAGCCGACGGTGATGCCCTTATAAATCACCCGCTGCAGCACGATCGCGAGAATGACGCCCGGCACCATGGATATTGTCGCGCCGGCCATGATGTAGTTCCAGGCAGTGCCCTGCTGCGTCTGGAACAGGGTGAGCCCGAGCGGCAGCGTGGCCTTGTCGAGACCGCTGGTGGCGATCAGCGGCCAGAGAAAGCTCTTCCACTGGGCGATGAAGGTGAAGAGCGACAAGAGGCCGATCGCCGGCATGGCGAGCGGCACGATGACGGTGACCAGGATGCGCAGGCGCGAGGCCCCGTCCATCATCGCCGCCTCGTCGAGATCCTTGGGAATTCCGAGGATGAACTGGCGCAGCAGGAAGGTGCCGAAAGAGGAGAAGGCGACCGGCAGGATCATGCCGTAATAGGTGTTGATCCAGCCGAGCTTGCTGACGACGAGAAAGAGCGGGATGACCAGCATCACCTGCGGGATCATCAGCGTGCTGAGATGGGTGAGCAGCAGCCCTTCTCGGCCGGCAAACCTGAGCCGGGCGAAGGCGTAGGCGGACAGGCAGGAGACCACGAGTACGATCGCAGTCACGCCGCAGGCGACGATGAAGGAATTCATCAGGAAGGTGCCGAAGGGCAGCGAAACCAGCGCCTCGACGAAATTGCCCCAATGATATTCCTCGGGCAGGATGCGCACCGGCACGGCCAGCACTTCGGTATTGGAGCGCACCGCATTCGACACCATCCAGAAGAAGGGAAAGAGAAAGAGCAGCGCGATCAGCGAAAGGCCCGCATAGCTGATGAAGGTGCCGATGCGCCGCAGGAGGCGGTGCCGGTTCCGCGACAGGGAATGCGGGTGCCGTGAGGACGCGTCAGTCGTCATAATGCACCCATTTGCGCTGCATGTGGAACTGCAGGATCGTGAGGCCCATGATCATGACGAACATCACCCAGGCGAGCGCCGAAGCATAACCCATCTGGAAATTGGTGAAGCCCTTCTGGTAGATGGCGAAGCCGAGGGTGGCCGTCGCCGAGCCCGGGCCGCCGCGCGTCATGGCGAAGACCTCGTCAAAGACCTGCAGCGAGGTGATGGCCGTCATGACGGTGGCGAAAAACACGGTCGGCGAGATGAGCGGCAGGCGGATGCGCCAGAAGCGCCGCCAGGGCCCTGCCCCGTCGATCATCGCCGCTTCGAGATAGTGCTTCGGCACCAGGTCGAGCGCGGCGTTGAACATCACGACGTTGTAGCCGACATTGGCCCAGAGTGTCACGAGCACGACCGCCTGCATGGCCCAGCTCGAACTCAGCAGGAAATTCGGAAGGCCGAGGCCGAGCCACCGAATGACGCTGTCGGCGAGCCCGTCCGGCGTGAAGATCAGCAGCCACACCACAGAGGCTGCGATCGTCGGGGTGAAGGTCGGCAGGAAGAAGATTACCCGGAAGATCGCCTTGCCGCGCTTGAGGCTCGATATCCAGACCGCAATCGTCAGCGAGACGATGATATTCAGCGCCAGATACTCGACGGCGAAGAACAGCGTATTGCCGAGGATGGTATAGAAGGCCGGATCGATGGTGAAGAGCTTGACATAGTTCTGAAAGCCGACGAAGGACGGCGTCGTCAGCAACTGCCAATTGGTGAAGGACAGCGCCAGCGACGCCAGGATCGGCAGGGCCATGAAGATCATGAAGCCGAGGAAACTTGGCAGCAGGAACAGCATGGCCGTCTGCGTTTCCGGCTTCAGGAAGCGCCGGGGCTGACCGGGCTGCAGGCTGATTTCGACGACGGCGCTTTCCGACATCTTTTCCTCCATGCGCGGCGATTCCTGCCGCGGCGCTCTATTGCTGCGCGAGGCTCTGGATGGACTCCATCGTCTGCTTGGCGTCGGCGCTGCCGCCGAAGGCGGGCGGGAAATACTGGTTGAAGAGGTTTTCCACCGCCGCCCAGTTATTGGTGATCGCATAAGGCACCGAATGCTCCAGCGAATAGTCGAGCGCCTCGCCGCCATTGGTGATGTCCTTGGCAGCCACCTTATACCAGGAGGATTGCGAGGCCGAGCGGGCCGGGAGTGCACGCCCCTGCTCGGCGAGATATTGCAGCGCCTCGGGACTGGTCAGCACCTGGATCGCCTTCCAGGCCGCATCCTTGTTCTTGCTCGTCGTGGCAATGCCGAAACCGGAGCCGGCCGTGACCGCGGCAAGGTCCTTGTCGTTCTCGCGCGGCAGGGTGGTGAGGCCGATCTTGAACTTGGCTTTGTCCTTCATGCCGATGATCGACCAGGGACCGTCGATATACATGGCGACATTGCCCGAATTGAACCGGCCCTGGATGACAGTGCCAGCATCGGCGCTCGATGGCACCAGCGGCGCGATCTTGTCCTTGGCGGCAAAGCCTATCACCCTGTCGGCAGCGGCGATGGCACTTTGATTGGTAAGGTCGAGCTCTCCTGAATCATTGACATATTTATCGCCCCAGGCCGAGGCGAGGACCGAATAGTTCTGGGGCGTGATGCCGAAACCGTATTTGCCGTCCTTGGTGAGTTTCTTGGCGGCGTCGGTGAATTCGGCGAGCGTCCAGCCCGGCTTCGGCAGCGGAACGGCGGCGGATTCCAACGCATCCTGGTTATAGTAGATGACCCATGGGCCGACGTCATAGGGCAGGCCGTAGAGCTGCTTGTCGACGGACATGCCGCCGATGATCGAGGGCGTGAATGCGCCGACATCGAACTTGTCGGCCGCGATCCGGTCGTTCAAAGGTTCGAGCAGCGAGTAGAAATTCGGCATGCGCAACGACTGCATGGAAACGATGTCGGCGAGCTGGCCCGAGGCCGCCAGCACCGGCAGGCGGGTCCAGTAGTCGACCCAACCCGTCGTCGTCAGCGTTACCTTGATATCGGGATATTTGGCGGTCACCATTTCGGCCAGGTGCTGCCAGCCCTTGGTGTCGGCATCGGAACCGCTCCACATCTGCCAAGTCAGGTTGATCTGCTCGGCCGATGCCGTTGTCGCAAAGAGGCTGCCGCCGATTGCGGCAAGCAAAAGCGTTTTCTTCAGAACCTTCATGGGTTTCTCCTCCCTCCATGACGCAATGAACACGCGAATGCGACCGATTTCACGCCTTGAGGATGATCTCGATCACCGGGACGGTAACGTCAGGTCGCCGGACCGGCAGTTCGAGCGTGATCATGCCCTCCGGCACCATTACGCCGATATTGGAATCCACTTCCTTCGTCTGGCTGAGCCAGCGCACTTCGCTGGCATCGTGCAGGAATTGCGCATAGGCGATCCTGTCGGCGAGGCCCTCGATATGAATGTGGCGGTAGGGCCAGTTGTAGACATGCAGATAGAGGCGGTTGCCGCGCTGGGTGTAGCGACAGCCGGGCGGCACCGTAAATTCGGACGGGCCGGCGCCGTAGATCGAGCGCCCGTTGACCTCCATCCAGTTCTGGTAAACCTCGAGCGCGGCGATGGCGCGGGCGTCGAAGGTGCCGCGGCCGGTCGGGCCGACATTCATCAGGAGGTTGCCGCCGAGCGCGACGGAATCGATCAGCAACTGGATGATCTGCTCCGGGCTCTTCCAGCTATTCTCGTCGCGGTGATAGCCCCAGGAGCCGCTGAAGGTGTGGCAGGCTTCCCAGAGCACACCCTGGCTGGCGATGGCGGGCGCCACGCGCGGCGTATACTGCTCCGGCGTCGTCACGTCCGGCAGCTTGCCCGGCGGCAGATCGAGGCGGTTGTTGACGATGATTTCCGGCTGCAGCTCGCGCACCAGTTCGAGCAGCCGCTCGCTCTCCCAGTCCGCGCGACCCTTGCCGGGCAGCCCCCGATATTCGCGGCCGGGATAGCTGAAATCGAACCAGATGATGTCGATGGGGCCGAAACCGGTCAGAAGCTCGCGCACCTGTTCGCGCATATAGGCGGCGTAATTGGCGATGTTGCGCCCCGCATTCAGCACCTCGGCGTCGGGATGGTTGCGCAAGGGGTGGTGGACGTCGATCGGAAAGTCGGGATGGTGCCAGTCGAGCAGCGAATAGTAGAAGCCGATCCTCAGCCCCTCGGCGCGGAAGGCCTCGACCAGCGGCGTCAGCAGATCCCTGCCGCAGGGCGTGTTCGGTGCCTTGTAATCGGTGACCTGACTGTCCCACAGGCAGAAGCCTTCATGATGCTTGGTCGTCACCACGACATATTTCATGCCGGCGAGCCGGGCACGGCGCGCCCACGCCTTGGGATCGTAAAGATCAGGATCGAAATTCTCGAAATAGCGCTGGTAGTGGTCGTCGTTCAGCTCTTCGCGGTTCTTCAACCACTCATGCCTCGCCCCGAGAGCATAAAGGCCCCAATGGATGAACATGCCAAGGCGATCATGGCTGAACCAGGCGTGCTTGCCCGCCCCTCCCGATACAGGATTTTCCGGCTGGCGTTCCGAACTCGTCACAGGTTTCTCCTCCCTGTTCTCCGGCTCGACATCATATCGAACCGGTTCGGTGGCTGATCATCTTGCCTGATCCTGCGCCTGTCAAGCCGAAAATCGAAAATCGTAGAACGCGGCGCCATTGGCAAGGATCCTGGCCTACCACGCAGGAGAAGTTGCGCAGACGAAAGAAATCTGACAAAAGAAAAACCTTAGAACCGGTTCGATAAACATGACAACCATACGAGATGTCGCGCGCCTGGCGGGAGTTTCGATCTCAACCGTCTCGCTTGCGCTCAACAGCCCGAAGCGGGTCGGCGCCGAGACGCTGGACCGCATCCAGCACGCGATCAAATCGACCGGCTACCGCGTCGATCCGGTGGCCCAGACGCTGGCGCGCGGGCGCAGCTCGCTCATCGGTTTCGTGTCGGCCAATCTCAGCAATATGTTCTTCGGCGACATCCGCCGCGAGATCGAGCATCAGGCGCTCGACCACGGCTATTTCGTCCTGATCGCAGACTCCTCCGGCAGGGCCGATCTCGAACGGGCGCTGCTGGAGCGGATGGAAGCCCAGAAGATCGCCGGCATTGCGCTGGCAACAAACGGCCACGGCGCGGAATACGCGGCGTTTCTGCGCGACTTCAAGACGCCGATCGTGATGTTCGACCAGAAGGTTGAGGGTGCCGAACGCGACTTCGTCGGCTCCGACAATCCGCTGACGACGACGATCCTGACCGAGCACCTGCTGCAGCTCGGCCATCGGCGCATCGCCTTCATCTCCGGCCCGAGCGGGCTGCACACCGCCGACGAGCGCCTGAAAGGCTTCATGGATACGATGGCCGCCGCCGGCGTCGATGTCGATCCTTCGCTGGTGACCGAAGGCGGCTATACGAGAACCGGCGGCCATACTCAGGCGATGCGGCTGCTGACCCGCCGCGACCGGCCGACCGCAATCATCGGCGCCAACAACATGATGGGCCTCGCGACGCTGCAGGTAATGCAGGAAATGGGTTTCCGCTGCCCTGAAGACGTATCGCTGGCGATGGTCGACGACGTGCCCTGGAGCACCGTCATCACGCCGCGCATCACCATGGTGGTTCAGGATGCGCAGAAGCTTGGCGAACTGGCGGCGCAGCGGCTGTTGGCAAGGATATCAAGCCCCGAGGCAGCCGCCGAGCCGCCGCAGGATTTCATCCTGACGCCGAGATTCGTGCGGGGGGAATCGACCAGGCGGCTTTGAGCAATTCTCTCCTGAACTACTCCAAGCGGGCGAAGCCCAAATGCAAGGAGCAAGTTGCGCCACGTCCTTCGAGGCTTCGCCCTCCGGGCTATGCACCTCGGGATGAGATGCGTACGAGGATGCCACGCTCCAACGCCGAAGAGATACCGCACCGTGCAGCCACCCTGGCGAGATGCCTCGTTCATTATTGAAATAACCAGAAATTTGTCATACATGTGTGATGAATCGAGGATTTCGATGCCGTCGCTCCTGGCAGCATCCGGATCAAAGCCGATGCGGGGGTCGAGGCATGGCTATACAGGTGAAGGATCGCAGCAGAGGCTCGGGTTCGCTGGTTTCACGGGTCGGCGAAAGTCTTCGACAAGCGATCCTCAGCGGCCAATATGCCGCCGGCGAGAAGCTTCCGAGTGAGCATGAACTCACTGAGACGCACAGCGTCAGCCGAACCGTGGTGCGCGAGGCCGTCGCCGCACTTCGCTCCGACGGACTCGTCGAAGTTCGACAAGGCGCGGGAATTTTCGTCATCGGCCCCGACCCGGCGCTGTCAGGGCGGAAGGTCGACAAGGCTCGTGTCGCTTCCGATCTTGAGGTGCTGGAAATCCGCACGCCCGTCGAGATCGAGGCGGCGGGACTTGCCGCGCTGCGTCGCTCGCCGGCGCAGGAGGAGGCGATCTTCGAATGCCACCGGAAGATCCTGCTTTGCATCGAGACAGATCAATCCATCCGCGAGGCGGATCTCGAGCTCCATGTCGCCATCGCCGAGGCGACCAACAACCCGCTTTTCAAGCACTTTCTCGAATCCCAAGGCATGGCGATCATCCCGCAATCAAGGGTCGTTCCCGAATCGAGAACCGCCGAGCAGACCGCTTATCGCAAGCTGATCCACCGGGAGCATGAAGCGATTATCATGGCGATCTCTGACAGGGACGACCAGGCCGCACGCCACGCCATGCGCGATCACCTCGTCGGCAGCCAGGCCAGGTACCGGAATCTGCTGAAGGATCTGCGCAGCTTTACGAGCTGAGAGCAAAGAGAAGCTCCGTAGCATTGCAAGCTTCCCGGGCATCAAGAGCCAACCCATCCATATAGCTCGGTCAGGAAGCAACCGCCTGGCCGGTTTAGGCGTCCGCGCCTATGGTAGAGGACTATGAACGGCGAGACGCTTGGATGATTTGCGAGGACCGCCTGACCCTTCCGCGGCTGAAAGCTAGTTGAAAGCTTCGACGTCATAGGAAAAGGGCAGCATCGTGGAGGAGACACGGTCTAAGTGGCGAGACGACGATGCGGATAAACCACCAGGAGGAGATTTCCATGCGTTCTTCACGCAGCCTTTTTCACACCGTCGCTTTTTCCGCGCTGCTGACCGCGGCATCCTTTGCTTCAACAGCTGCCCATGCGGCCGACAAGATCACGATCATGGTCGGAGGCTACGAGAAGCAGATCTATCTGCCCGCCAAGCTCGCCGAATCCCTTGGCTATTTCAAGGACGAAGGGCTCGATGTCGAGCTCCTGAACGAAGCGGCCGGCGTCGATGCCGAAAACCAGCTGCTGGCTGGTGCCGTCCAGGGCGTTGTCGGCTTCTACGATCACTGCGTCGACCTGCAGGCCAAAGGCAAATTCGTTGAATCCATCGTCCAGTTCAGCCAGGCGCCGGGCGAAGTCGAAATGGTTTCGAGCAAACACCCAGAAATCAAATCGCCGGCCGATTTCAAGGGCAAGAGCCTCGGCGTCACCGGTCTCGGCTCGTCGACGAACTTCCTGACGCTTTACATGGCCTCGAAGGCCGGTCTTCAGCCGGGCGACGTCGTCACCATTCCCGTCGGCGCCGGCGGCACCTTCATCGCGGCGATGCAGCAGGATCAGATCCAGGCCGGCATGACGACCGAGCCGACCATCTCGCGCCTGATCAAGACCGGCGAGGCGAGTGTCCTCGTCGACATGCGCACGGTCGAGGCGACCCGCAAGGCGCTCGGTGGAACCTATCCGGCCGCCTCCCTCTACATGGAGACCGCCTGGGTCGATGAACACAAGGAAGAGGCGCAGAAACTCGCCAATGCCTTCGTCAAGACGCTGAAGTACATCAATACCCATTCCGCCGCCGAGATCGCCGACAAGATGCCGAAAGACTTCTACGTCGGCGACAAGGACGGCTACGTCAAGGCTCTCGACGAGGGCAAGGGCATGTTCACGGCCGATGGTGTCATGCCGGAAGACGGTCCGAAGACCGTCCTTGCCGTGCTCTCGGAATTCTCCAAGAACGTCAAGGGCAAGCAGATCGATCTTTCCAAGACCTACACGACGGAATTCGTCAAGAACGTCAAGTAGGTCAGTCGCGCCGCTCCCGGCTCCCAAGCGGGAGCGGCCTCCCTTCGATCATGGGCATTGCGTGCGCGCGTCCAAAAAGCACGCTTCGGGTATCACCATGCAACAGACCAGCAATCAGACCCCGGCGATCGAGCTGATCAATGTCAGCCGCCGCTTCGTCTCGCCGACCGGCAAGTCACTGACGGCGCTGCGCGATTTCAACATGACGGTCGCCCGCGGCGAGTTCGTCGCCGTCGTCGGCCCTACCGGATGCGGCAAATCGACGACGCTCAATCTCGTAACGGGCCTCGCACGCCCTTCCGCCGGCGAAGTCCGCCTGATGGGCGGGCCGATCACCGGCATCGATCCGCGCGTCGGCTTCGCATTTCAGACCGACGCGCTCTTTCCCTGGAGGAATGTCATCGACAACGTCATGGCCGGTCCGCTGTTTCGCGGCAAGCCACGCGCCGAGGCTGAGAAGATGGCCCGCGACTGGCTGGCGCGTGTCGGCCTGTCGAAGTTTCTGCAACACTATCCCCATCAGCTCTCCGGCGGCATGCGCAAGCGCGTCTCGCTGGCGCAGACCTTCATCAACGAACCCGAGATCCTGCTGATGGACGAGCCCTTTTCGGCGCTCGACGTGCAGACCCGCACCGTCATGCACGAGGAACTTCTGAAGCTCTGGGCGGAGCGCAAGGCTTCGGTGGTGTTCGTCACCCACGACCTCGAAGAGGCGGTGGCGCTTGCCGACAAGGTCTATGTGCTGACCGCCGGCCCGGCGACGGTCAAGTCGGTCTATCCGATCGACCTTCCCCGGCCCCGCGTCGTGTCGGAGATCCGCTACGAGCAGAACTTCATCGATTATTGCAAGACGATCTGGGAGGACCTGCGCGAGGAGGTCGAAACCAGCTACCGCCGCGCAAGCGAAGCGGCCTGACGGGAGGATATCATGGCACACACGACTTTCGAGGCCGGTTCGGCCGCTATGTTTCGTCCTGGCACGTCCGATGCCGAGATCGAAGCCTCCGCACTGAAGGCCATGCGCCGGCGCGATGCGCTGGTGCGCTTCTGGCAGATCGCCATTCTGGTCGCTGTCATCGGCATGTGGGAGCTCGCTTCCAACATGCAGTGGATCGATCCGTTTTTCTATTCGAGCCCGAGCGGCGTCCTGCAGCGTCTCTATGAGTGGGCAACAGAGGGCACGACCGAAGGGTCGCTCTGGTATAATCTCTGGGTGACGATGGAAGAGGCGCTGATCGGCTTCTTCGCCGGCTCGATCACCGGCGTCTTCGTCGGCATCGGCCTCGGCCGCAACCGCTTCCTGTCGGACATCTTCTCCGTCTACATCAAGGCGATCAACTCGATCCCTCGCGTGGTGCTTGCGCCGATCTTCATCATGATCATGGGCCTCGGGCTGCCGTCCAAAGTGGCGCTCGCCTTCATCATGGTGTTCTTCGTCGTCTTTGCCAACGCCTTCCAGGGTGTGCGCGAGGCCGACCGCAACATGATCGCCAATGCCCGCATCCTCGGCGCTTCGGATTGGCAGGTGACCCGTACGGTGGTCATTCCCTCGGCGATGAGCTGGATCTTCGCCAGCCTGCACGTCTCCTTCGGCTTTGCGATCATCGGCGCGATCGTCGGCGAATTCGTCGGCGCGCGCTTCGGCATCGGCCAGCTGATCTCGATCGCCAAGGGCACCTTCGATGCGGCCGGCATGTTCGCTGCAATCCTCCTCGTCATGGTCGTCACACTCGTTGCCGAATACATCATGACGCTGATCGAGAACCGCCTGGCGAAATGGCGGCCGCAGCAGCACCTCGACACGCAGTAATCAGATCGGCCTCCCTCCCAAGGCAGATCAAGGGAAGGCCGGGTGTGAAGCCCGGCCATCCTGCGTTTGATGACAAAGTCAGCCCACTTCGTCATGCTAGGGCTTGTCCCAGGGCTTGTCCCGAGCATCTGCCTTCGGTCGATTGGGCGGCAGTTCCTCAAGGCCGAGGATCACGCCGAATAGCGAGCGAGGGTTGCCACCAACCCGGTTACGGCGCCAGATCCGGCGCATTTATCGAGGCGCTTCGCGTCTATGCAAGCGGAAGCCGCACGGTCACGACGAGACCGCCGCCTTCCGCATCACCGAGCGACACCGATCCTCCAGCGCCTTCGACGACCTCGCGGACGATCGCGAGGCCGAGGCCGCTCCCCTCGCTTTCGGTTCCCATGATCCGGTAGAAGCGTTCAAACACCTGGTCGCGCTCACTCTCGGGAATGCCTGGCCCGTTATCCTCGACGGTGATGACGGCGCTTCCGCCCGACTGCCCGATCGAGACGGTCACCCGTCCATCCGCGCCGCTATAGCGGATCGCGTTGTCGATGAGGTTGACCAGCATTTCGCGCAGCATCGTGCCGTCGCCCTCGACGATGACGGGGCGGTCCGCTTCCAGGCCGACATCGATATTGCGCTTCAACGCCTCTTCGGCCTGCGCTTCCAATATCTCACGGGCGGCCTTGCTGAGATCGGTCACGTCGCTGCGCGGACGCCGGCTGCCGGGCTCGGCCCGCGACAAGGTCAGGAGTTGGCCGGCGAGGCGCGAAATCTGCCTGGTGCTGGACCGAAGCGCGGCAAGCGCCTCGTCGCGGCGAGCCGCATCGCTTTCGCGGGCCGCCACGCTCGCCTGCGTCGAAATCAATGCGAGCGGCGTTCTGAGCTGATGCGCCGCATTCGATACGAACCGCCGCTGCGCGGCCATCTGGCTCTGCACGCGCTCCATATGGTCGTTCAGCGCATGGACAAGCGGGCGCAGTTCGCTCTGCACCATCTCCGGCGGCAGCGGATCGAGACGGTTGCGGCCGCGCTCCCGCACCGCGTCCCGCAGCCTGAGGGCCGGCGCAAGGCCACGCTGCAGACCGAGAATGGTCACCAGGCTTGCAAGGAAGACCAGCACGAACTGTTTGGAAAAATCCGAAAGCCACAGCTGCCTTCGCATCGCATGCTGGCTGTTATGCGTTACCGCGACGGTCACGGAGATCGTGCCGTCATCGGGAAGTCCGACCACGGGATGGTCGAGCATCAGGACGCGCACATCGGCGCCGTGGAAGGCGCGATCCTCGCCGACGCGCTGGGCTGTTGGCAGCGGCAGGTCGGGAAAGCCGCTCACCAGATTGCCCCACACGGTGATCACCTGATAAAAGACGCGGTCGCCGAAACCCGTATCGAACATCTCGAGCGCTGCGGGCGGCACATCGACCTGGACATTGCCGCCCTCATCGACGCGCACCGCCTCGGCAATGACCCGGGCCGAGGCCAGTAGCGTGCGGTCCGTCACCAGTTTCGCCGTCGCATCGGCCGACCAGAAGCTGTCGTAGAGATTGAAGGCGATCGCGCCGAACAGCGTCAGCAGCACCAGCGACAGCAACTGCACCCTGAGGCTCTGGCTGAGCCGGCCGATGGCGGCGCCGGTCTTGCTGAAGACGCTACTGAACATGTCTGAGGAGATAGCCGAGGCCGCGCAATGTCGCGATCTGCACGGAGCTGGCCTCGAGCTTCTTTCGAAGCCTATGGACATAAATTTCGATGGCACTCGGATCCGCCTCGTCGTCGAAACCGAAGACGCTTTCGGAAAGCGCGGCCTTCGAGACCGTGTTGCCCTGCTTCATGACCAGTTGCTCGAGAACGGCATATTCGCGCGGCGTCAGTTGCAGCGGCTCACCTTCGACGAAGAACTGCCGCGTCCCGCCGGAAAAGCGCAGGTTCCCGACCGTGATCTCAGACGAGGCCCGATCCTGCCCGCGGCGCACCACCGCCCGGATCCTGGCTTCGAGTTCGGCAATTTCGAAAGGCTTGGCGAGGTAATCGTCGGCGCCGCTGTCGAGCCCGGCCACGCGGCCGTCGAGACTCGCATTGGCTGTCAGGATGATGATCGGGAGCTTGTTGCCGGACTGCCTCAGCCGCTTCAAAAGCGTCAAGCCGTCGAGCTTGGGCAGCGCAAGGTCGAGTATCATCGCCGAATACTCGGCGACCTTCAGCATATGCTCGGCATCCTCACCGTCATGGGCGATATCGATGGCATATTGCGCCTGCCGCAGGGCCTTGCCCAGCCAGGCCGCCAGATCCTTGTTATCCTCCACCACAAGCAGTCGCATCCGATCCCCTTAGCACGTGGGGATGGGCTAGCGGAAGCGGCCCGTTGCCGCCGCTGGCGAGCACCCGCATTCATGCTGATCAGGAGAGGCTCACATCTAGGCGTGCTCGTCAGCGGCGGCAACGACGACGTCCAGATTTCCGGCGCGCGGCGCCTCGGTTCCCCAGATTTCGATCTGCGTCAGCGCCGGAAAGGGTGAGACATCCTCGGCTTTGATCAGGCCATGCAGCTCGACCCATTCGACGAGGCAAGGCTCGATCGGGAAACCCTGGGCGGCGCCTGATTTGACCAGCGGGAAGGAAAAGGTCTTGCCGCTCGAGAAGGTGACGCTTGCCTCTTCCCACCAGGAATCATGCGGAAAATCGGCGCGGAGATAGAAGACAATCTCGTCGATCCGCACGGGCCTGCCGAACTCCACCGTCAGCGCCGCTTGCGGATCACGATTGATGCCCCAGCTCGTATAGGGCCAGAAGCCGTGATCATCATTGGCCTTTTCGCCGTCGATGGCGTTCCGGGCGGCAAAGACCGCTTCGCCCCGGGTTTCGACATTGGCGCGCGCATGCGGAAACAGCGTCCGATTGGCGTGATCATCCCAGGGATTGAGCGCCATATTGCGCCGGTGCGCGATCTCCCCGTGCCGCGCCCTGCGCACCGACAGCCGGTGGATATCGCCTTTGAAGGCGTTCGGGGAATAGGGCCGGCGCCTGTCGCCGAACGGCACGGCAAGCGAATAGGAGCACTCCTTCATATAGACCAGGCCGGGCTGGATCGCGCTGTCCAGCGCGAGGAAGACATGTCCGGGCTGGGAGGCCTCAACGACCACCTGCTCGCCTTCGCGATAGCTTTGGCGAAAGACCAGGAAGGTCTCATCCTGCCCTGTGGAGCTTGCCAGGACGAACCCATCGGCGTCCACGATCTTCAGCGTCAATTCCATGCTCGCCCTCCTCAGAGCATGATGCCGAAAAGCGTCAGCGGTTTCGGTGCCACCATGCTCTAACCATTTAATTTATTCGCAATTTCAGGAGCCTGCCGGCAAACGGCAGACGCAGCCGGTAAAGCTTACCGGGCCAGGCCGATCTCAGCCTGGCGTCATTGACCTCGATCTCGTCGATTTCGATCGTGTCGGCGCCGTCCACGAAAATGCTGCCGAGATCTGCGAGATCGATCCTCTCCGCGGTGACGGTCGGCGCAAGGCACGTCATCAGCGACAGCACCGCCGATCGATCTCCGTCATAAGCATCGACAATCTCCACATGCCGGCCGCGCTGTAGAGAGACGGTGCGGCGATAGCTGCGCAGTTGTGCTTCCGCGGGATAGGCGCCTGATATTTCCATCGAGGCGCGCGCACTCGCCTCACCGAATTCGACTTCGACTTCCCGGGCGCCAAAGGCTTCGCCCGCGGACTGCATGACACCTTCGAATGTCGGCAGGTTGTGATAGGCCGATTGCATCGTCCAGATCTCGTAGCGCCGCGGGGAGAAGGTCTTGGCCGTGTAGGTCTCGACGCCGACGTCGATCAGCAGCGGGCGTCCGGTTTTGTAGAGAGTCACGCTGCCGACATCGTTGTGATTGTGGCCTTCGCCATTGTTGCCACCCTTGACCGCAAGCGAAAACTGTTGGTCGCGCGCGATGAACAGGCCGATGCCGGGATAGAAAATATCGCCCTTGGGTGGTGTCGGTTTCGCTTCAGTCCGGGGGATCCGATGACCGACCAGCAACTCCTGCACGCGATACCAGAGGTTCCATTCCTCAGGCAGGTGCGGACGTTCGGCCGCAGCCCTGTCGGCCGCGGCGAAGTCCGCCAGCATCGGCGAACCGACCGCTTTTCCAAACAAGTACTCGCGTGCGCTGCAGGGCCCGACGACGGCGGAGGAATCCGCGAAATTGAAATAATGGCGGCCGGCCACATGCATATTGGCGATGTATTCGGCCATGTTGCGGATCTTCGGTTGCTGCCAGATCCCGGCAAACAGGCCCGGCGCTACGGTATCGAGAACGGTCACGGCGCCATGAAGACAGAGAGCGGCGTGACGGTAGTAAAGCACGCCCTCTTCGCAAGCCCCGTCGCCCGCATAGTCCTTCAGAAAGGCGTCGAGGCTGGCGAGCGCCTTCTCGACGACCGCCCGGCGCGTCGCCTGATCGGTCCTCAGAGAGAAGGTCGCCAGCAGGACGTTCTGGGTAATCCAGGCCGTCCAGTTGTTCATCCGCTCACTGCCGCGGCCCATCCACCAGAAATGCCGGCCGAGATAGGGCAGAAGAATGCGGCTCTCGATGTCGCGCCCTACCCGTGCCGAAATCTCCGGGCTGATGTCGTTGAGCGCCGTGCCCAGCAGGGCGACGATCGTTGCAAGCAGGGCCGCCGTTTCGGCGGCGAAGAGATCGATGACGGGCTGCGAGTTGTCGGGAAGCGGCAGACGCGCACCACTGCGTTCATAGGCATTGTGAGCCGGAAGCTGCCAGCCGCTCTCCTCCGCGATCAAGAAGATGCCGTCGACGATGTCAGGCAGGAACCGCCCCTCCCCCTCGATGAGTTCGCCCAGCACTAAATCGTTGAGCATCCGCCTTCGGGTGAAATAGAGTTCCTCAAAACGAGAGCGGTTGCCGGTCGCAGTATATTCCCGGTAATCGGAAGCGGTGATCAGAGGCCAGGCGCTCGCAACTGCAGCCTCGGCATCGCAAAGAACGGCATTGCGCAGGACCTGCGGCACCGCGCTCCAACTTTCGCGATCGGAACGGACCGCTCCGGGCGTGAAGTCGCCCAAGAAGTCCGGCAGTTCCCCTGAAATCTCGCTGAACATGTTCCTCCTGCGCCGGAAAGCCTCGACGAGCGTCTGGTCTCTTTGCTCACCTATCATATGTTTCTGGCGCTTTCCATTAAATTTGTATGACCTATTCAGAACTTGTTTGACCAATGCCGGATATGTGTTATGTCGTTGACTGAAGGGGAGCGGCGACGGAGGCATTCGCAAGCCGTCAGCTGCGGAAGGTCCGTCCAGGAGGAAGGCATTCTCGTGTCCATATCGAACTCGGTCATTGCGACGGATGCCGCTCCGGCAACTTCTGGCCGGAAGGCTGCAGTCCTGACCAAGCGGCAGCGCAAGATCCGCAGCGCCCTTGTCGCCTATTCCTTCATCGCGCCGAATTTCCTCGGCTTCGCGGTCTTCACGCTCGGTCCGATCCTGTTCGCCTTCGCCCTCGCCTTCATGCATTGGGACGGCTCGAATGCGATCACATTCGCGGGGCTCGACAATTTCTGGCGGCTTTTCGACGATAAGGCCTTCATCGCAGCCCTCTGGAACACGATCATTTATACGGCCGCCTCGGTGCCGGCGACGCTGCTTTGCGCGCTCGGCCTGGCCGTCCTCCTCAACCAGAAAATCGCCGGGCGCAACTTCTTCCGCACGGCGATGTTCTTTCCTTATGTCGCCTCGCTGGTCGCCGTCGCCGTCGTCTGGAACATGATCTTCAATCCCGAGATGGGACCGGTGAACATGGTCCTCTACACGCTCGGCCTCGACCCGAAGAACATGCCGGGTTGGGCGGCCGACCGCCGCTGGGCGATGGTGACGGTGATCCTCTTCGGCATCTGGAAGAACATGGGCTATTACATGGTCATCTATCTGGCCGGCCTGCAGGGCATCAATGCCGAACTCTACGAGGCCGCCGATCTCGATGGCGCCAATTCCTGGCAGAAATTCATCCATGTGACCGTGCCGCAGCTCGGGCCGACGACCTTCTTTGTCACCGTCATGCTGACGATCCAGTCCTTTAAGGTGTTCGACCAAATCTTCATGATCACCCAGGGCGGCCCCGGCACATCGACGCTCGTCCTCGTCTACCACATCTATAACGAGGCGTTCATTTCTTGGGATCTCGGCTATTCCAGCATGATTTCCCTGGTGCTGTTCTTCCTTGTGCTCGCGGTCACGATCGTCCAGTTCCGCCGGCAGAGGGAGGACGAGGCATGAGGATCGCCGGACGCAGGGTGACCGCCAAAACGGTCTTGCTCTATGTCATCGTCCTCACGGTGACGATGGTGATGCTGATGCCCTTCGCCTGGATGCTCTCGGCATCCCTGAAGCTTAGCCGCGACGTGTTCGCCTTCCCGATCGAATGGATCCCGTCGCAGCCGCAATGGCAGAACTACGTCGACATCTGGACGAAGATCCCGCTTGCGCTCTTCATCTACAACACCTCGAAGCTGACGATCATCGTCACGCTGCTGCAGCTTCTGACCTCCAGCTTTGCCGCCTATGCCTTCGCCAAGCTGAATTTCCCTCACAAGAACACGCTGTTCCTCGGCTATATCGCCACCATCGCCATGCCCTGGCAGGTCTATATGGTGCCGCAATTCCTGCTGATGCGGGAGTTCGGCCTCAACAATACGCATCTGGCGCTGATCTGCCTGCAGGCCTTCACCGCCTTCGGCGTTTTCCTGATGCGGCAGTTCTACATGTCGATCCCGACCGAGCTCTGCGAGGCGGCCCGCATCGACGGCATGAACGAATATCAGATCTGGGCGCGCATCATGCTGCCGCTCTCCAAGCCCGCGCTCTCGACGCTGACGATCTTCACCTTTGTCAGCACCTGGAACGATTTCCTCGGCCCGATGATCTATCTCACCAAGACAGAGCTGAAGACCGTCCAGATCGGCCTGCGCATGTTCATCTCGCAATATTCGGCCGAATACGGGCTCATCATGGCGGCCTCCGTCGTCGCCCTCGTCCCCGTTCTCGTCGTCTTCCTTGCTCTGCAGCGCTTCTTTGTCGAGGGCATCGCCTCGACGGGATTGAAGGGGTAAATCCATGAATGCCGTTTCAACAGTCGCCCCGCAGCCGATCACCGATAAGGAAGTCAACGCCGCGCTCGATCTTGCCGTCGAGCAGGTCAGGCGCAACCTTCCACAGTTCACCTACGCCGCGCAGAACCATTCGAGCGTCAACAACTTCTATCCCGCTGTTGCCAACGACCAGTGGACGGCCGGTTTCTGGCCGGGCGAGCTGTGGCTTGCCTTCGAGCATAGCGGCGATCCCGTGTTCCGGTTGGCCGCGCAGATCCAGGTCCAGTCCTTCCTGCATCGGATCGTCAACCGCATCGAGACCGATCATCATGACATGGGCTTTCTCTATTCGCCCTCCTGCATCGCCGCCTGGAAACTCGTCGGGGACGAGGACGGCCGCAAGGCGGCGATCCTCGCCGCCGACCAGCTGATCGAGCGCTTCCAGCCGATCGGCCAGTTCATCCAAGCCTGGGGCCGCAAGGGCAGACCGGAAGAATACCGCTACATCATCGACTGCCTGTTGAACCTGCCGCTTCTCTACTGGGCCAGCAGCGAAACGGGCGATCCGAAATACCGCGAGATCGCGCTCGCCCACGCTCGCACCACGCTCGCCAATTCGGTGCGGCCGGATGATTCCACCTATCACACTTTCTACATGGACCCGGTCACGGGCGCGCCGGTGCGCGGCGCCACCAAGCAAGGCTACCGGGACGACAGCGCCTGGGCGCGCGGGCAGGCCTGGGGCATCGCGGGCATGGCGATCTCCTATCGCTACGAGCGGATCGAGGAATATCGCCAGACCTTCGACCGGCTGCTCCCCTTCTATCTCAACCGGCTGCCTGCCGACATGGTGCCCTATTGGGATCTGGTCTTTTCCGATGGCGACAGCGAGCCGCGTGACAGTTCCTCGGCTTCGATCGCCGCCTGCGGCCTGCTTGAGATGGCCGACCTCGTCGATGCCGAAGCCGCCGAGCGCTACCGCATGCTGGCGCGGCGCATGATGAAGAGCCTTGCCGATCATTATGCGGTCAACGATCCCACCGTCTCCAACGGCCTAGTGCTGCACGCCACCTATTCGAAGAAATCGCCCTTCAACACCTGCCGCGGCGAGGGGGTCGATGAGTGCGTCTCCTGGGGAGATTATTATTACATGGAAGCTCTGACGCGCCTGTCGCGCCGCTGGTCTTCTTATTGGTGAGGTCAGGAGAAGCCGATGGCCAGCATTTCGCTTAAAGAGCTGAACAAGACCTACGGCGCGCTCACCGTCGTCCACGATATCGATCTCGAGATCGCCGATAAGGAATTCATCATCCTGGTCGGCCCCTCCGGCTGCGGCAAGTCCACGACGCTCAGGATGATCGCGGGTCTCGAGGAGATCTCAGGCGGGGAGCTCCGGATCGGCGGCGACGTCATGAACGACGTCCCCTCGAAGGATCGGGACATCGCCATGGTTTTCCAGAACTACGCGCTCTACCCGCATATGACCGTCTACAAGAACATGGCCTTCGGTCTGCAGCTGCGCAAAGTGTCGCGCGATTTCATCGATAAGCAGGTGCAGGATGCCGCCAAGATCCTCGACATCACCCATCTCCTGAACCGCAAGCCGAAAGCGCTTTCGGGCGGGCAGCGCCAACGCGTCGCGCTCGGCCGCGCCATGGTGCGCAACCCGGCCGTTTTCCTGCTCGACGAGCCGCTGTCGAACCTCGACGCCAAGCTGCGCGGCACGATGCGCTCGGAGATCACCAAGCTGCACAAGCGCCTCGACGCCACCTTCATCTACGTCACCCACGACCAGGTGGAAGCCATGACAATGGCCGACCGGATCGTCGTCATGAAGGACGGGCACATCCAGCAGGTCGACACGCCGCAGAACCTCTACGACCGGCCCGTCAACATGTTCGTCGCCGGCTTCATCGGCGCACCGCAGATGAACATGCTGCCTTCGACCATTCAGCGCCGGGGCGAGGACTATGTCGCCGTCTTCGATGGCCGCGAGCTGCCGCTGCCTGATCATTTCGACAAGAGCAGGATCGCTCCCTACGAGGGCCGCGAAGTGGTGCTCGGCATCCGCCCGGAGAACTTCCACGAACTGCCGCCGGCCGACATTCCGGCCGAGAACCTGGCGCCTTTGAAGGCGGTGGTCGAACTTGCCGAACCGATGGGCTCGGAAGTGCACCTGAACATGGTGGCCGGCGGACGCAATCTCATCGCCCGCGTGTCGCCGCGCTTCCGGCCCGATATCGGCGACGAGGCGACGCTTGTCGCCGACATGAGCAACGCGCAGCTGTTCGACAAGGAAACCGAACGATCGATTCTCTGCTGAGCACTTGGGGAGACGGCCATGCAGTGGTTGCGGGACATGTGGACGAAGGAGGGGCCGGGTATTCCGAAGGATGCGCCCGCGAAGACCGGCCTTGCCCTCTTCGCCGACATCCTCGCCCGCGAATGGTGGGAGTTGGTCAAGCTCAACATCCTGTTCATCCTGGCCTGCCTCCCCGTCGTAACGCTGCCGGCGGCAATCGCCGCCATGGCCCGGGTCTCGGTGGCGTTCGTCGAGGATCGCAACACCTATCTGCTCAGGGACTTCACCGAAGCATTCCTGCACTTTTTCTGGCGCGCCACCGCCTGGGGTCTGGCGCTGACGGGCGGGTTCGCGCTCGGCATCCATGCAATCCTCACCTATGCAGCCAGCGCGCGTGACAACCTGGTGCTCGCCGCACCGTTGGCGGTCGCGCTTGTTGCCACCGCCTTTCTTGCGGTCACCGCCTGCCATCTCGTCGTGCTGATGGTGATGCGCGACCTGCCGGCGCTGCGGCTCCTTCGCCTCGCCGCGCTCGCCTCCGTCGCCCGCCCGCTGCCGGCGCTTGCCGCCCTCGCCGTCAACGCCGCCCTGTGGCTGGCGCACATCCTCTTCTATCCGGTTTCCGTGTTCATGCCGGCGACCTTCAATTTTTCACTCGGAATGTTCGCCGTCGCATTCGGCGTCCATCGGGCAGTGGTGTTGGTTCTGGACCTGCCAGAGGCAATGCGGCCGCACCGACACTTCATAAAATAACTGATCCAGAGACGATCCAGGGAAGGAGAACAGGAATGTATTTGGACAAATTCGGAAGGACGGTGAAACTTGCCGTGGCAGGTTTCACTCTGGCCGCGACGACGGCCGGCGCAGCGCTGGCCGAGGATGCCGTGACGCTCAAATGGGCTTTGTGGGACTGGGACAAGACCGCCTATTATAAGCCGCTGATTGAAGCCTATCAGGCCAAGCATCCGAACGTGAAGTTCGAGCCGATGGATCTCGGCTCGCAGGACTACCAGCAGATGATCTCGACGCAGCTGACCGGCGGCTCGAAGGATATCGACATCGTCACCATCAAGGACGTGCCGGGCTATACCAATCTGGTGCGCGCCGGCAACATCGCCGATCTCAGCAGCTTCCTGAAGGATCAGAAGATCGATCCGGCGCCCTATGGCGGCCTGATCGAGGAGCTGACCGTCGACGGCAAGATCTATTCGCTGCCGTTCCGCTCCGACTTCTGGATCGTCTATTACAACAAGGAGATCTTCGACAAAGCCGGCGTCCCCTACCCCACCAACGACATGACCTGGGCGCAGTTCGACGCGACCGCCGAGAAGCTTGCAGGCGGCATGGGCACCAACAAGACTTATGGCGCGCTGCTGCACACCTGGCGCTCAACTGTCCAGCTGCCCGGCATCCTCGACGGAAAACACACGCTTGTTGATGGCGACTACGCCTTCCTGAAGCCCTGGTACGAGCGGGCCCTCACTCTGCAGAAGGATGGCGCGATCCCCTCCTATGCCTTCCTGAAGACTTCGAACACGCATTATTCGGCGCTCTTCTTCAACGGCACGATCGGCATGCTGCCGATGGGCACCTGGTTCGTCGGCACCCAGATCGCCAAGGTCAAATCGGGTGAATCGAAGAGCAAGAACTGGGGCATCGTGAAGTTCCCGCATCCCGATGGCGTGCCAGCCGGCACCACCGCCGCGCAGATCTCAGGGCTGGCGGTCAACGCCAATTCCACCCACAAGGATGCAGCCCTCGATTTCATCAAGTTCGTCACCGGCCCCGAGGGCGCGGCCGTCATCGCCTCGACCGGCACCTTCCCGGCGCTGAAGACGGCTGACGTCAGCGCCAAGATCGCCTCGACGCCCGGTTTCCCCGAGGACGCGGCCAGCAAGGAAGCGCTGATACCGTCGAAAACCTATCTGGAGATGGCGGTCAATCCGAACGCCGCCAAGATCGAGGTCGTGCTCAACCGCGCCCATGACGCGATCATGACCGACAACACTTCCGTCGACGACGGGTTGAAGGAAATGACCGAGGGTGTGAAAGCCATCAAGTAACCTCACGAGATATCGGCGGCCGCGGGTCAACATCGGCCCGCGGCCGAATCTGTTTTCACGAAATTCCGAGCTGGCGATGATCTACGATCCCACCAAGGCCAACCCGCTCTCCGGCAATCCGCTGACGACACGCGACGATCTGGCCAAGGCCGTCATCGATCTCTTCAAACCGCTTCTGCCCTATTTCTCTGAGGGCGGCGCCCGCGTGCGCCTGGGTGCTGCCGGCGCGATCTTCGACCGGGCGGCGGCGGATCTGGAGGGATTTGCACGACCGCTCTGGGGCATCGTCCCGCTCGTCGCTGGCGGCGGCCATTTTCCGCATTGGAATCTCTATCGGAGCGGGCTGGCAAACGGCACCAATCCTGACCACCCCGAATATTGGGGCGATCTGGCCGACCGCAACCAGCGGCTGGTCGAGCTTGCCGCCGTCGGCTTTGCACTGGCGCTCGTGCCCGAACATATCTGGGAGCCGCTTGCTGACAACGAGAAGAAGACGGTCTCTGCCTATCTGGTCGCCGCGCGGAACCTGGAATTCATCGACAACAACTGGAAATTCTTCCGCGTCCTCATCGATCTCGGGCTGGAGCGCGTCGGTGTTCCGTTCGACCACGGCAAAACCATCGCCTACCTCGACGAAGCCGAGGCTTTCGATCTCGGCGAAGGCTGGTATCGCGACGGCCCGGTCAGGCGGGTCGATTATTACATCCCCTTCGCCATGCATTTCTACGGCCTGATCTATGCCGTGCTGGCGCGTGGAGACGAGGCGCGCAAGGAGCGTTTCCGCGCTCGCGCCGAAATCTTCGCCCGGGATATCCGCCATTGGTTTGGCCCTGACGGCGCCGCCCTTGCCTTCGGCCGCAGCCAGACCTACCGCTTTGCGGCCGGCGGCTTCTGGGGCGCGCTTGCCTTTGCCGGCGTCGAGGCGCTGCCCTGGGCTGAGATCAAGGGCTATTACATGCGCCATATCCGCTGGTGGTCGGCGCTGCCGATCGCCGACCGTGACGGCGTTCTCTCCATCGGCTACGGCTATCCGAACCTCCTGATGAGCGAGAGCTACAACTCACCCGGCTCACCCTATTGGGCGCTGAAATTCTTCCTGCCGCTCGCCCTTCCCGAGGACCATCCCTTCTGGGCCGCCGAAGAAGCGCCGCAGCCGGAATTCTCAGAGCCGGTGGCTTTGAAGCCGGCCGGCATGGTCGCCATGCACACGCCGGGAAATGTCGTCGTGCTCTCCTCCGGCCAGCAGCATGACAAGATGCGCGGCGCCAACGAGAAATACTCGAAATTCGTCTACTCCACCCGCTACGCTTTCAACATCGAGGCCGACGACCGGAACTTTGCCGCCGCGAGCTTCGACGGCATGCTCGGCCTCTCCGATGACGGCGTCCATTTCCGGATTCGGCAAACCCTCGAAGAGGCGCTGATATCGGGCGATCGGCTTTATTCGCGCTGGCGTCCGTGGAATGACGTCAGCATCGAGACCTGGCTCATTCCCGCAAACCCCTGGCATGTCCGCATTCACCGCATAACCACGCCGCGTGCGCTCAGCACCATAGAAGGTGGTTTTGCGATCGAACGCGCCGATTTCAATGCCGACCGATCCGAACAGGCGGAAGGCCGGGCTGTCTGGTACGGACAGACGGATGTCAGCGCGATCATCGATCTGTCGCCGTCCCCCCGCGTCGGGCATGCGATGAGCCCGATACCAAACACCAACCTCATTTATGCCAAGACAGTGCTGCCGCAGCTACGAGGCGAGATCGCCCCGGGGACCACACTACTCGCAACGACAGCGATGGCCTTGCCAGTTGGAGAGAGTTGGGTGATGGCGCTGAGCAATCCGCCGGTTCAACCGGAGCTAGACGAGCTGGAGAGGCACTTCCGCGAGAACGGCGAACGCGTACCAGCCTTCGTTCTCCCGCGGCGTGAGACCTAACGGCGTTCAGACAGCTCCAAACGATACACAGCACCGATCCGCTGGGCTAACTCCGCCATTTGATCGTCCGGCATCTGCAAAACGCCGTGTTCTGCCATCAGCGCGCGGTATTGCTGCTTCTCAAGAGGCACGCCAGGCGGCAAGGGAACTACGTGAAAATGCAGATGGCTGTTAGCCTGGTGGCTGCCCAGTGAAAGGACGTAAATTCGCTCGGCGTCGAACACGCTTTTAAGGGCGCGAGACAGAACGTGCACCTTCTCCTGCAGCCGAAGATATTCGTCTGTCGACATACCCCTCGCCAGATCCTCGCGATGCTCCCTCGGACAGACAAGGCAGTAACCGGGCAGGGTCGGATATTTGCTAAGGAAGATAATCGTCTCTTCGTCTTCGAAGATGCGATGATGAAAGTAAATTGGATCACCCTTGACCAAGCCGCATATAAAGCATGGTCTGATTGCAATGTCCCGCACATAGGTCTCGATATCAAATGGGTGCCGGTCGTCCGGTCGACCGCCTGACGTTTTTTTCATGACGAACCGCCTGGGTTCCTATCGCGTAGCGACGCGCAATTCATCCGATATCTCGGCACCGATCGGTATCCTGAGGGTAAACGTCGTACCGCTTCCGCGGCTGCTCGTCACCTCGATCGTTCCGCCATGAAGCTCGACGATCTGTTTGACGAGATTGAGGCCGATGCCGGTGCCGGCAATGCCTGTGGAGCTTCTGGCGCGGAAATAACGCTGGAACATCTTCGGGAGGTCGTCGGCGTCGATGCCGATGCCTTCGTCGCGCACGGTGATGCAGACGCTTTCTCCCTCCTGCCATCCTGAGACGTGGACGTTTGGAGAATCCGGCGCGTATTTGACGGCATTCGAGAAGAGATTGCTGAAAACCTGGTCGAGGGCGGGACGATCGCCGTAGATCGTTTCGGGAAGCTCGTCCAATTTCAGCAGAAAGCGATGGGACCGCCGGATGCTTTCCTGACGCCTGCTGCAGGTTTCGATGATTTCGGCAATCGAGCACGGCTTGGGCACGATGGTGATCCGGCCATGATCCAACCGCCCGGCAGCAAGAATGCTTTCCATCAGTTCGAGCATACGGGAAACCGAGCTGCGGATCTGGTCGGCCTTTTCGGCAAGGAATTCCGGCGTCGTCGCCTCCTTGCGCCGAGTGAGCCGCTGCGCCGCCCCGTCGATCACCGCCAGCGGGGTGCGGAATTCATGCGACGCCATCGAGACGAACTGGCGCTGCAACTCGTTGATCTGCTTTTCCTGTTCGAGCATGCGTTCGAGTTCTTCCGTCTGCCGCGCCAGTTCGACGGTGCGCGAGCGCACCATCTCTTCCAGCGTGTCGCGGTGCTGCAGCAATGCCTTTTCGGCGCGCTTGGCCTCGGTGACGTCGACAACGGCCATCAGCGATGCCGCCTTGCCCTTGTAGTTCAAGCACGTGGAATAGACGGCGACTTCAATGGCGCCGCCATCTGCCTTGAGGTGGCGGGAGGAGCAGGTCGTGGCGGCTGGATCCTCGGCGTCGAAGACGGCCGCCGTTGCCCGGTCGGCGTCCAGGGGCGCCTGGATGTCACCCAGCGTCATGGTCAGGAACTGCTTAAGACCGTAGCCATAGTGATCAATGGCGGCCTGGTTGACATGGAGAAATTTCAAGGTATCGCGGTCATACACCCACATCGGCATCGGATTGCCTTCGAACAGCAGCCTGAACGACGCCTCCTGCATCTTGAGATCGGTAATGTCGACCCGGATGCCGACGCTGCCCCCTTCGGAGATCCGGCGTTCCTCGATCCGGATCCACCGGTTCCCCGGCAGGCGCTGCTCGTGTTTGCTGGTGGGCGCGGCATGATGGGCCAGCCGCTCCTCAAGCCATTCCTCTTCGCGTCCTAGCGCGTCCGGATACTGGCCGCGTTCGAGGCCTGTACGCAGGCGCTCTTCAAAGCGCATCCCTTTGACAAGTATATCGCCGCTTTCGGCGTAAAGCTGTTCGTATCGGCGGTTCCACAGCACGAAGCGGTCTTCGGCGTCGAACAGGACGAGGCCTTCGGGGACGACTTCGAAAGCTGCCAGAAGCCGGGCATGCGCCGCTCGCGCCTCCTGCTCGGCGCGTTCTGCCTGGGCGTGCGCCTCTGCAAGAGCTTTTTCCGCGAACCAGGCCTGTGTGATATCCTCATGGGTCGATACCCAGCCGCCCTCCGGTGTGCGCTGATGATAACCGCGGATGATCTGGCCGGATTTGAGTTCCTTGATCCAATCCTGGGGCGCGTCGTCCACATTGGTCGCTTCGGCCCAAGCGAGATAGTCCGACGTGGAGGTGGCGGGAACGGCGCCGACCTCCTGTCGCAGATTCAGGATGTCTTCCAGTGACTGGCCCGGATGGATGACGGCGGGATCGAGTCCGTAAACCTCGGCATAACGATTATTCGAAAGAAGCAGCCGGCTATCCTCGTCAAACAGGCAGACACCCTGTCCCATGCTGGCAAGCGCCGTTTCGAGTTGCTCATTGCGCCGCCGCAGGCGCGCCTGCGCCGCGCCGAGCTCGATGTGTCGCTTGATGCGGGCGACGAGTTCGGCCGCGGACACGAGGTTGGAGATACAATCCACCGCACCGGCGGCAAACCCCGCAATCCTGCTTTGCTCGTCCTCAGGCGAGACCAGGATAATCACCGGGATATAACGCGTTACGGCGTTTTCCTTGAGACGCCGGCAGTCTTCGAGACCGTGTCCTTCCGGCGATAGGGCGTCGAGCAGGATAAGGTTCGGCAACGGCCGCTGGACGGCGCATTCATGAAATTCATCTCGATCGAGGTGAACGCCGAGCACGATATGGTGTTGATCAAGGCAATCGCCAATTCCGGGCAGGCCCGTCAACACCCCACCCATTGCTAAGATCATGTGCAGCTCGTCGGACAAGACTACTCCCCCGTTCGCCGAAAGTGAACGCGACCATAAGTCGTATGAGTTAATAAGCGACTTACCGCCGGTGGACATGCCATTCAGAGTCAGGAAATAGTTAGCGGGTGGCAGCTATTTCTTGAACTTGGGAAGAGTTTCGCTCTCGACACTCCGGTTGCATCGGCCATCGATCGCATGACGGGAACACAGTATCTGCCGGCGCGTTCAGCAAAGCACCGGCTTCAGGAGGTTCTCCATGCCAGCCAATGTTTCCACTTCAGCCTCCACTCTCGAACCGCGCAAGGGTAGCCCCAGCCGGCGGCTCGACGAGCATGAATTCAAGCGGCGCTTCCTCAATCAATTTCATGATCCGGCCTACGGCAAATTGCAGGAGGAGCTTGCGAAGCTCGCTTCGGCGGCCTGGGAAGCCTACGCAGATTCGAGAAAAAGCCCCAAGACCCGCAAGGCCGGACCCGGCTTCGCCGATCCCGATTATGATCTGGCTGAAGACTGGCTGGCGGCCCGCGACGCCATTCGTGAAGCGCAAAAGCGGCATGAGGATCCGAACGGGCCCACTCGTCTGCTTCTTGTCAACGGCTCGACGCGCAGCGAACACACTTGCCCGGGTGAGATTTCGAAGAGCTACCGCATGGTCGATATCGCCAGAGAGGTGCTGGAGCAGCAGCGCCATGTGACGGTCGAAATCCTCGACTTGAGTCGGCTCGCCTCGGAATACGGCAGGCAGATCCATCCCTGCAAAGCCTGCTTCTCCACTGCGGCGGCTCTCTGTCACTGGCCCTGTTCCTGTTATCCTAACTATTCGCTCGGACAGATCCATGACTGGATGAACGAGATCTACCCGATGTGGGTCGAGGCGCACGGCATCATGATCATCACGCCGGTGCATTGGTACCAGGCGCCGTCATCCCTGAAGCTGATGATCGACCGGCTTGTCTGTGCCGACGGCGGCAACCCGGATCCGACAAGCACCCATGGAAAACATGCCGGCCAGGCAAAACGGCTGGAGATGGACGGATGGCCCTATCCCCGCCATCTGGAAGGCCGCCTGTTTTCCGCCGTCGTTCATGGGGATACCGAAGGTGCGGAAGATGTCCGCAGGAACCTCTCGGACTGGCTGAAATCGATGGATCTTATACCCGCCGGGCCGCTTGCCGAAGTCGATCGCTATATTGGTTACTGGGAGCCCTATGCGACAAGCCATGCGACCTACGAAAGGGACCAGGCAATGCAGGAGGAGGTCCGCAACGCGGCCCGAACGCTGTACGAAGCCGCGACCGCCAAACGTCAAGGCCGCCAAATCGCTGCCGGCGCCGGCCTGCGGCAGCCGCGTCAGAAATAGCGCCGCGAACGACTCTTGCCGGCAGGACTTCGCTGCGACGGCAGAACGGAACACCTACTGTCGGTTCTCTATATCGCGAAGCAGATCCAGGCCGCGCTGATACTTCTCCTTGTCCTTGCCGGTCCGTTCGGCCTGCCGGAGATTGTCTTCGAGGTCGGCGCGCTTGACAGGCAACGCGAGCGGATTTGCGGACGCACGTCTGACGAATTCCTCGTCCGGTTCGTCGGGCCGCTGGGTCAACGCATCCACCGCAGAGATGATCGCCGCCGGGAAGCCTTCCTCTTTCAACCTGTCGATCGTCCAGCCACTGCCTTTTTCTGCGACGTCGTGAAGGTACGCGACGGTTCGCGACTCCTCGCCCGACACGAGCAGCGCCACCCGCTGACAGTGCTCGAAGAACGGCCGGCCGGTTTTATCCGTCTGTCCGTCATGTGCGTCCATAGCGATCTGCATGGCGTGGTCGAGATGCTGCATGACGATTACGGTCCTTCGGTTTCTCTGATCCTCTGCCGAGAAGACTTCTCCCCCGTGGTTATCTCGATATCGGGCGCAGCTGCTCCGGCGCCTTGACCACGTCCGAGGCGTGGCCGGTCGAAGTCGCCGCTTTCCCCGGCGCCTTGAAGCAGCGCCGCGTCGTCCCTGTCGTCTTGATCGAGTAGGTCCTGCAGCGTCTCGTGCTCGTCCTCGCCAGCCAGCTCGTCGCAAGCTTGCATCCAATGACGCAGGTCTGCCCCTTCAGGGCGGCCTTCTGCCTCCCAGATTTCGTAGGCTCGCCGGCGTATCTGTTCGTGTTTGTCTGTGGCCATGATCTTCTCCAGTTCCGACCTGACCTCGCCTCGAGTGGCGGTGTTTCAAGGCGTGTTGATGGTGGGAAGAAAATCCTCCACCTGCTTGCGGTTTTCCTTTGAAAGCGTCTCCACCCGCTCTTGCCAGAAGCGTTCGGCCGCCGGGGGATCCTTCTCCCATTGGCGAACAGTGGTGATGTTGTCGTCGATCTTGGACCGACGGCGTCCCCCGAGGCTCAGATACTGTTTCGCGAGTTTCAGGCTTTGAGTTTCAGTGCCGCAGTCGCGATCCAGTGTCGAATCTGCATTGCGCTGGGCTGCGTCCGATGCCCTCTGACGATCGGCCTCGGCCCGTTGCGTGTCGAAGGAACGCGCATCGTCGGTTCCGCTTTCGGGTGGCGTGCTGATTTTCGAAGTGGTCATGGATCACCTTTTGATGCTGTGATCCAATAACCTTCGCCGGCTGTCAGAGTTCCGCATGCCGGCGATTGATTTGCACGGGGCAATCAGTGAACGGCCATGCTGACCATGCGATAGGGATGCACGGCCTCGAACTGCGAGATCATCGCCGTCGCCTCGAGCAAGACGCGCTCGGCATTTTCGGGATCGTCCCGGGCCAGTTCGTCGGCGTTGACGCGGATCGCTTCGGCCATGTTGTTCGACAGCACAGCAAAGCGCATATTGCCCTCGACGAGGGCCTCTCGCGCCGTATCCTCCAGCGTACGAGCGATATCGACGAAAATTTCCTCGCGTTCCTCGATACTGAGATCTTTGATTATCTTGGTCTTCTCTTCCATGTCACTCACTCCTAAAGACGTGGGACGGTGATCGAGCTCATCGAGCCTCGATCGCCTGAGAGCTAGGAACGCCGATATCCGGATTCAAGCCGGAACCCAGTTTTGAACTCGTCTCCGAGACGAGAGGATGACCATCGTCATCAGGTCGAACGCAGGAGCCGGTCTTCTGTTCCCCGGGGGCCATTGGCAGTCAGCGGTAGCGAGTGCTAATTTTTCCGCGCCGCCCCTTGAAATCGAAAAACTACCGAACCAGATCAATCGCGCAAGGCGCGCGACCTTGCACCTGCCCGGACCTCGTTATCCGGCCCGGTCTGGCGAACAACGTCATCATTGTTTGTCGATGGAGGAAGACATGTCGTTCCGACCGCTTCATGACCGCATTCTCGTCCGCCGCGTCGATTCCGAGGAAAAGACCAAGGGCGGCATCATCATTCCCGACACTGCCAAGGAGAAGCCACAGGAGGGCGAGGTCATCGCCGTGGGCCCCGGCGCCCGCAATGATGTCGGCCAAATCCAGGCGCTCGACGTCAAAGTCGGCGATCGCATCCTGTTCGGCAAGTGGTCCGGCACGGAGATCAAGATCAATGGCGAAGACCTGCTGATCATGAAGGAAAACGACGTGATGGGTATCATCGAAGCTCAGAGCGAAGGGAAGCAGGCCGCCTGAGGCCCTCAGGACGTGGTCAATGCTAGCTGCCTATGAAGGAGTGAGGACATGGCTGCTAAAGAAGTCAAATTCAACGTTGAAGCCCGCGAGAAGATGCTGCGCGGCGTCGACATCCTGGCCAACGCCGTGAAGGTGACGCTCGGCCCGAAGGGCCGCAACGTCGTGATCGACAAGTCCTTCGGCGCCCCGCGCATCACCAAGGACGGCGTTTCGGTCGCCAAGGAAATCGAACTCGAAGACAAGTTCGAAAACATGGGCGCCCAGATGGTCCGCGAAGTCGCGTCGAAGACCAGCGACATCGCCGGCGACGGCACCACGACGGCGACGGTTCTCGCCCAGGCGATCGTTCGCGAAGGCGCCAAGGCCGTTACCTCAGGCATGAACCCGATGGACCTGAAGCGCGGCATCGATCTCGCCGTTACCGCCATCGTCGCAGAACTGAAGGCCAACGCCCGCAATATTTCCAACAACTCCGAGATCGCCCAGGTCGGCACGATCTCCGCCAATGGCGATGCTGAGATCGGCAGCTTTCTGGCGGAGGCGATGGAAAAGGTCGGCAATGACGGCGTTATCACGGTCGAAGAAGCCAAGACCGCCGAAACCGAGCTCGAAGTCGTCGAAGGCATGCAGTTCGACCGCGGCTACCTCAGCCCCTATTTCGTCACCAATGCCGACAAGATGAGGGTCGAGTTCGAGGATCCCTATATTCTCATCCATGAGAAGAAGCTCTCGAACCTGCAGTCGATGCTCCCGGTTCTCGAAGCCGTCGTTCAGTCCGGCAAGCCGCTCCTGATCATCGCCGAAGACGTCGAGGGCGAAGCGCTTGCAACGCTCGTCGTCAACAAGCTGCGCGGCGGCCTGAAGATCGCTGCCGTCAAGGCGCCTGGCTTCGGCGACCGCCGCAAGGCCATGCTCGAAGACATCGCCGTGCTCACCGCCGGCACCGTCATCTCCGAAGACCTCGGCATCAAGCTCGAGAACGTGACGCTCGACATGCTCGGCCGCGCCAAGAAAGTGTCGGTCGAGAAGGAGAACACCACGATCGTCGATGGTTCGGGCGCCAAGTCCGACATCGAAGGCCGTATTGCCCAGATCAAGGCCCAGATCGAAGAAACCACCTCCGACTACGACCGCGAGAAGCTGCAGGAACGCCTTGCCAAGCTCGCTGGCGGCGTTGCCGTCATCCGCGTCGGCGGCTCGACGGAAGTCGAAGTGAAGGAAAAGAAGGACCGCGTCGACGACGCCCTTCACGCAACCCGTGCGGCGGTCGAGGAAGGCATCCTGCCGGGCGGCGGCGTGGCGCTGCTGCGCGCCGTCAAGGCGCTTGAAAACGTTCAGACCGCCAATGCCGACCAGCGCGTCGGTGTCGACATCGTCCGCCGGGCACTGGAGGCGCCGGCTCGCCAGATCGCCGAGAACGCCGGCGCGGAAGGCTCGGTCGTCGTCGGCAAGCTGCGCGAGAAGAGCGAGTTCTCCTATGGCTGGAACGCCCAGACGGGTGAATACGGCGACCTCTATGCGCAGGGCGTTATCGATCCGGCGAAGGTGGTGCGTACGGCGCTTCAGGATGCCGCATCCATCGCCGGTCTTCTCGTCACGACGGAGGCCATGATCGCCGAGAAGCCGAAGAAGGAGGCCCCTCCGGCAATGCCCCCCGGTGGCGGCATGGATTTCTAACAGATGAGGCATCGGCCCGCACGCCCCGCCGGGCGGGCCTTTTTCGAGGGAATGAAGATGGTTCAAACGATCGCAAACCGATCGCAGGTGCCGCTGGACTCCCGCGATCTGGCAAGCTGCCAGCAAGTCTTCGACAAGCTCAGCGCCGGCTACGCGGTGGCAAGGGACAGCGACGAAGCCGAACGAATGGCGAGCATCATCATCGAGCTCTACCGGCAGGGCGTGCGCGACCCCAACCACCTGCAGGCGATGGTCGAGGCGGCCCGCGGGCTCTTCGAAACGGACGGTTCTGTCAACCGGCCGGCGGCTACGTCCACCGGTTGACAGGCCGCTGACGATGCCTTCAGGAGCGGCATAGGTTTGCCGCTCCCTCCGAAAATCGATTCCGATTTTCGGGCCGATGCGCTAGTGACGAGGCTCGAGTGCATTCTGAAGGTTTCGCAATGATTCCACGCCTCCCGTCGAAGGTTTCCATTCCCCTTCCAGCCGCGGGGTTTTTCCAGCGCCTCGTCGAGGCGGGGTTCGACGGCGATATCGAGAACGGGCCGGCAAGCCGAACCGCATTTTCGACCGACAATTCAATCTATCAGGTCGAACCGACCGGGGTCCTTTTTCCCAGAAGCGTTCAGGACCTGCAGGTCGTGGCGGTCGTGCTGGCGGAACCAGCCTTCAAAGGGATAAGTATCGCGCCGCGCGGCGGTGGCACCGGCACAAACGGTCAGTCCCTGACATCGGGGGTCGTGGTGGATTGTTCGCGGCACATGACCTCCATTCTCGACATCGATCCCGTTCGCGGGGTTGCGCGTGTCCAAGCTGGCGTTGTCAAGGATGAGTTGAACCGGGCCCTGAAGCCTTACGGCCTGTTCTTCGCGCCCGAACTTTCCACCTCCAACCGCGCCACCATCGGCGGCATGATTTCCACCGATGCCTGCGGCCAGGGTTCATGCCTCTACGGGAAGACCAGCAACCACGTCCTCGGATTGCGCATCGTCCTTATGGACGGGTCCGATTTCTGGTCGCGTCCGCTCGACCCAGAGGCGCTCGCAGCGATCGTCGCGCGCGAAGACCGCGTCGGCGATATCCACAGGACGGTCGAACGGATCGCGCGGGAGAAGCACGAGCGGATCGCCGAGATCTTTCCGAAGCTCAACCGCTACATGACCGGCTACGACCTCGCCCATATCAGGCGCGGCGACGGATGCTTCGACCTCAACGCCGTTCTCTGTGGCTCGGAGGGAACGCTGGCGATGATCGCCGAAGCCGAGCTCAACCTTCTGCCGATCCCCACCCATGCGGCGCTGATCAACATCCGCTACGAGGACTTCAACACCGCCCTGGAGGACGCGCGCGACCTCGTGGCGCTGAAGGTCGCCTCGGTGGAAACGGTCGACGAGACAGTGCTCGGCCTGGCGAAGAGCGATATCGTCTGGACCGGCATCGCCCGCTTCTTTCCCGACGATCCGGGCAGCGTGACCAGCGGCATCAACATCGCCGAAGTGCTGGCCGACGATGAAGACGAACTCGAGCGCAAGCTTGCGGACGTGACCGCCGCGCTCGACATGGGCGCCAATGCGCGCCATGCCGGCTATACGATCGCCCGGGGCCATGCCGACGTCGAGGCGATCTGGTCGATGCGCAAGCGCGCGGTCGGTCTGCTCGGAAACGTGGAAGGGTCGGTCAGACCCGTCGCCTTCGTCGAGGATACCGCCGTGCCGCCGGAAAACCTCGCGGCCTATATTCGCGAGTTCCGCGCGCTTCTCGATGGCGCCGGCCTTTCCTACGGCATGTTCGGCCACGTCGATGCCGGCGTCCTGCACGTGCGGCCGGCGCTCGACCTCACCCGCGACGACCATATCAGGCTGGTGCGCGAGATCAGCGACGCCGTCGTGGCCCTCACCCGCAGATATGGCGGCGTGCTCTGGGGCGAGCACGGCAAGGGCGTGCGGTCGGAATATGTGCCGGAATTTTTCGGCGATCTTTATCCCAGTCTGCAGGAGATCAAGCGGGCTTTCGATCCCGAGAATCGCCTCAATCCGGGCAAGATCGCAACTCCCTCTGCCGAGACGCTGACGAAGATCGACGATCTTCCATTGCGGGGAGATACCGACCGCATCATCGGCAATGAGATCCGCTCCGCCTTCGACAACGCCGCCTATTGCAACGGCAACGGCGCCTGTTTCGATTTCGACGAAACCAGCCCGATGTGCCCGTCTTACAAGGCGACGCGCGACCGGCGCCTTTCACCCAAGGGCCGTGCTGCACTGATGCGGGAATGGCTGAGGCTGCTTGCCGAAAAAGGGATCGATCCCCGTCGGGAGGCAACGCGCCTGCGGCGGAGCACGCCACTCGCCAGCCTGGCACGGCGCGCCTTCAACTCGCTGAACCCGGCAAACCGGGATGACTTTTCCCACGAGGTGCGCGCGGCGATGGATACGTGTCTGGCCTGCAAGGCCTGCGCGGGGCAGTGTCCGGTGAAGGTCAGCGTGCCGGCCTTCCGTTCCAAATTTCTGGAACTCTATTATGGACGTTATCTCCGTCCGCTGAAGGACCCGCTGGTCGCGGCGATCGAGACCACCCTGCCGCTGGTCCGGCGCATTCGGCCGGCCTATAACCTGGTCGTGGGCACGCCCGCCGGCAGAATGATAATGCGCATGACCGGACTGACCTCCCTGCCGCGCCTACCGCAGATCTCGCTCGCAAAGGAAGCGGCTCGCCTCGACGTGCCGGTTGCGAAGCCGCATTCGATCGAAGCCCTGTCGCCGCAGGAAAGGCAGCGGAGCGTGGTTTTCGTCGCCGACGCCTTTACCGCCTATTTCGATCCCGATGTCGCGCTCGCAGCCATCGGGCTCGCCCGGAAAATGGGACTGACGCCCTTTCTTTCAGCGTCCCACGTCAATGGCAAAGCGCTGCATGTCCATGGCTATCTCGGACGTTTCGAGGCTGCGGCAAAGCGGACCGCGCGTTATCTCCAGCGACTGGATGAAACCGGCGTGGTGCTGGTCGGGCTCGATCCGTCCATGACCCTCGCCTTCCGCAGCGAATATGAGGGATTGCTGAAAGCGACGGTCCTGCTTCCACAGGAATGGCTCGCCGCCAACCTCGAGCGGCTTACCGCTTCGCCTTCCGTCATCAAGGGCAGCAGCTTCCGATTGATGGCTCATTGCACCGAACGCACCAATGCGCCGGCCTCCGTCGCACAATGGCAAAAGGTGTTCAATAGCCTCGGCGTCGATCTTCAGGCAGCGCAAACCGGTTGCTGCGGCATGGCCGGCACCTTCGGACACGAGGCCCGCAACCGGCCGATCGCCGAGCGCCTCTACACGCTGAGCTGGAAACCGGAGCTCGATGCGGCTGGCGATGCCGATATCCTTATGGCGACAGGATATTCCTGCCGCTCCCAGGTGAAGGAAATCGACGGAAGGCGGATGCCTCATCCGCTCCAGGTCATCGCCGGGATCGTGTCTGAAAACGCCGAAATCCGGCAGTCACACACGGCAGCTCCCACGAGCTGACGACGAAGTCAGTTGCTGCGACGCAAGACCGGCCGGCGATAGCCGAGCCGCTTCGCGAGTTTACGCCACGGCCGCGATCGCGTCGCGGTCGTTCGGCAGCAGCCGCGCCACGGCGCTCAGGAGATCGGTCTGTGATATCAGGCCGAGGATCCTGTGATCATCATCGATAATGATGACGGCATGCGTACGCCCATCCGTCAGAACGGGCAGCAGCGACAGAGCGGCATCGGAGGCTCTCGCCACCTCCGGCCTGGAAAGCGCATGGGCGATCGTATCGCCTCTCGCAAACAATTCCCTGAGGCCGACGGTGCCGACCAGACGGCCCTCCGGATCCTTCACGGGCAAGGTGCGGATATTATGCTTGAGGAGAAGATGTCGTGCGGCGTCCGGTTCCGACGTTTCCCCGATGGCGATGACGTCGCGCGACATGATGTCGGCACAGCTGATCTTGGCGTTCGAGCGGATGGCGGCCTGCAGCTCGACCTGCTGCAGCAGCCGCCCAAGATCGGCACGGTCGATATCGAAGGTTTCATCGAGCGCTTCCAGGGCAGCGTCGACATCCTCCTCGCGAAAGCCCACCCGCACCGCAGACGGCAGGTCGATCGTCTGATGGGTATTCTCCGCCGGCTTCGGCACGACATGCGGATAATTCCGCTTGGAAAGCTTGTGGAACAGCAGTCCAAGTGCGACGAGAATACAGGAGTTCAGGGCGACGGGCACGAAGGGAAAAAGGAATCCCCAGCCGGCAACGACGGGACCGCCGAGCACCGCGGTCAGCGCCGCAGCCCCTCCCGGAGGATGGAGCGATCGCGTGAACGACATCGCGCCGATTGCCAGTGAAACTCCGACGCCGGTTGCGATGATCGGATCACGAATGAAATATGCGGCAATGATGCCCATCATCGCGGAAATGGTATTGCCGCCGATAATCGACCATGGCTGCGCCAGCGGGCTTGCCGGCACCGCAAAAAGCAGTACTGCCGAAGCTCCCATCGGTGCAACGATCAGGGGGAGATGCGGCCCCTGGCCGAACAGATAGCCGCTGATGACGCCGGTGAGACCGATGCCCAGCAACGCACCGAAACAGGCGATCAACCGCTCTCGTAACGTCGCTCCGGCCAGGATGGGCGAAAACAGGCGAAAGCGGCGAAAACGGCTCGGCCCCACTTTCGGGGAAACGGGATATTGCATGCGAAGACCAATTATGAGCGAGGATTGTCTGGCAGGGCAAAGGAGGAGGACGCAGAGGCTAGTTCGTCGCCGGTCTGATGTCTCTGCCTTTTTTAGTGCTGAGTACTTCGTGGAAGGCGCTAAAGGCGCTGGGGCGGCTATCCCTACGGTAGACCAGCAGCGTCTCGACCTGGCCGAGCTGATGAGTCTGGACAGTAGTCGGCCAGTGCATGAGGTCGAGCACGGATTTCGGCATCACACCCGCGGTATTGCCGGTCGCAACGCTCGCCAGGATCGCGTGGTAGGAGCCGAGCTCGCTCGTCGGCAGGTCACTCGATTTGCGCGCCCAGCTTTCGGCGATCCTGCGATAGGTGCAGCCAGGCTCCAAAGCGGCGAGCGCTCCGACACGCAGGTCAGCGGCGGATTTGATGGCGGGATGTCCCGACGGCAGCACGATCAACAGATCTTCGACGAAGACCGTCTCCATCTCCAGCGCCTTGAGTTCGGCATCGAAATCCAGGTCATCCTCGCGCATCGTCTTTGGCGGTCGGGCGATCAAGGCGCAATCCAGTGCGTCGGTCAGAACATCGCGGGCGAGATCGCGGGACGCACCCATCGTCAGATGCAGCGACACATCAGGCCACATCTGGTTGAACTGCGTCAGCGCCGCGGGCAGGCGGCTCGCCGCCGTGCTCTCCATCGTGCCGACCCGCAATGTACCGGATGGAGCAAGAGGCCGCACGGCCTGGCGCGCTTCAAGCGCAAGTGCCATAAGCCTGTTGGCATAGGTGAGAAACGTCTCGCCTTCCCGCGTCAACGTCATCTTCTTGGCGTCACGGCTGAAGAGGGCGACGCCAAGATCCTCCTCCAATTGCTGGATGCGCGTCGTCACGTTCGACGGCACTCGTCCGACGGCTTTGGCCGCCTTCGTCACGCTGCAATCGCTGGCAACGGCAAGGAATATTTCGATTGACGAAAGGTCCAATGAAAAGATCTCGTTTCCGGAATTAAACTGATGGGTAATTCTGCATATAGAAACCATCCCCACAGCTCAAGTCGTAATGCGACATAATTTGGCGGATCGAGCGAGGCCGGTACGCCTGCCGAAAAAAGGATCGTGACGCCGAGGAAATAGCCAAGCGGAGCCCGCCACTATCGTTATCGGACGAAGACTTGAAGGTTTTCAGCTGGCACGCCGCTTGCTTCCACGATTCCACCTGCAGATCGATCGGCGACGGCCTCATGTTGCATCTTGTCTTGACCTGTCTTCTTCTAGGCGTCGCCTCGGGCCTGAGCATGCGGCGATTTCTCCTGCCCTATTTCCCGAGCGGCGATCTGGCGGAGAAGTCCGCTCCTGCAACGATGGTCGCCAGCACAGTCTTTCTGGCGACGATCGCTTTCACCATCTCCGACCAGGAACTTTGGGCGAAATCAGCCATCCTGATGCTCGGCCTTCTTTTGGCGGCGATGTTCGACGACGGCAGATCCAAGCTGACGATTGCGATCTCGGCGGTCAGTCTGGCGGCCTATCTCGGACTGCGTTCGATCAACTGAGCGAAGACCTGCGGCGATTAAACGCGTCGCCTTCCCCAATGTCGAAATGCCGGTCGAGGCGCTGCATCCAGAGACGAAGATCATTCGTCAGCAAAGCCAACGCACGCTTTCGGGGCTCAAATTGCAACGGGGCACTGCGTTGAGACCGGGGCCGCAGAACAATCGCCGACCCAGCCACATCATCTCTGTTGAAGAACGGTGCCTTGCTGTTATTCTCACTCGTCGAACGATAATTGCGCGTTCGGGGGAACCGGAGAGGTGTTCCATGCGCCACGACCTCCGGAAGACACCGCAGAGATTTTCGAGGTCACCGATGAGCAGGTGGGCAACGATCACGGACAGGGAACCGACAGGAAGGATCTGGACGGAGTGGTATGCCTGGCATCCCGTCTTGCCGGTCGACGACACCATCTACTGGCTCGAGACCGTATACCGGCGCGAATCTCCGGACGGTTTTTGGCAATATCGCTCGTTCCGGCACGAATGCGAGCGCGCTCAGGCTCTGGCATCGCTGCCCGTCTGTCCGGGCGCCTAGATTAGCCAAGCGCCTGGCTGACGAGAGCATAGGTCTTCGGCTCGTGCGTCCCGCGCCGTCCCGGAACCGGCAGCCAAGGGTAACCCAGCGACATGGTCGTCACGATATCAAAAATGGGAAGGCCGCAGCGGGAGAGGAAATCGGCAAATGTGCCGCCTTTTTCGCGCGTGTCGAGGCGAAGAAATGCTCCCGCATGCTCGATCGCATGCGGATGAACGACGGCGATCGCGTCTGCGTCATTGCCTGCCACGACCGGACCGATGACATGGCCGCGCCCGAACCTCCGGCAAAGCGAGAAGGCTTCGATCCGGCCGGCGCGGATCAGGACGACACCTTTGGAATTGGCAAGGAGCCGAGACAGGAGCAGCCTGCGGTCCGCACCGAAGGCCAAACGATCCAATGTCGCGATCGCCTCCAGGTCATCGGCTTCCACTCCCCGCACCTCCGCACCTGGCGGCAGTTCCACATCCGGCGGCAAGATCGCTTCGCCCTGGCATTGGAAGACAGGCGCCTCCTGAACAAAACCGAGGGACAGATAGAGGCGTCGCGCCGCCCGCGTCGCGTTCAGCCCAAGGTTGCGCCCGGCGACCTGATCGAGCGCGTGGCCCATCAGCCATTGCCCGGCGCCATTGGCCTGCAGGCGCGGCGAGGTGACGACCATGCCGATCGTGGCGAATCGGCCGTCATAGGGAAACCACATCGCTGAGCCCAGGATGCGGCCGATTTCATCCACCGCCGCGATGCCCTGGCCGAACTCGCGCAAGAATTGCCAATCTTCCCGGCGGTGCGGCCAGGCGACTGACATTGAGAGCGCGTGCAGCTTATCGATATCGACGCTGTCGATGTCGGAAATGCGCGTCTCGAAACTGTCGACAAACCTGGATTCGGATGTCGGTCCGCTCACTCCTGCCCTCCTACCACATTTCTGGCGAAGTCCTTCAGCGAAAGCCGCCACACGGAGAACTCCTTTATCGAGAATAGGACGGATCGAGCGATACAATTCACTGGCGAGGCCCGCGCAAACACAACAATCGACCAAATCCGAGGCACTTTCGGCAAATAAAGCCAGGGCCGGTCTCTATAGTCATTGGCCAGACCCCGACCGGCCGACGGCGCCGTTGACCGCACGAGCCCGGTTGCACCCGACATCCAGCGCCGTGAGGACGCCCATGCAGGCTATTGAAATTCTCGAAAGGCTGGTCAGCTTTCCCTCCGTCGTTGGTACGCCGAACGGCGAGATCGTTGCGTGGATCCGCCACTATCTTAAAAGTCACGGCATTGCCGCCACCGAGCTTCCCGGCCCCGAGGGTGACCGGTCCAACCTCTTCGCGACGATCGGACCGGTCGAAGTGCCAGGTTATATTCTCTCCGGCCATATGGATGTGGTGCCCGCAGCCGAGGCCGGCTGGAGCAGCGATCCCTTCCGCCTGCGCGCTGAAGCGGATCGCCTTTACGGCCGCGGCGCCACCGACATGAAGGGCTTCCTGGCCGCCGTTCTTGCCGCCGTCCCGGCGCTCGCGGCGACACAGCTCCACCGGCCGGTCCACCTCGCCTTCTCCTACGATGAGGAGGCCGGCTGCCGCGGCGTCCCGCACATGATCGCACGCCTGCCGGAACTCTGTGCGCCGCCGCTTGGCGCGATCATCGGCGAGCCGAGCGGCATGCGGGCGATCCGCGCCCACAAGGGCAAGGCCGCCGCCCGGCTGACGGTCAGGGGCCGGTCCGGCCATTCCTCCCGCCCGGACCAGGGACTGAACGCGATCCATGCCATGACGGGCGTCCTGGCTCGCGCCAATGCCGAGGCCGCCCGGCTGACGCACGGCCCATTCGAAGATGTGTTCGAGCCGCCCTATTCGTCTCTTCAGGTCGGCACGTTGAAGGGTGGCCAGGCGGTCAACATCATTCCCGATATCTGCGAGGCCGAGTTCGAGGCGAGAGCCATTTCCGGCGTCGACCCGGCCGTGCTGCTGGCGCCGCTGCGGGCCGCAGCCGGGGCGCTGCCGCAACTGGGTTTCGAGGTGGAATGGCGCGACCTCAGTGCCTATCCGGCCCTATCGCTTGCCGCCGATGCACCGCTTGCCCGCCTGCTTGGCGAACTGACAGGCATCGAGCCGCTCGCCGCCGTCAGCTACGGAACCGAGGCCGGCCTTTTCCAGCGCGCCGGCATCGACGCGATCATCTGCGGGCCGGGCGATATCGGCCGGGCCCACAAGCCGGACGAATTCATTCTCGCCAGCGAACTCATGGCCTGCCGGGCAGTGGTCGAAGCCCTCGCCCGCCGTTGCACCGCCTGACCTGAGATCGAGGAACCGATGAAATGACCTTTCTCTTCAATTCCGACGCTAAGCGCGGCGCCACATTCGCCGAAGCTTTCGCGCGCGAACTGCCCGATATCGCTTTTTCCATGGACCCGGCATCGGTCGAACCAGAGGCCGTGCGTTACCTGATCACCTGGACCGTGCCCGACGATCTCGCGCGTTACAGCAATCTCGAAATCGTGTTCTCGATCGGCGCCGGCATCGACCAGTTCCGCATCGACGCCGTGCCTGCACGGGTCAAGGTGGTGCGAATGGTCGAGGACGGGATCGTCAGGATGATGCAGGAATATGCAACACTCGCCGTCCTTGCGCTCCATCGCGACCTGCCGGCATATCTCGACCAGCAGCGACGCGGGATCTGGCAGCCGATCGCGCCGGTACAGGCCGCAAAACGCCGCATCGGCGTGCTCGGGCTCGGCATACTTGGAAGCGCGGTGCTCGAACGTTTGCAACCCTTCGGCTTTCCGCTTTCCGGCTGGAGCCGCAGTCCGCGCGCCATTGGCGGCGTCAGATGCCTGAGCGGCGGCGAGGGACTTAATAGCCTGCTTGCAACCACCGACATTCTCGTCTGCCTGCTACCGCTGACGGAGGAAACCCGCGGCTTCCTCAATCCTGAGCTCTTCGCAAGGCTGCCGGCCGGCGCAGCACTCGTCCATGTCGGCCGCGGCGCGCAGCTCGATCATCAGGCGCTCGTCGACGCGCTTAATGCGGGGCATCTCTCCGGCGCCGTCGTCGATGTCACCGATCCGGAGCCCCTGCCTGCGGGCCACGCCTTCTGGAACCATCCGCAAATCCTGCTGACGCCGCATATTGCCAGCGTCACCCAAGCAGAAACCGCTGCGGCGGCCGTGATCGACAATATCAAGCGGCATCGGGCGGGCCTTGACCCGATCGGGCTGATCGATCGCAGCCGCGGCTACTGATTCATCCCACCCAAAATCTGCACTCTCGAAAGGAATACCATGTCCCTGCTCAAGACCATCGACACCAACCCAACCCAGGTACCACGCGAGTCCGGCCCGCTTCCCGAGCGCCTGATCTCGGGCAATCCCACCTTCAAGACCTGGGCGCAGGATGTCGCCCGCGCAGAGACGGTTCATACCGGCGTCTGGGAGGCAACGCCCGGCGAGACGCGTTCGATCAAGGGCGAGACGTTCGAGTTCTGCCACATCCTTTCCGGCCTGGTCGAACTCACGCCGGACGGCGGCGAGCCGGTGGTCTATAAGGCCGGCGACAGTTTTGTGATGAAGCCAGGTTTCGTCGGCGTCTGGAAGACGATCGAGACAGTGCGCAAGATTTACGTCACCGTATCATGACGCTGATGCCGCGCGCCGCGATCGCCTTCGGTGCCTGCGGGGCAGTTGTTTCCGGTAGGCAGACAGCGCGGCAACGGCGCCGGACACCCGCCGTAGATTTGACTGGCGGCAGTGCGGAAAACGCAATTTTCGGCCGTCGCAGCATTCCCGGTCGATGCATGCTGCTCGCCTTTCCCGGCTAGGCTTGTCCTCGGTTCATTCCGAGGACACGCAATGACACTCAGCTTCGATCCGAACACGATCTCACTGCCCGTCGGACATTTCATCGGCGGCCGACTGCTTCCGGCCAAAGCCGTCATCGACATGCATCGGCCATCCGACGGCAAGGCCTATGCCGGCTGCCCGCTTGCCGACGAGGCCCTCGTCGACCACGCCGTCGAAACGGCCGAAGCGGCATTGAAGTCCAGCAATTGGGGTGGCGTGCGGCCACGCGAGCGCACCATGGCGCTGCAGCGCTGGGCCGACCTGATCGAAGCCGAGGCGGAAACCCTCGCCAGGCTCGAAGCGCTCTCCTCGACCCGGCCCGTCGGCCAGCTCGTTGCCGGCGATATCGCCGTCACCGCCGAGCAGATCCGCTTCTTTGCCGAATTCGCCGATAAGGAAGGCGGCGATCTCGTCCCGACCGACGACGCGAATATCGGCATGATCATGACGGAACCCTATGGCGTCGTCGGCGCCATCACGCCATGGAACTTCCCTTTGTCGATGGCAGGGTGGAAGCTCGCTCCGGCGCTGGCGGCCGGCAATGCGGTGGTATTGAAACCATCGGAGATGACGCCGTTTTCGACACTCTATCTCGCCGAACTTTCGGTGCGGGCCGGCCTGCCCGCCGGCCTCGTCAACGTCGTCCTTGGCGATGGCCCGACCACCGGAACCGCGATCACCGGACATCCGGGAATTTCCAAGATCAGCTTCACCGGCTCGACCGTAGCCGGTGCGGCGATCATGGGCAATATCGCCCGGACCGGGGTGAAGCCGATGACGCTGGAACTCGGCGGCAAGAGCCCGCAGCTGGTCTTCGCCGACGCCGATCTCGATCTCGCGGCAGGCGCCATCGCCGGCAGCATCCTGTCCAATGCCGGTCAGGCTTGCGTTTGCGGATCTCGCCTCCTCGTCGAGGCGAAGGTGGCCGACGCGCTTGCAACGGCAATTCTCGAAAGATTGGCGACCATCCGTCCCGGCCCGACCTGGGAGGAAACGACCGATTATTCGCCCGTGATCTCCGAACGCCAGATCGCCCGCATGGATGGCATCGTCCGCGCCGCAATCGACGACGGGGCCGAGTGCCTGACGGGCGGCCGCCGCCTCGACCGCGACGGCTATTTCTATGCGCCGACCCTGATTTCCGGCGTGACGGCGACATCGCCGGCGGTTCTCGACGAAATCTTCGGACCGGTGCTGACGATTCAGACCTTCGAAGACGAGGAAGAGGCGCTAAGCTTGGCCGATCATCCGGCCTATGGGCTCGCCGCCGGCCTCTTCACCCGCGATCTCTCCCGGGCGATCCGCCTCACCCGCCGCCTGCAGGCCGGCACCGTCTGGGTCAACCGCTACGGCCGCTCGCGCGACCATATCCTGCCGACCGGCGGCTACAAGCAGTCGGGCATCGGCAAGGATCTCGGCCGCGAAGCCTATCATGCCAACCGCAAGAGCAAGAGCGTGCTCATCAGCCTTTAAGGAACTGCGATGAAGACCTATAAGATCGCCCTTCTGCCCGGAGACGGCATCGGCCGCGACGTAACGGAAGCAGCCTGGGCCGTGCTTGAAAAGACAGCCGCATCGAGTGGATTTTCTCTCGAGGCGACCCGCTACCCATGGTCTTGTGACTACTATCTCGAAAATGGCAGCATGATGCCTGCCGACGGCATCGAAACGCTGCGGTCCTTCGATGCCATTCTGCTCGGCGCCGTCGGATGGCCCAGCAAGGTGCCGGATTCCGTGTCGCTGCACGGGCTGCTGCTGCCCATCCGCAAGGCTTTTGTACAATATGCCAACATCCGCCCGCACAAACTGCTGCCCGGAGTGCAGGGACCGCTGCGGTCGCAAGACTTCGATATCCTCTGCATCCGCGAAAACACCGAGGGCGAATATTCCGGCGCCGGCGGCCGCGTCCATCAGGGCACAGACAGCGAGGTGGCGGTGGAAACCTCCATCTTCACCCGAAAGGGAGTCGAACGCATCCTGCGTTTCGGCTTCGAGCAGGCGCGGGTGCGGCGCGGCAAACTCGCGTCGGTGACAAAGTCCAACGCGCAGAAATACTCGATGGTCTTCTGGGACGAAATCACCCACAAGCTCTCGGCGGAATACCCGGATATCGAGGTGACGAGCTACCATATCGACGCCATTGCCGCCCGGATGGTCATGGCGCCGGATAGTCTCGATGTCGTGGTCGCGTCCAATCTGTTCGGCGACATTCTGACCGACCTTGGCGCCGCCATCCAGGGCGGGCTCGGCTTTGCGGCATCCGCCAACATCAATCCTGATCGCCAGGCGCCGTCCATGTTCGAACCGGTCCACGGCTCCGCACCCGACATCGCCCATCTCGGGATCGCCAATCCGATCGCCGCCATCTGGTCAGGAGCAATGATGCTGGAACATCTCGGAGAAACGGCCGCCGCCGGAAGGGTGATGGCTGCAATCGAAACGACGACGGCGCGCGGCATCGGCGCAATTCCCGGCAAGGACAAGACCGACGCGATCACGGCATCGGTGCTTTCGGTGCTCGGCTAACGCATGTCACGCAAAACTGCGCGGCCGGAATGTAGAAGACAAATGCTTTGACGAAAGGCGAGAAAATGAACGGATTGAGAGACGGCAGCCTGCTTCGCCAGCAAGGGTTCATCGATGGCGAGTGGCGCGGTGCCGCGGCCGGACGTACGATCGAGGTGACAGATCCGGCAACGCAGCATGTGCTGGGCACGGTGCCCGATATGGACGGGGCCGATACGCGTGCGGCAATCGCGGCGGCGGAAAAGGCCTTTGGCCGATGGCGGGCCAAGACTCATGCCGAGCGCGCCGCCTTGCTGGAAGCCTGGCACGATCTGATGCTCGACAATATCGAGGACCTGGCGCTGATCCTCACCAGGGAACAGGGCAAGCCGCTTGCGGAAGCGCGCGGCGAAATCCGTTACGGCGCCTCGTTCGTCAAATGGTTTTCCGAGGAGGCGCGGCGCATCGGCGGCACGACCATTCCCTCACCGACAGCGGATCGGCGCATCGTCGTTCTGAAGGAGCCCGTCGGCGTATCGGCGATCATCACGCCGTGGAATTTTCCGAATGCGATGATCACCCGCAAGGTGGGGCCGGCGCTTGCGGCGGGTTGCACAGTCGTGATCAAGCCTTCCGATTTGACCCCGTTTTCGGCGCTGGCGCTCGGGGTCCTGGCGGAGCGCGCCGGCATCCCCAATGGGGTGATCAATATCGTCACCGGCGTGCCGGCCGGGATCGGCGATGAACTGATGGCCAACCACACCGTCCGCAAGATTTCTTTCACCGGCTCGACCCGCGTCGGTTCGCTGCTGATGCGCGGCGCGGCCGACAGCGTCAAGCGGCTCAGCCTCGAACTCGGCGGCAACGCGCCCTTCATCGTCTTCGACGATGCCGACCTCGATCTTGCCGTGGAAGGCGCGATCGCGTCGAAATTCCGCAATGGCGGCCAGACCTGCGTTTGCGCCAACCGCCTTCTCGTCCAGTCCGGCGTTTACGAGGCCTTTGCCGCCAAGCTTGGCGCGCGGGTTTCGGCCATGAAGGTCGGGGCCGGTACGGATGCCGGCACGGATATCGGGCCGATGATCAACAGGGCGGCGATCGAGAAGATCAAACGTCACGTTGACGACGCGGTGGAAAGGGGCGCCAAGATCCTCGCCACTGCGGACTCGATGCCGACCGGCGATCAATATGCAGCGCCGATGGTGCTTGGCGGGGCAACGACCGACATGCAGCTTGCAAATGAAGAGACATTCGGACCGGTTGCGCCACTCTTTCGCTTCGACACGGAGGAAGAGGCGATCCGCATCGCCAATGCCACCCCTTTCGGCCTTGCCGCCTATTTCTACACCGAGAGCCTGAAACGCTCCTGGCGTGTCGGCGAGGCGCTCGAATTCGGGATGATCGGCCTCAACACCGGCGCCATTTCCACCGAGGTCGCCCCGTTCGGCGGCGTCAAGCAATCCGGCCTTGGCCGCGAAGGCGCGCAATGCGGCATCGAGGAATATCTGGAAATGAAGAGCTTCCACATCGGCGGGCTTTCCTGACCGGCGCAAAACAATGGGCGCCGGAAATTCATCCCGGCGCCCGCACCCATCTATGTTCTGGATAGACCGAAGCGCGCTCGCGCGCGCCGCTTACTTGAAGCGATCAACTGTCTTGTAATAAAGCCCGACCATCGGCAGGAACCAGGGCTTGCCGAAATGACCGGGAACGGCGGGCCATTCAAGCCCCTTTACCGGATTGCGCTCCGCCTTGCCCATGACAGCGTCGGCGATGATCATGCCGAGGTGGGTCGACAACTGGGCGCCGTGGCCGGAATAACCCATGGCGTACCACACGCCATCGACATAGCCGGCGCGCGGATAGCGGTCCTTGGTCATGTCGACGAGCCCACCCCAGCAATAGTCGATTTCGACGCCGGCAAGCTGCGGGAAGATCTCGGCGAGACTGGAGCGCAGTATATCGCCGCTCTTTGCGTCCGACCGCTGATCAGACGTGGCGGAAAAGCGTGCGCGGCCGCCGAAGATCAGCCGCTTGTCCGGCGAAAGCCGGAAATAGTTGCCGATGTTCATCGAGGTGACGCAGGTCCGGTTTCCCGGCATCGTCGCTGCGATTTCGGCGTCGCTCAACGGACGGGTAGCGAGCAAGAAGCTGCCGACGGAGATGATCCGGCGGCGGAAATAGCCGAAGAGCGACGGCGTGTAGGCGCCCGTCGCGACCAACACGTGGTCGGCCGTGACGGTGCCACGCCCCGTCTCAAGGCTGTGGCGCCCATTGCCCTGCTTGTGACCGGTCACGGCAGCCTTTTCGAAGATGACGGCGCCGTGGCGGACGGCCGCCGCGGCGAGTCCGGCGACATAGCGGCCCATATGCATCATCGCGCTCTTTTTCGAGAGCATGGCGCCATGGAAGGGCGAGCCAACCTCACTCTTCAAGTCGTTCGCCGAAAGAAGCGCCGTCTCCGGATCGACCTCTCTATGCACAGCCTCGAAGTTACGGGCAATGGCATCGAAATGCTGAGGCTTGGAGGCAAGCTTGAGCTTTCCCGCGCGACGGAAATTGCAATCGATGCCCTCTTCGGCGATGATCGCCTCGATCGTATCGATGGACTCATCGAACGCCCGATACAGCGCAATCGCCTTCTCCGCGCCGAGCGCTGACTTCGCGGACAGGAAGCTATGGGCCAGTCCGTTGTTGAGGTGGCCGCCATTGCGCCCCGATGCTCCCCAGCCCACCCGTTCGGCCTCCAGTACGATGACCTTAACGCCGGCTTTCGCAAGCTGGCGCGCCGCTGCAAGCCCGGTAAAGCCCGCGCCGATCACGGCGACATCATAATGTCCTTCGACAGGACCTTGAGCCGCATCGGCAAAAGCACGCGCTGTGTCGTGCCAGTAGGACTGGAACTGCATCCTCTTATCTCCGTCAGAGGCCGACAACGCCAGGCAAGCCGGAGATGTCGGGAATCTCGACATAGCCGTAATAGGGATTTGCCGGCTCGTGACCGCGATTGACCCAGACCTTGTTCTTGATGCCGAGATCGCGGGCCGACATCAGATCGTAGCGGAAGGAGGACGAGCAATGAAGCACGTCTTGCGGCCCGCAGCCGAGCATGTCGAACATATATTCAAAGGCCTGGAAACGCGGCTTGTAGGCATTTGCCTGCTGAGCGGTATAGACCGCGTGGAAGGGCGCGCCGAGCTTTTCGACATTCGACATGATCTGGGAGTTCATGGCATTAGACAGGATGACCAAAGGAATTTCCTTGGCAATTCTGGCAAGCCCCTCGGGTACATCGCGATGCGGCCCCCAGGTCGGAACACGCGCGTAGATCATCTGGGCGGCTTCGTCGCGAAATGTTACGCCGTTGCGCCTGCAAGTCCGCTCGAGCGAATTGTGGACAACCTCGGCGTAAGGCTTCCAGGCGCCCATGATCTCGTCCAGGCGATAGGCGGCGAAATTCTTGATGAACTCCATCATGCGCGGCTCATCGAGCTGGTCGCCGTAGAGGTCGCGGGCGGCTTCCGCCATCTGAAAATTGGTCAGCGTGCCGTAGCAATCGAAGGTGATGTATTTCGGACGGAACGTGGTCATCTGCATATCCTCGCACGATCGGAACTGGGGGACGTGTTGACAATCATAGGCACAGCTTGGCCCATGGCTTGCCTGAATCGGCGGCATCGGAAGCAGAATCTATCGTATCGAAAGCGGGGTTTGGCAGAAGGTTGCGCGCTCCCGCAGATGGATCATGCCGTCAAGCTCGATGGTCCGCGAAACGAGGACGGGTTCAATCGTGATCGTGGTCATGATGCGAGGGAAGATCGAGATCGAAGGCCTTGACCAGATCGGCCACCTGCTCCGGGCTGAGGAAGCGGGGATTGAGGTTGCGCAGCAGCAGATAGAGCTTCGCCGTTTCCTCCAGTTCCTCGGTCGCGAAGACCGCCGCTTCCAGGCTGTCGCCAGCGACGACGGGTCCATGATTGGCCAGAAGCACCGATGAATATTTGCCGGCCAGCCCGCGGATCGCATCGGCCACCGCCGGATCGCCGGGGCGATAATAGGGCACCAGCGCCGTTTCGCCGGCGCGCATGAGATAGTATGGCGTCATCGGCGGCAAGGCGGCGCGCGGATCGATCTCCGGCAGCATCGTCAGCGCCACCGCATGCGTGGAATGAAGATGGACGATGGCACGGGCGCTGCTACGCGTGTCATAGAGGGCGGTGTGCAGCGGGATTTCCTTGGTCGGCTTGTCGCCGGACAGGAGCCGGCCTTCGGCATCGAGCCTTGAAATACGCGCCGGATCGAGAAAGCCAAGCGAGGCGTTGGTCGGCGTGACCAGCCAGCCGCCGTCCTCCAGCCGCAACGATATGTTGCCCGACGAACCGGGTGTCAGCCCGCGCTCGAACAGCGAGCGGCCGTATCGGCAGATTTCCTCACGCAGGCGCGCGTCGGACATGACAGGTCCTCCAATTCATGCGGTCGCCCCCTCGATCAGTTCAAAGCCGAGATCGACGACTTGCGGCGGCGCATTGGCGACGATGAGCTGCGCGGCTATCTCACCCGTCGCCACGCGCGGCGTCCGAATGGTCGACAAGGGTTGCGGTATCGTCCGGCCAATGTCGAGGCCGTTATAGCCAAAAATGGCGAGCTGCGAAGGGATCGCGATCCCCTGGGCGAGACAATGAAAATAACCGCCCAGCGCCATGTCGTCATTGGAAAAATAGACCGCATCGAGATCGGTCGCCCGTGCAAGCAGTCGCTCCAGCCCCAGCCTGCCGTCCTCCACCGAGGAAGGGCCGGCAAGAATCTCGTGGGCGACCAGGGGGACGCCGGCGATATCGAGCGTTTCGCAAAAGCTGGAAAAGCGCTTGCCGGCGCGGGTGTCGCGCTTGAGGTCATGACCGACATAGCCGATCCTGTTATAGCCCCGCTTGAGCAGGAAGGCAGCGCTCTCCCGTCCGGCCGCGCGGTTCGAGAAGCCGACTGCGATATCGAGGGCGTCGCCGTCCAGATCGAGCAGTTCAACGACCCGGCACCCGCTGGCGCGCAGCATCTTGGCCGTGCCGTCGGTATGCTCGTATCCCGCCAGCATCACCGCCGCCGGCCGCCAGGCAAGCATCGCAGCGGCAAGCGCCTCCTCCTTGCCCGGATCATAGTCGGTCACCGAAAAAACCGCCTGATATCGGTTTTCCTCCAGGACGGCGCTGGCGCCGCGCAGCACATCGGGGAAGACGATGTTGGACAGCGAAGGAATGACGAAAGCGACGAGGCGCGAACCGGTGGAGGCGAGCGTTCCGGCGATCCGGTTCGGCACATAGCCCAACCGCTCGACGGCGGCCATCACCCGCTCCCGGGTCTTGCCTGAAAACGAGCCATGATTGCGCAGCACCCGCGACACCGTGCTTTCGCCGACGCCGGCCGCTTCCGCGACCTCTGCAAGGGTGACCGTCGCCTGATGTTTGAATTCCATCGTCAATATCGAATCCGGCGGTAGGTAGCTTCGAGCGAGCAGTCATTATACCGTCGCCGCGGCTTTCATTTTTCATCACTTCCGGCAAGAAGCAAGATATTTTTGGCAGCGCTGCCAATCTGCCATTGGCAGCGGCGCCGGAATGCTCTAAAAATAATGGCAGCGCTGCCAAAGTGGTTGCTGACCGGGAGGACGTTCCATGAGCCTGCTTACTGAAAACTCAGATGCCGACGTCGTCGCGGCTGTGATCGGCCTTGGCTCCATGGGGCTGGGAATGGCCCGGTCGATGAAGCGCGCAGGTCTCGACGTCGTTGGATATGACATAACCGCGGCAGCGGTAGACCGCTTCGTCGCCGAAGGCGGCCGTGGCGCCGCGACCCCAGCCGAGGCCGCCAAGGACGCCGACATCGTCGTTTCCGTCGTGGTCAACGGTGCGCAGACCGAGACCGTGCTGTTCGGGCCGCAGGGCGTCGCGGGTACGATGAAGCCGGGCACCGTCTTCATCTCGTCGGCGACCATGGATCCCACCGTCGCGCGCGATCTGGCGGGGCGGACGGAGGCCCTCGACCTGCTTTATCTCGACGCGCCGATTTCAGGCGGCGCGGCCAAGGCGGCGCTTGGCGAGCTGACGATCATGGCTTCCGGCTCCAGGCATGCTTTCAATAGGGCGCGCCCTGCCCTGAACGCCATGGCCGGTAAGGTCTACGAGCTCGGCGACGCGGCCGGAACAGGCGCTGCCTTCAAGATGATCAATCAGCTTCTCGCCGGCGTGCACATCGCAGCCGCCTGCGAGGCCATAAGCCTTGCCGCCAAGCAGGGCCTCGACCTCGACAAGGTCTATGAAGTCATCACCGCCTCGGCCGGCAATTCCTGGATGTTCGAAAATCGCGTGCCGCATGTGCTGGCTGGAGATTATACGCCGCTCAGCAGCATCGAGATCTTCGTCAAGGATCTCGGCATCGTCCAGGATATGGCCCGTTCCGAGCGTTATCCGGCACCGCTCGCAGCAGCGGCCCTGCAGATGTACCTCGCGGCCGCCGGAGCCGGCATGGGCCGTGACGACGATTCCTCGCTCGCGCGCCTCTACGCGCAGCTTTCCGGCGCGCAATTGCCCGGCTCCACCAAAGAAACACAGAGCCGGTAGGGAACATCGAGATGCCCGTTTTCGCCGCCAACCTGACGATGATGTTCAACGAATGGGACTTCCTCGACCGCTTCGACGCCGCAGCCGATGTCGGGTTTTCCGCCGTCGAGTACCTCTTTCCCTACGAGGCCGCACCGGAGGCCATCGCCGAACGGCTTGCCCGCAACGACCTGCAGCAGGCTTTGTTCAACCTGCCGCCGGGCGACTGGGGCGCGGGTGAGCGCGGCATCGCGGCGCTTCCCGAACGGTTCGACAACCTCAAAGCGGATGTCGAGCGGGCATTGGACTATGCGGCGGCAACGGGCGTCAGGCGATTGCACCTGATGGCGGGTATCGCCGACCCTCATGATCAAGAGGCCGCCGCCTCCTATCGGCGTTCGGTCGCCTACACCGCCGGCCGGCTTGCCGAAAAGGGCATCGATCTCCTGCTGGAGCCGATCAACGGGCGCAATATGCCGGGATATTTCCTCAACGACTTCGCGATTGCCGAGCGGCTGATTGCCGAATGCGGCCTGCCGAACCTGAAGCTGCAATTCGACATCTATCACCGTCAGATCATCCATGGCGACGTTGCCATGGCGTTGCGGCGCCTGCTGCCGATCACCGGCCATATCCAGATCGCCAGTGTACCCTCACGCAACGAACCGGATGGAGAGGAACTGAACTACCCCTACCTGTTCGGTGAAATCGACCGTCTGGGTTATGACGGTTTCATCGGCTGCGAATACATCCCGCGCGGCCACACCCTCGACGGCCTGGGCTGGTTCGCCCCTTTTGCACGGAGCTAGACGATGGCTATTTCACTCGGGTCGATCGCCGACGACTACACGGGCGCGTCCGATCTCGCCAACACGCTGACGAAGAACGGCCTGCGCACGGTGCAGACAGTCGGCATTCCCGATCCGTCGCTGGCGCTGCCGGAGGTCGATGCGATGGTCGTCTCCCTGAAGATCCGCTCCGTTCCGGCTTCGGAGGCGGTGACCGCCGCGACCGAAGCTGAGCGCTGGCTGCGCCAGCAGGGCGCGGCCCATGTCCTTTACAAGATCTGTTCGACCTTCGATTCCACCGATGCCGGCAATATCGGCCCCGTCACCGCGGCTTTGAGCGAGGCGGCGGGTGGCGGCGCCGTGCTGGTTACACCCGCCTTTCCGGAAACGGGACGCACCGTTTATCTCGGCCACCTGTTCGTCGGTGGCCAACCGTTGAACGAAAGCCCGCTCAAGGACCATCCGCTGAACCCGATGCACGACGCCAATCTCGTGCGGGTTCTCGCCCGGCAATCGCGCGGCGCCGTCGGATTGATCGATCTGGCAGCCATCGCCGCCGGACCGGCCGCGGCCAAGGCGAAGCTCGATGCCTTGGGCAGGACGGGCGTGACGATGGCTATCGCCGACGCCATTTGCGAGCGGGATCTGGAAACGCTGGGGGAGATCGCACTGGAGACGCCGGTATCCACCGGTGCGTCCGGCCTCGGCCTCGGCCTTGCCCGCGCGCTCGTCCGCTCCGGCCGGATATCCGGAAGCGCCGCAGGCGAAAACATCATTCGCCCTGTGGGTGGGCTTTCGGCGATCATTGCCGGCAGCTGTTCGAAGGCGACGCTGCGTCAGCTCGACGTCGCCGAGCGATCGATGCCCGTGCTGAGGCTTGATCCGGAGCGGCTGCTGACCGCCGGTCCGGATGAGATCGCCGCAGCGATTTCCTGGGCGGGAGACCGCATTTCTGCCGGCCCGGTCGTGGTCGCAGCGAGCGCGGCGCCCGAAAGCGTATCCCGGCTGCAATCGCAATATGGGCGCGAGACCTCGGGCCACGCGATCGAAACCGCCACGTCGATCATCGCCGCCGAGCTGGTGGAGAAAGGTGTGCGCCGCCTCGTGGTCGCAGGCGGCGAGACCTCGGGAGCGGCGGTCGACAAGCTCGCCATCCCGGCATTTCTGATCGGCCCCGAAATTGCTGCCGGGGTGCCGGTCCTGCGCACGATCGGCAATAGGCAGGGCGACATGCTTCTGGCGTTGAAATCAGGAAATTTCGGCGGCGACGATTTCTTCGCCGCAGCGCTGGCGATGATGCGGTGACAGACTTTGCCAAAGGCGCGGTGTCCCAGCATAAGATGCGGCGGCCGGCGATCGCAAAGCCATAAGATACTGCCTGAACCACGGCCTTCAGACGATCTGCCCGCCGGCGCTCCGGCAGAGTGACGGGCACGACATGAAGGACGTCCCATGCAAGCTAGCCAGATCGAAATCGTCCCGTTCAGCCCCGACCACCTTGACGCCGCCGTCGCGCTCTCCCGACAGGCGGGCTGGCCGCATCGAGCGGAAGACTGGCAGATGGCGCTCGCCTTGAGCGACGGGATGGTCGCAATCGAAGGCGACAGGGTCGTCGGCACGGTTCTCGTCACGCCATACAAGCAAGATTGCGCGACCATCAATATGGTCATCGTCGCCAAAACCATGCGCGGGCGCGGCCTCGGCCGCAGGCTGATGGACGCCGCGCTGCGGATCGCAGGGGACCGGCCGCTGCGGCTGGTCGCAACGACGGAAGGCCTGCCGCTCTATCAAAAGCTCGGCTTCCATGAAACCGGAACCGTGCTGCAGCACCAAGGCCTTGCCGGAGAGATCCCTGCGCCGGCCGGCACGGAGGCCGCCACCGCCGACGATCTCCCTGGCATCATGGCGCTCGATTGCCTTGCCTTCGGCGCCGATCGCGAAAACCTGCTCTCCTATCTGGCCAAGGTCGGCGCGTTCGCCGTCATTCGCCGCGACGGCGGCTTGTCGGGGTTCGCATGCCTGCGCGTCTTCGGGCGTGGCGAAGTGATCGGACCCGTGGTTGCAACGAACATCGAAGACGCCAGGAAACTCATCAAACATCACATTGCCAGGCGGCCAGGACGCTTCCTCAGGCTGGATACCACCGCCGCGGCCGGACTTTCGCCTTGGCTCGCCGAACACGGCTTCGCCCATGTCGGCGGCGGCATCGCAATGACAAATCCATCGGTCGGCGACGCCGCCGCCCCTGCTGCCACCACGTTCGCCCTTGCCAACCAGGCGCTCGGCTGATCGGAGAATCCATGTACGCCAACTCGCTCATTGAACTCGACCGCGCTCATCTCATCCATCCGGTGGCCTCCTACCGCAGTCATGAAAAGCACGGCGTGCGCGTGCTGGCCTCGGCCAAGGGCGCAACGGTCACCGATGCCTCCGGCAAACAGCTGATCGACGGCTTCGCCGGCCTCTGGTGCGTCAATGCCGGTTACGGCCACGAGAGCATCGTCGAGGCGGCGGCCCGGCAGATGCGGGAGCTTCCCTACGCAACGGCCTATTTCGGTCTCGGCTCCGAGCCGGCGATCCGGCTTGCCTCAGAACTCGCCGACCGGGCGCCCGGTGATCTCAACCATGTTTACTTCACCCTCGGCGGCTCCGACGCGGTGGACAGCACGATCCGGTTCATCCGCTATTATTGGAATGCACGTGGACGGCCGGAGCGCGATCAATTCATTTCGGTCGAACAGGGCTATCACGGCTCCTCGACGGCAGGTGCGGGCCTGACCGCCTTGCCTGCCTTCCATGCCGGCTTCGGCCTTCCCTTCGACTGGCAGCATAAAATTCCGTCTCATTATGCCTACCGCAACCCGGTCGGCGAGGATCCGCAGGCGATTATCGCGGCCTCGCTCGCGGCGCTGAAAAGCAAAGTCGAAGCGATCGGGCCGGAGCGCGTCGCCGCCTTCTACGTCGAACCGATCCAGGGTTCCGGCGGCGTCCTCGTGCCGCCGAAAGGCTGGGTTAAGGCGATGCGCGAATTCTGCCGCGAGCACGACATCCTTTTCGTGGCGGATGAGGTGATCACCGGCTTTGGCCGCACCGGACCGCTATTTGCCTGCAGCGAGGAAGGGGTCGTGCCGGATTTCATGACCACCGCCAAGGGTCTCACCTCCGGCTACGTCCCGATGGGCGCCGTCTTCATGGCCGACCACATCTATGAAACCATTGCCGAGGGTGCCGGTGCCGCCGCGATCGGTCACGGCTACACCTATTCGGCTCATCCCGTCAGTGCCGCCGTCGGCCTCGAAGTCCTCAAGCTATACGAGAACGGTCTGCTCGACAATGGCGTCAGGGCCGGGGCGCGGCTGATGCAGGGCCTCCAATCGCTGAGGGATCACCCGCTCGTGGGTGATGTCCGCGGTCGCGGCATGCTCGCCGCCGTCGAGCTCGTCGTCGACAAAGTCAAAAAGACACCACTGCCGGCATCCACCGAACCCGCCCGCCGGATCTTCGATCGCGCCTGGGAAAACGGCCTCGTCATCCGCGCCTTCGGCAACGGCGCGCTCGGTTATGCGCCGCCATTGTGCTGCACCGAAACGGAAATCGATGCGATCGTCGAGCGCACGCGCACCACGCTGAACCAGACGCTTGAGGACCCGGATGTGCGCCGGGCGCTGCGGGCCTGAGAATACCGCGAAACGGTCAGATTCGGTATTTTGTGCCGCTCGATGGCGTCTTTTCGGAGAATCCGGCGCGGTGCAGGTGACAAACTGAAATCGACGAAAGACCCGGATCCCGACGAATTGCGGGCCTTTCCAACAAAAGCGGGACGATGATCCCGCCGGGAACAGAATATTCTTCTTTGAGAAGCGCGCTCCATCGGAGCCGAACACTGGGGAATTCGCGTGAGCAAGAGCCTTCCGGAATTCAAGTATCTGACCTTTGACGTTGTGGGCACCCTCATCGACTTCGAGGGCGGCCTTAAGACCTGTCTCGCCGAGATCGCGGCCGAAGCGGGAAGTGAAATCGATGGCGAACGGGCGCTCAGCCTCTATCGCGAAGCCCGTTACTCCGACGACGCCGACCTCTTTCCCGACGACCTCGTGCGCGTCTACCTCGCAATCGCACCGAAGCTCGGCCTGCCCGCCGATCGCAAATACGGCGAGCGACTGCGGGACTCGGCGAAAAGCTGGAAGGGTTTCCCAGACAGCGCCGCGGCTTTGGCAAGGCTTGCGAAAAACTACCGCCTCGTTGCGATGACGAATGCCCGCCGCTGGGCATTCGCCTTCTTCGAGAAGGAACTCGGCAATCCCTTCCATGCCGCCTTCACCGCCGACGATACCGGGACCGAGAAACCCGACCCCGCCTTCTTCGAGACGGTGTTCGCCTACATCGCATCGGAAGGGCATTCGAAGGATGACATACTGCATGTCGCCCAGAGCCAGTATCACGATATCGGGATTTCCAGGAAACTCCGACTGACCAACTGCTGGATCGAAAGGCGGCATGCTGAGAAGGGTTACGGCGGCACGATAGAACCGGCCGAGTTCACGACACCCGACTATCATTTCACGTCCATGGCCGACCTTGCCGATGCCGTGGCCGCCGCGCGCGCCTGATTTTAAAACCGCATCGGGCTCGCCCTGCACGGCCGCCCGCCACAGAAGAAAAGGGGAATGAGATGAACGACAAGATCACCAATTGGACCAGATCCGACGACGCCATGGTCGAAACCGCCCTTCGTCGCGGCGCGACCCGTCGTGAACTGCTGCATATGATGCTCGCGGGCGGCGTCGCCATGTCCGCCAGCGGATTTGTGCTCGGCCGCGCCGGCAGGGCTCTCGCCGCGACGCCCGTTGCCGGCGGAGCACTCAAGGCGGCCGGCTGGTCGTCGTCGACGGCTGATACACTCGACCCCGCAAAGGCGTCGCTCTCTACCGACTATGTCCGCTGCTGCTCCTTCTATAACCGCCTCACCTTCCTCGACAAGAGCGGTACGCCGCAGATGGAGCTTGCCGAGGCGATCGAATCCAAGGACGCCAAGACCTGGACCGTCAAGCTGAAGAAGGGCGTCACTTTCCATGACGGCAAACCGCTGACGGCTGAAGACGTCGTCTTCTCGTTGAAGCGCCATCTCGACCCGTCCGTCGGTTCGAAGGTTGCCAAGATCGCCGCCCAGATGACCGGCTTCAAGGCTATCGACAAGCAGACCGTCGAGATCACGCTTGCCGATCCGAATGCCGACCTGCCGACCATCCTGTCGATGCATCACTTCATGATCGTTGCCGACGGGACGACCGATTTCACCAAGGCCAACGGCACCGGCGCTTTCGTCAGGGAAGTCTTCGAGCCGGGCGTTCGTTCCGTCGGGATCAAGAACAAGAACTACTGGAAATCCGGCCCCAACGTCGATTCCTTCGAATATTTCGCCATCAGCGACGACAATGCCCGCGTCAACGCCCTGCTATCAGGCGATATCCACCTCGCAGCCTCGATCAATCCGCGCTCGATGCGCCTTGTCGAAGCCCAGGGTGACGGCTTCACCTTGTCGAAGACGACGTCCGGCAACTACACCAACCTCAACATGCGGCTGGACATGGATCCCGGCAACAAGCGGGACTTCATCGAGGGCATGAAGTATCTCGTCAACCGCGAACAGATCGTCAAATCCGCGCTTCGTGGCCTCGGTGAGATCGGCAACGACCAGCCGGTTTCCCCCGTCAACTATTACCGCAACGCCGATCTGAAGCCGCGCGCCTTCGATCCGGACAAGGCGAAATTCCACTTCGACAAGGCTGGCGTGCTCGGTCAATCCATTCCCGTGATCGCCTCCGAGGCGGCAAACTCGTCGATCGACATGGCGATGATCATTCAGGCGTCAGGCGCCGAGATCGGCCTCAAGCTCGATGTCCAGCGGGTTCCCTCCGACGGTTACTGGGACAATTATTGGCTCAAGGCGCCGATCCATTTCGGCAATATCAATCCACGTCCTACCCCGGACATCCTGTTCTCGCTGCTTTATTCCTCGCAGGCTCCCTGGAACGAGAGCCAGTATAAGTCGGAAAAGTTCGACAAGATGCTGATCGAAGCACGCGGATCGCTCGACCAGGAAAAGCGCAAGGCAATCTACGACGAGATGCAGGCGATGATTGCCAATGAAGCCGGCACGATCATTCCGGCTTATCTCTCGAATGTCGACGCCACCACTGCCAAACTCAAGGGCCTGGAGCCCAACCCGCTTGGCGGCCAGATGGGATATGCCTTCGCCGAATACGTCTGGCTTGAAGCCTGATAGATTAAAGAACCGGGGCTGCGGCCCAGCCCCGGTTCTTTCGAAACCGACCGAGACGAAAGGGGAGCCACCCGTGAACAACCAGGTCTTATCGCTTGTGCTGAGCAGATTGTTCGTCGCCGTGATCACACTGCTGATCGTCTCTTTCGCGGTCTTCTTCGCAACAACGCTCCTGCCGGGCGATACGGCGACGATCCTGCTCGGTCAGGCCGCCACGCCGGAAGCCGTCGAAGGGCTGCGCAAGGCAATGCATCTCGACGAGCCGGCCCTCTTTCGTTTCCTGCGCTGGATCGTCGGTCTTTTGCAGGGCGACCTCGGCACGTCCTATGCCAACGAGATGCCGGTCGCTGCCCTGATTGCCGGCCGCTTCATTAATACGCTGAAACTTGCCGGCGTCACCGCGCTGTTCTCCGTGCCGATCGCCCTGACGCTCGGGATCACCGCTGCGATGCTGCGCGGCACCGTCTATGACCGGATCGTCACCGTGATCACCATCGGCGTCATCTCAGTGCCGGAATTCATGGTCGCGACCTCCGCCGCGCTCATCTTCGCCGTCTACCTGAAATGGCTGCCGGCGCTCTCCTTGGCCAACGAAGTCCACAGTCTGAGCGACCTGTTGCGCGTCTATGCCATGCCGGTGATTACGCTCACCTTCGTCGTCTCGGCCCAGATGATCCGGATGACGCGTGCAGCGGTGATCGAGACGCTCAACACGCCCTATGTCGAGATGGCGTTGCTCAAGGGCGCCTCCCGGCCGCGCATCGTCTTTCGCCATGCGCTGCCGAATGCTCTCGGCCCGATCGTCAATGCTGTCGCGCTGTCGCTCTCCTATCTGCTCGGGGGTGTCATCATCGTCGAGACCATCTTCAACTACCCCGGTATCGCCAAGCTGATGCTGGACGCCGTAGCCACCCGCGACCTGCCGCTGATCCAGAGCTGCGCGATGATCTTCTGTCTTGGCTATCTGCTGCTGATCACCATCGCCGATATCATCGCCATTCTTTCCAATCCGAGGCTCCGATGACCATGACCAGCTCCGAGACCACTTCCGCCCGGCTGCCCGGAACCCGGCTTGGTTATCGCTTCAACCTCGTCGGAGCGATCGGCCTGACCGTCATCCTCGCTTGGGCGCTCGTCGCGATCTTCGCGCCATTGATTATCCCCTATCCCATCGGCGAAATTGTCGATCTCGATTATTTCGGCCCGATGAGCCGGGAGCTCTGGCTGGGCTCTGATTATCTCGGCCGCGATATGCTGTCGCGGATTCTGATGGGCGCGCGTTATACGGTCGGCATCTCGCTCGCGGCGGTAACGATCGCCTGCTTCAGCGGTGTGGTGCTCGGCATGATCGCGGCGGTCGCCGGCGGCTGGCTCGACACGATCCTCAGCCGCTTCCTCGATGCCATGAATTCCATTCCGAGCAAGCTTTTCGGTCTGGTGGTGGTTGCCGCCGTCGGCTCTTCGATCCCGGTTCTGATCCTGACGCTGTCGGTGATCTACATCCCTGGCTCCTATCGCTTCGCCCGGGCACTCGCCGTCAACATCAATGCAATGGATTTCATCACCGTCGCGCGCATCCGCGGTGAAAGCACCCTCTATCTCATTCGCTCGGAAATCCTGCCCAACATCGTCGGCCCGGTGCTTGCCGATCTCGGCATTCGTTTCGTCTTCATCGTGCTGCTGCTCTCCGGGCTTTCGTTTCTGGGCCTCGGCGTCCAGCCGCCCTATGCCGATTGGGGCGCGCTTGTGCGCGAGAATATCGGTGGCCTGCCATTCGGCGCGCCGGCGGTGATGTTCCCCTCACTTGCCATCGCCAGCCTCACGATCAGCGTCAATCTGCTGATCGACAACCTGCCGCAGAAGATTCGCGACCGGAGCCCGTCATGAGCAATTTCATCGAAATTCGTGACCTGAAGGTCGAAGCCACCACCGATTCCGGCCGACGCGTCGAGATCATCAAGGGTGTCAGTCTTGATATTGCCGAGGGCGAGATCGTCGCGCTGATCGGTGAGAGCGGCTCGGGCAAGACGACCATCGCCCTGACGCTGATGGGCCATACCCGCGCGGGCTGTCGCATCTCCGGCGGCAGCGTTTCGGTCGGCGGCAAGGACATGGTCACCCTCAGCGAGAAGCAGCGCGCCAAGGTGCGCGGCACGCAAGTCGCCTATGTGCCGCAATCGGCCGCCGCCGCCTTCAACCCGGCCACATCGATCATGGACCAGGTGATCGAGGTTACCCGCATTCATCAGCTGATGTCGCCGGAAGATGCGCGTGCCCGGGCCATCGAGCTCTTTCGGGCGCTTTCCCTACCGGAACCGGAGACGATCGGCAGCCGGTACCCGCACCAGGTTTCCGGCGGCCAGTTGCAGCGCCTTGCAGCCGCCATGGCGCTGATCGGCGATCCCACTCTGGTCATCTTCGACGAGCCGACAACGGCGCTCGACGTGACGACCCAGATCGAAGTTCTGCGCGCTTTCAAATCGGTGATGAAAAAAGGCGGCATATCGGGCGTCTATGTCTCGCACGACCTTGCCGTCGTCGCCCAGATCGCCGACCGCATCGTCGTTCTCAAAGGCGGAGAAGCCCAGGAAACCGGCACCACCGAAGAGATTCTGAACGATCCAAAGCATCCCTATACCAGAGAACTGCTTGCAGCCTTCGAGCCGAAATCGCGCGGCAGGGCGGGCGCAATAGAGGCCGCGACGGCGCCGCTTCTGACGATCGAAAATCTCGTCGCTGGGTACGGACAGCGCCAAGCCGACGGCCTTCCCCTGGTTCGCGCCGTCGAGCACGTGAGCCTGACGGTGGAAAAAGGGCGCAACCTCGGCATCATCGGAGAATCCGGTTGCGGTAAGTCGACGCTCGCCCGCACCATTGCCGGCATCCTGCCGGCAGCCGTCGGCAAGATCATCTTCGACGGCACGGAACTGCGCCGCAGCGCTCGCGAGCGCTCACGTGATCAGTTGCGCGAGATGCAGATCGTGTTCCAATATGCCGATACGGCGCTCAATCCGGCAAAATCCGTCGAGGACATCCTCGCCAGGCCGCTGGTTTTTTACCATCGCATGCATCGACAGGCGCGAAATGCCCGCATCGACGAACTCCTCGACATGGTGCGCCTTCCCCGCAATCTGCGCCACCGCAGGCCGGGGGAACTCTCGGGCGGGCAAAAGCAGCGCGTCAACTTCGCCCGGGCGCTCGCCGCCGATCCGAAGCTCATCCTCTGCGACGAGATCACCTCGGCGCTTGACACCGTGGTCGCTGCCGCCGTCATCGATCTCCTCAAGGAACTTCAGCGCGAACTCGGCCTCTCCTACATCTTCATCAGCCACGATCTCTCGGTGGTGGAGGCGATCTGCGACGAGATCGTCGTCATGTATGGCGGCCGTAAGATCGAAGAAATCAGCCCCGCGAAGGTGAAGGGGCCGCAGCATCCCTATTCGCAACTGCTCTTCTCGTCGGTGCCGACGCTTGATCCGGCCTGGCTCGACGAGCTCCAGCAGGATCCAGAACTAGTGCGGGCCTATTGCCGGCACTGAGGGCCGGTCCCGCGCGCATTTCTTGGCTCAGCTTTTGCCCCAAGAATTATGCCGTCGTTCTATGCGCGACTGATCCACCCTTTTTAAAATCAAAGCAAGCCGCTATAACCAAATTGAGCGCACGCCGGGTCGGGTCGTGCTGGAAAGCCTCGACTCGACTGCAAAACCCCAGCGAGTGGCAGCCAACATGGCTCTGGAAGGCAAGGATGAGATTTTGTCGCAAGTCCTTCCAACCATTGGATGCCTTCTATTTATGCGGGGAACAACCTGCGACACAGAGAACCGATATGCACGCGGGGTAAGAGACGCAAAACCGCTATGCCATTTGCTTGAATATCCTTAATGCGGGAACAAGGTCGTCAGTGGCATGTGGGCCTTGACGATCGGCGACTTCAGCACGACGAAGCTGAAATATTTGTCGATGCCGACATCCATATCGGTGAGCCTCTCCATGATCGTCTGATATTCGTCAATGCCGGCGGTGACGAATTTCAGGAGGTAGTCATAGCCGCCTGAAACCAGATGGCATTCGATCACCTGATCGACCTTCTCGATCGCCGCGAGGAAGCGGGCGAAGTCGATCTGCCGATGGTTCTTCAGTGTAATCTCGGTAAAGACGGTCAGGGTCTGTCCGAGTTTGCTGACATTGATCTGCGCCGAATAGCCTTCGATGTAGCCTTCGGATTGCAGCTTCTTCACGCGCATCAGGCAGGGGCTCGGCGACAGATTGACCAGTTCGGCGAGTTCCACATTGGTGACGCGGCCATTCTTCTGCAGTTCGTAGAGGATTTTTATGTCGATCCGGTCAAGTTTCATCGCGCGCCTTCGTCTGCTTGAGATCGCCAGCGACGCAGCAGATTATGCTGCGGCCTTGCAACGTCGAGCTTAACACATGCCGAGGCCGTGTCGATCAGATTGCGGGGGATGCGGAAGCACAAATGGCTGCCGGACTCCCCACAAGACAGAATCTTCTGCTGTCATCGACCGATCTCCGGCAAAGGCGCGGCTTCGGATCCGTTAGACTAGCCCTGAACCGGAGACCATGCCATGCCCGCACCGCTTACGCGCGTCGACACCACACCACAGCCGCCGGCTGCCGCCGATGCGGTGGTGATCGGCGGCGGCATCGTCGGCGTTTTCGCCGCCTATTATCTGGCCCGGCGCGGATTGAAGGTCGCCCTAGTCGAGAAGGGTCTGATCGGGGCGGAGCAGTCGAGCCGCAATTGGGGCTGGTGCCGGCAGCAGAACCGCGACGCGCGTGAATTGCCGATGTCGACGAAGAGCCTCGATCTGTGGGAGCGCTTCGCGACCGAGACCGGCGAGGACACCGGCTTCCGCCGCTGCGGTCTCCTCTATCTCAGCAACAGCGACGAAGAACTCTCCGGCTGGGCCCGCTGGCGCGATTTCGCCCGGTCGGTCGGCGTCACGACACATATGCTGGGCGGTGCAGAGGCAACCGAACGCGGGGGCGCCACCGGCGCCGCGTGGAAAGGCGGGGTATTTTCACCGACTGACGGCACCGCCGATCCCGCAAATGCCGCGCCGGCCGTGGCGCGCGCGATCGTCAAGCTCGGCGGCACGGTGCATCAATCCTGTGCGGCCCGCGGCGTCGAGATCGAAGGCGGCAGGCTTTCGGGCGTCGTCACGGAGCACGGCACGATCCGGACGAAGATCGCGATCCTGGCCGGTGGCGCCTGGGCCTCCTCCTTCTGCCGCCATCTCGGCATTCGTTTCCCACAAGCCTCGATCCGCTCGTCGATCCTCTCGGTTTCACCGGGAGCGAGCAACCTGCCGGATGCGCTGCATACATCGGCGGTTTCCGTGACACGCCGTGGCGACGGCGGCTACACGCTGGCGATCAGCGGCCGCGGCCGCGTCGATCCCACCGCGCAGCAGTTGCGTTTCGCGCCGCAGTTCCTGCCGATGTTCGCGCGGCGTTGGCGAAGCCTCGCACCCGGCGGATTGGAGGGAATTCGCTCGGGACATGAATCGCTGGCGCGTTGGCGGCTCGACAGTAAGACGCCGATGGAGCACATGCGCGTCCTCGACCCGGCGGTCGACGAGGCCACCATTCGTCTGACGCATTCGCGGGCGCTCCAGCTTCTGCCCGCGTTGAGGAATACCGAAATCAACGCAGCCTGGGCTGGCTATATCGACAGCACGCCGGACGGCGTGCCGGGAATTGGTGAGATCTCCACCCTTCCGGGTTTCATCCTCGCCGCAGGCTTCAGCGGCCACGGCTTCGGAATCGGCCCGGGCGCCGGGCATCTGATTGCCGATATCGCGACCGGGGAAGAGCCGATCGTCGATCCGCGGCCCTACCACCCCAGCCGTTTTGCGGCCTCCGCCTGGGGCAAAGTCGCCGATTTCTAGATGCGGACCGGTCCGGCGGGCCGGTGTGATAGATCGCTCAGGAGGCGGCCAACATTCGCGGGCCGGCGGCTGGCGACGCCCTGCGGGCGTCGGCGGTCTGGAAGCGGGAGATGCGTTCATTCAGAAGTTCCACCTGCTGCCGGAGCCTATGAATTTCGGCGGTGTTTTCCTCGACCATGGCGGCATTGTGCTGGGTGATATGCTCGATGTCACGAACGGCGTTATTGACCTCGTCGATCCCCTTGTACTGGGTGCTGGTGGCCGTCGAAATGACCTGCACCAGCCCGTTGATCGAGGTGAAATGTTCCATGATTGCCGATAGCGCCTGGCCGGTCTCCTCGACGAGCTTGACGCCCGTGCCGACCTGCGATGCGCTGTTGGAGATAAGTTCCTTGATCTCGCGGGCGGCCTTGGCGCAGCGCTGTGCAAGCTCGCGCACCTCCTGAGCGACGACGGCAAAGCCCCTGCCCGCCTCTCCCGCCCGCGCCGCCTCGACGCCGGCATTGAGTGCGAGAAGATTGGTCTGGAAGGCGATCTCGTCGATCACGCCGATAATGCTGGTGACCTTGTCCGACGACCGGTTGATGGCGTCCATGGCGTCGACGGCCTTGGCGACGACGGCCGCGGAATGCTCCGCCTGCCGGTGCGCCTCTGCGACGGAAACCGATGTCTGGCGCGCATTTTCCGCCGTCGTGCGAACGCTGGCGGTCAGCTCGCCGAGTACGCGTGAACTGTCTTCGAGGGCAGCCGCCTGCTGTTCCGTGCGCCGCGCCAGATCGTCGGCCGCACCCGAAAGATTGGTGCTGCCCTCGGCGATTTCATAGGTGGTGTTGCGGACCTCGGCGAGCGTGCGGCGGAGCGCATCAATCGCCTGGTTGTAGGTCCTGGCCAGCGCGACATAATCGGCGGCCAGTTCCTCGCTCATCACGGCGGCGAGGTTGCCGTCGGCGAGTTTGCCAAGCATGTCGGACAGCGCATCCAGGGCCTCGCTTTGCTCGGCTTCGATGCGTGCCAGCTCGGCTGCGCGGCGGGCCTGTTCCTGTTCGTCCCGCGCCCTGTTCGCTTCCGCGACCTCTTCGAGCCTCGTCTTTTCGAGCGCCTGGTCGCGGAAGACCGTCACGGAGCGGATCATATCGCCGATTTCATCGCCGCGCTTGCCATCGCCGATCGCAACATTGAGATCGCCGGCAGCAAGTCTCGTCATCGTCTGAGTAATCCGCTTCAGCGGTCCGCGCAGCGTTTCGATCAACATCAATCCGCCGATGATGGCAAGCACCGTGCCGGCGATCATGGCCGAGAGCGACATGGTGGCCGAGCGCTGGCTGATTTCCCTGCCGCTCTCCTGCGCCGTGCTGACGAACTGCTCGAGCGTGTGACTTGCGGCTGCCACCAGCTCGGTCGCTGCCTGCTTGTTGCCCTGCCACCGATCCGCGATCGATATCAGATCCGAGGTACCCTTTTCGATCAAGGCAAGGGAAGGCTCGATCCTGTTGGCAAGATCCTTCAAAGCGGCGTTCTTGCCGCTCAAGGACTCGAGCTTTGCAGCGCTTTCGCGCAGGGTCTTGAGATCCACCAGAACCGCATCCCGCGACCCGGCATCGACCCGCCTGTTCAGTTCGCTCAGGTGCAGTCGCAGATCGTCGATCGATTTGAAGGCGGCATTGACGATCACGACCATCGCGCGAAGCGTTGCTATGCTCGCATCCATTCCGGCAAAGCGCTCGATCGACGTGTCCGCATTGCCGGAAGCAAGTTTTGCAAACTGCTCCTCGAAACGCTGCAGATCCTGGTCGACGGGAGCATAGGCGTCGAGCGACAGATTGGCGCCGTCCTTCGCCATCGCGGCAAGCTTGTCCAGAACCAGCTTCAGCGGAACGATCTGGCTTTTCGCCTTATCGGAGCCGACCGACTCGCTCTCGCCGACTTCCTTGACGAGCGGCGGCAGAAGGCTGCCGATGGCCTGGCCAAGCTTCTGAGGATCGGTTGCGGCCGCGGTCGCCTTGCGCAATTTTGCAACGCGTCCCGAGAGATTTTTGTAGGCCGAGGCGTCGAGAAGAAGCGCCCGGACGAAGGCCTCCTTGCCATTGGCCTGGTCCTGAAGAACGTCGAGCTGCTTGCGGGCGGTCTGGCTTTCCTTGAAAAGCTGCGCCACCGCCCCGTCGATCGTCAGTTCGGTATTGGCACGCTCCTGCGCCACCGCCCAGAGCGCGTCGGTCCCGCCCTGCATCTTGCCGCCGAGGTCGCGCACGGCGGAGATCTGCTGTTTCTGGGCGGGATTGCTCAGCATGGCATCGAGCGTCGCCGCACCCTTCTGTTGATCGGCGATGCTGGCGACCAGCCGATCGCGGGTGGCCGGCGTCGGAAGGTCGGTAAAGGCGGTCAGCGAGGATCGCAACTGCTGAAAACTGGAAAGCGTATCGATCGTCTGCCGGGTCAGGGTCATCTGGCCATTCAGCGTACCAGCCGTGAAATAGCCGAACAGGCCGATGCCCGCGATGAGGACGACGAGAGGCACCACGAAGAAGAGGACCTTCGTCACGATCCGCATACGCTGCAACAGACGGTCAATCAACGACATGAAATGGTGGCTCCCGCCCAGGAAATTCGGCTTTAATCCGGCGCCCCACCATGCAACGGCACGCTTATATGCGAATAGACCCGTTCCAGTCGGCGGCTGCGCCCGAGGCCATGACGATAGGCACAACTCTTAAAGGAATGGTCAATTGTGTCGAGTTTGTTGGCGAGGACGGCCGAAGGCAATTTATCTGCATCTTTACCCCCGATTTGCCGGCAACCTCGCCCTCTCCTCGACGTCATCGTCGGCCTTATGCCGAGGATCAGCTGCCCTTTCGACGGAAGCAGATGCCCGGGCAAGACCGAGCATGACGAAAGAGGGCTTTGTCAGCGGCCTTGAGGGCGCACCTTTGCCGCCCTCGTCAGCTTCGCTCAACCGATCGCCATCAGGCTGGCATTGCCGCCGGCAGCGGCAGTATTGATCGAAGTCGAGACCTCTTCCAGCAGCCAGTTCAGGCAATAGGCCTCGGGATCGCTGGCAAGTTCTTCGCTCGTGGCGGCCTGAACCAGGAGAAGCGGACCGGGCAGGGCCGCGATCCTTTTGTTGACCGAGTGGACTCTGTCGCGATCGCCCTCGACGAGGGCGCCCGAGAAAGGTCCGTCTTTTTCCCAGTCCGAGGTCCAGGATATGCGGCTGGCGACCGCCGCCGGAAGACCGGCGAGCACGGATTTCGAGAGGGAGCCGCCGGCATCCACCGCGACATGATTGCCGGTTGCGAGGGCTGCGGCGATCTGGCGATAGAGCCCGCTCTCCGTCTGCGGCACAAGCAGAATGCGGCCGCGCGGATGCAGCGCATAAAGATTGCGCTCGCCGACCGGGCCGGTGAGCTCCCGTTCCAGCCCAAGTGCCGAGCGGCCGGCATAACCACGCGCCGCCTCCCCTTCGCCCGTCAGGCCTTTCTTGTCGAGCCAGACGATGTAATCGCGAAGGGCGAGGTCCGTATGAACCGAATCCTGTTGCGGCGGCACCGGAGCGCGCTGCACCAGACGGCCGATATAGAGCGGACCGCCTGCCTTCGGACCCGTTCCCGACAGGCCGCGGCCGCCGAAAGGCTGGACGCCGACGACGGCGCCGATGATGTTGCGGTTGACGTAGAGGTTGCCGGCCTTGATGCGGCTCGTCACATGCGCGATGGTTTCGTCAAGCCGCGTATGAAGCCCGAAGGTGAGGCCGTAGCCCGAGGCATTGATGTCGTCGATCAGGCGGTCGAGCCCGTTCCGCTTGAAGCGGTAGACATGCAGGACCGGTCCGAAGACCTCCTTGGTCAGATCCGACAGCGCCTTGATCTCGATGATGGTCGGCGGAACGAAGGTGCCCGCCGCGGCACTTGCCGGCAGCGGCAGCTGCTCCACCTTGCAGCCGGCACCACGCATCTGCTCGATATGCTGGTCGATCTCGGACTTGGCGCCGTCGTTGATGACGGGGCCGACGTCGACGCTCAGGCGATCGGTCCGGCCGACCGTCAGTTCACGGAAGGCGCCCTTCAGCATGGCAAGCGTCCTGTCGGCGACATCGTCCTGAAGGCACAGAACCCTGAGCGCCGAGCAGCGCTGACCGGCGCTGTCGAAAGCCGAGGCAATGACGTCGGCCACGACCTGCTCGGCCAATGCCGAGGAATCGACAATCATGCCGTTCTGGCCGCCGGTTTCGGCGATCAGCGGGATCGGTTTGCCGGTCGAAGACAGCCGTTCGGCGAGCTGCGCCTGGATCATGCGGGCGACCTCGGTCGAGCCGGTAAACATGACGCCGGCGGTTTCAGGAGCCCCGACCATGCCGGCGCCGAGACGGCCGCTGCCGGGCACGAATTGCAGAGCGCCGACCGGGACGCCCGCCTCGTGGAGAATCTTGACGCTCTCCGAGGCGATGATCGGCGTCACGCCGGCGGGCTTGGCCAGCACGGGATTGCCGGCCACCAGCGCCGCGGCCACCTGTCCGGTGAAGATCGCCAGCGGGAAATTCCATGGGCTGATGCAGACGATGGGCCCGAGCGGCGCGTGGGACGGCCCGAGCGTCTTGCGCGCCTGTTCGGCATAATAGCGCAGGAAGTCGATCGCCTCACGCACTTCGCCGACGGCGTTGGCCGCCGATTTGCCGGCCTCGCGCATGACGATGCCCATCAGGGTCTTGATGCGGGCCTGCATGATGTCGGCCGCCCGCTCCAGGCAGGCGGCGCGCTCGGCCGGCGGCACTGCCGCCCATTGCGGCGCATAGTCGGCCGCCATCGCAACGATATGGGTGGCCTCCTCGACCTTCACTTCGGTGACCGTGCCGACGACGTCGCGGTGATCCGCGGGATTGAGGACGTCACGCGTCACACCATCCGTGGAACCGTCGGCGAGGATCGGAAGCGCATGCCAGGGGCTCTCGGCCGTGGAAGCGAGCGCCTGCGTGAGATTCGCGAGCGTGTCCTCGTTCGAGAGATCGAGCCCGTCCGAGTTGGCGCGGGCATTGCCGTAAATCGCCTTTGGCGCGGCGATCTGCACATGAGGCGCACCGACGACCGGCATGGCGGCGACGATCTCGGCGGGATCGGCAATAAGGGCCTCGACCGTGACGTTCGGATCGGAGATGCGATGCACGAAGGAGGAATTGGCGCCGTTTTCGAGAAGGCGGCGCACCAGATAGGCGAGCAGCGTCTCATGGGTTCCGACTGGTGCGTAGATGCGGCAGGGCCGGTCGAGCTTCTCCTTGCCGACGACCTCGTCATAAAGGGGTTCGCCCATGCCGTGCAGGCACTGGAATTCGTATTTGCCGACCGCGAAATCGGGACCGGCGAGATGATAGATCGTCGCCAGCGTCTGTGCATTGTGGGTGGCGAATTGCGGGAAAACCGCATCCGGCGCACCGAGCAGCTTGCGCGCGCAGGCGATATAGGCAACGTCGGTGTAGATCTTGCGGGTATAAACAGGATATCCGTCGAGACCGTCGAGCTGGGCGCGCTTGATCTCCGCGTCCCAATAAGCGCCCTTGACCAGACGCACCATCATCCGGCGTCCGGAGCGGCGGGCGAGATCGATGATGTAATCGAGCACGAAGGGGCAGCGTCTGCCATAGGCCTGCACGACGAAGCCCAGCCCGCTCCAGCCGGCGAGATCGGGGGCAAAGCAGAGCTCCTCGAGCAGATCGAGCGAAAGCTCCAGCCGATCGGCCTCCTCGGCGTCGATGTTGAGACCGATGTCATAGGTCTTGGCGAGCACTGCCAGCGCCTTGACCTTTGGCAGCAATTCTCCGATCACGCGACCGGCCTGCGCCCTGACATAACGCGGATGCAGCGCCGAAAGCTTGATCGATATGCCCGGGCCGTCATAGATACCGCGTCCGTTCGAGGCTTTGCCGATGGCGTGGATCGCCTTTTCATAATCCTTGAAATAGCGCTCGGCGTCGGCGGCCGTTGTCGCGGCCTCGCCCAGCATGTCGTAGGAATAGCGGAAGCCGCGCGCTTCGAGTGGCCGGGCGCGCTTCAGCGCCTCCTCGATCGTCTCGCCGGTGACGAACTGCTCGCCCATCATGCGCATCGCCATATCGACGCCGCGACGGATGACCGGCTCGCCGGCGCGCGCAATCAGCCGCGTCAGCGCTGCCGACAGGCTGCGGTCGTTGACCGTCGAGGTCAGTTTGCCGGTGACGACGAGGCCCCAGGTGGCGGCATTGACGAACATGGATTTGCCGCCGCCGATATGGGAGGTCCAGTTGCCCTCGGCGATCTTGTCGCGGATCAGCGCGTCGCGGGTGTCGGTATCGGGAATGCGCAGCAGCGCTTCGGCGAGACACATGAGCGCCACGCCTTCCTGGCTGGAAAGCGAATATTCCTGCACAAGCCCCTCGACGCCGGTGCCCTTGTGCTTGGCGCGCAGCGTCTCGATCAGGCTGCGGGCCGTGCTGCGGATATCATAACGCTTCGCCTCGGAAACGCGCGCGGCCGCAACGAGCGGCGGCAAGCATTCGGTTTCCGGACGGCGATAGGCTGCCGTGATCGCCTGGCGAAGTTCGGATTGCGGCCGGATCGGCGGCGCAAAGGCGGCGAAGGGCGCGCCGCCGGCAGGTTCTTTAGAGGATGCGGGGTCGATCGCTGCGTTCAACATGGGAGTCCCTGATCAGTGAATGTTGGGTCTAACGGATAAAAGGAACAGCGGGTTCGTCGTCCCAGGTGTCATTATCCGCAAAAATCTTGCCGGAATATTCCGTTTCGTGAAGCGGAGGCGTATTGTGCTCGTCGCGCTTGAGGGTGAATGCCGCTGCGACCGCTCCTATCGCCACCGGCCGATCGTGAGCGAGCAGATCGGGTTCTGGTTCGCCATCCGCTTTTCTCTGATGCATCTATGATCCTCCCTTTTTGCGCGCCGCAGCCACCGGGCCCGGCAACGCGCCAAGCGGCTGCGCCGGTCCGCCCATTGCCTACGCATAATCTACCACAGTCGCAAATTGCGATCTCACTTGATTTCAACGGTTTTCAAGCTGTATGAACTTATAAGCCGATTATCGAGAGTTCAAATGGCCACAGAAACCGACATCTTTAGTGAATTGGACCAGTTCGACAGAAAGATCCTTGTCGCACTCGCCGAGGATGGCAGGCTGTCGATCACCGATCTCGCCGCGCGCGTCGGGCTTTCGAAGACGCCGTGCCAGATCCGCTTCAAAAGGCTGATCAGCGATGGCTACATCGAAGGCTTCAAGGCCGTCCTCAATCCATCGAAGATGCAGCTGGACCACATCGCCTTCGTCGAAGTGAAACTCTCCGACACGCGCGAGGATGCGCTGAAAAGCTTCAACGAGGCCATCAAGAAGATCAGGGAAGTCGAGGAGTGCCACATGATCGCCGGCCGGTTCGACTATCTCCTGAAGATCCGCACCCGCGACATCGGCCGCTACCGTCGCGTGCTGGGCGAGCGCATCTCGACACTCCCCCATGTTGCCAACACCTCGACCAATGTGGCGATGGAGACGATCAAGGAAGGCTGGGACAAATTCGGCTCAAGCCTTTCGTGAAGGAAGACGGCTGCCGACAGTCCTGCTAAGCCGATATTCGGCGACTGAAGCTGAGTGCGAGATCAAGATGGACCAAGCCAATAGCGTCCCCTTATCGGCAGACGAGCAGCGCGAATCGCGTCGGCTGCAATATCTCCCCTGGGAGCGCATCGCGGCGGATCTCGACCATCCCGCTCACCTCGCCCGCAAGGCGGAGCTTCGACAGTCATGCGACGCCGAATTGGCCGAGACTTCGTATATCGCCGAAAATGCTGCGATCTATACCGAGAGCCTGAGGATGGGCGAGCGGTCCTGGATTGCAGGACATGCGCTTGTGCGAGGCGACGTGATCCTCGGCGACGATTGCTCGATCAATCCCTATGCCTGCGTTTCCGGCAAGGTGACGTGCGGCAATGGGGTCAGAATTGCCTCGCATGCATCGATCGTCGGCTTCAATCACGGCTTCGACGATCCCGATCGGCCCATCCATCGCCAGGGCGTCGTCAGCATCGGCATCGTCATCGGCGATGATGTTTGGATCGGCGCCAATTGCGTGATCCTCGATGGCGTCACCATCGGCAACGGCGCCATCATTGCTGCCGGGGCGGTGGTCACGCAAGATATTCCCGCCCTCGCGATTGCCGGCGGCGTACCGGCAAAAGTGCTGCGGAGCCGGGGCGCACCGGCCAGGAGATCCGGCATTGGAGAGATCGAAGATCGACTGGTCAGGCTCGGACAGAAGGCGAAAGAGCAATGGCCTGATATCGTCGCGCGCTGGAAAACACCTGAGTGCTATGAATCGCTGGGAGCGGACGGGATCAGGCGGCCGGCGATCCGGCATCTCTGTGATGCCATCGAGATCGCGGCCGGCTTCGAACAGCTGCCGCCCGGGCTCGATCCAGCGCAAACCGTCGAGCGTCTCCAGGGTCTTCAGGATCGGCGGACCGGCCTTTTCCCGGAACTGCATTCGCGTGTGCACGGCCGGGCTTTGAGGGAGGATCCGAAGGCGCTCTACAATGTGCTTTCAGTCGGTTATGCGCTCGAGCTGCTCGGCTCCGGACCACGGCACAGCATCCAGGCGGTTCAGATCGATGCTTCGGAGCTGGAGCAATGGCTGAGCGCCCTGCCTTGGTCGAGCCGGGCGTGGCACGCCGGCAGCGTCGTCGACGCCATCGGAACCGCCATGTACTTCAACGCCAGGTATTTCGGCATCAAAGGGCCGCGGCTGGCGCTCTTCGAGTGGCTGAGCCGCAATGCCAACGGTGTCTCCGGCCTCTGGGGCGAGCCGACGGCGCTGGAGGGATGGCTCCAGCCGGTGAACGGCTTTTACCGCCTGACGCGCGGCACCTATGCGCAGTTCGGCATGCCGCTTCCACATCCGCATGCCGCGATCGAGACCGTTCATCTGAATTATCGCAATCACAAAGGCTTCGTTGCCGAGAAATACAATGCGTGCAACCTTCTCGATACGATCCATCCGCTGCTGCTGATCGGGCGGCAGACCGATTACCGCCGGGCCGACGGCGGGGCGATCGCGCGCGACGTGATCTCCAGGGGGCTCGACAGATGGCGGGACGGCGAAGGCTTCCCATTCGCCGACGGCGGCGAAGCGAGCCTGCAGGGAACGGAAATGTGGCTTTCGGTCATGCACTTGGCGGCCGACTTCCTCGGCCTGGCGGATCAGTTCGCCTTCCTGCCGAAGGGCGTTCATCGTACGGCGACACCCGGCCTCGGCCTCTGATCAACCGTGCAGTGGGCCGTCAGCCAGGCAGCGGCGAGATCAGGCGCCTGGCTGGGTTTGGCTTTGATCGGCACGATCACGTTATAGCGGCCTTCGGCGGCAAGCTCGTTTTCCGTGGCGGGCACCATCCTCCCGGAAAGTGCGACATCGCTTACTCACCGAACAGGGGATCGGCCGGATGCTGACGACGTCTGAGACGTCGATGCCAAACCACTTCAGTGCGCTCTCAAGGCCGCCGCGCGATGCTGCGAGGGCGTTTGCCCGAATGTGCGCTTGAACGTCCGCGTGAACTGCGAGGCGTTTTCGAAACCGACGTCCAACGCGATCTCGATGAGCGGCGCCTTCGACTGGGCAAGGATCGATTTTGCCCGTTCCATGCGAACGCGGTTATAGGCCTTGGCGGGCGACATGCCCGTCTTCTCGATGAAGATTCGCTCCAGCTGGCGTCTGGAAAGACCGACCATGGCCGCAAGCTTCTCGATCGGCATGCTGCCGTCGACGAACTGCTCCATGGTGATCATCGCCGCCTTGACGCGGGCGTCGTCATAGTCGTCATAGAGCGGTCGCCGCGGCTGAATATCCGATGGCGTTCGGGCCTTCTCGATCTGAAGCACCTCAAGCGCGTTTCGTTCGGCGTCGCGGCTGATGTACTTCCGCACGAGCAATGCCGCCATGTCGGCCGCGCTACTGCCCCCGGCGCAGGATCCGCGCTGCCGATCGAGATTGAAGAGCCGGTCGGAACGGACGGCAAGCTCCGGAAATCGCTCCCGAAATTCCTTGTAATGCAACCAGCTGACACAGGATTCGTGCCGTTTCATCAGGCCCGCCGCCGCAAGGATAAACGAGCCGGTGCAAACGCCGATCAGCGGCACTTTCTTCGCATCCGCCTGTCGCAGGAAGGTGATCGTCTGCTGGTCGACCGGATTTTCGACCGTCAGCAGGCCGCCGACGACAACGATGTAATCGAACCTTGAGGGATCGACAAAATCCGAGGTCGGCGCCACCTGGACGCCGCAGCTCGACGTGATCAGGTGCCGCGTGCTGCCGATCACCTGCCAGTCGGCAAGTACCCTCCCGGAACGATCCTGCTCGTCGCTGGCGAGTCTCAGCGTATCCACAAACAGGGCGAAGGCCGACAGCGTGAAGGACCGCGATAGAACGAAGCCCACCTTCAGTCGGGCCGGCTGTTTTGCGCCATCGTCTATCAACCGATGCTGCTCAGGTCGCATGTTCATCTCCCGCCCCTTCGAACGCCCTCATCGAATTTGAAAACCGTGCGCCAGCGGGTCGCGATCGCCGACGAAAAAGCATTTTGTCTGCTCATCCGCGTCCAGCTTCCGGTTGACGGCTGGTGCCAGGAAAGCGCAGGGGGACGTACAGGTCCGAAAGATTCATGACCTCCTCCCCGTTCCCAAGCGCTCGGCGCTCTGTCTTGTTCGGTCTCTCAGCAAGCCCAATACCATGATTGGGATTGCTGCATTGATAGAGGTCGCGATATCGATCATCCTGATCGCGCCTTAGATCTTCTTTCCGCCGTCACCCGAATTCCACGATCAGTGCATTCGGGAAGGAGGATTTTGAACTGGATCTTTGTCGGCATAGAGAGCCGTCCACAAAGTTCATTGTTGTTACTCCTGCTTTTCATTCCCATTCCGCACCCGGCACGCCGCCGCCGAACTCGTTCTGGGAGAAGGCCGCCGTCATCGAGGCGTACGTGTGCGCTCTGCCGCTTTATCCGCGGCCCCTAAGGGCGTTGTGGAACGTCTATCGTCCGATGCCCGGCTGACCGGGGAGCGCCGGCGTCGGCGCTCCCCGAAAAATTCAAGCGGCGAGCACGCCGCTCTTCTTGGCGGTCCAGGTCGCGATATAGTCCATCAGCGCCGGCGAAAGGCAATCATAGGGCTCGAGACCCGACGCCTTCAGTTGTGCTCTGATCATATCCATCTTGGCGGGATCGAAGCCGCTTTCGATGATCGACGACACGAAAGCCGCAAAGGTCGGTTTTGCCCAGCCGCTTTCCTGGAAGCGCTCAGGATGGATGAACGACAGTCCCTGGAACGGGTGTTCGCGCTCGACCGGCCCATACATATGCACGCCGCATTCCTTGCAGGCGTGCCGCTGGATCAGGGCTGCGGAGTCAACGACCGCGAGCTTGTCGCCGTTCTCGAGCACCTCGACGCTCGCCGTCGGCACGACCGCTACGATCGAGAAGACCGCACCTTCCGGCTTCCAGCACTTGGTGCAGCCGCAGGCGTGGTTATGGGCGATATCACCCTTGATCCTCACCTTGACCGGATTGCTCGCGCAATTACATACGAGCGTCCCGCCCGTGAAAGCAGCGTCAGTCGCTCGAAAGCCTGAATCCACTGCCGGATGAATGGCTATACTGCTCATTGCTTCTCTCCTTCCCTCCCTGGCCGTTCGCGTTATGCACGGCCGAGCCCTGCAGTCATTCGAGCCTCTGCGCGTGCCAGCGCAGATGGTCTTCCATGAAAGTCGAAATGAAGAAGTAGGAATGGCCGTAGCCTTCCTGCATGCGAAGCTTGAGGGGAATTCCGGCCGCCTCGCAGGCTTGCCGGAGCTCCTCTGGGCGCAACCCGTCCTCCAGGAAGCTGTCCGCCGTTCCCTGGTCGATGAAGAATTCCGAGAACCGGTGCCCGTCCTCGATCAGCGAGCAGGCATCGTAGGCCCTCCAGGCCTTCTCATCGGCGCCGAGATATTTCCGCAAGGCCGGTTTCGACCAGCCGGAAACCGAGGGGTGGCTGATCGGCGCGAAGGCCGAGCAGCTCCGGAAGCGCTCCGGGTTCTTGAGCGCGATGGTGATGGCGCCGTGTCCCCCCATCGAATGGCCGAAGATTCCCTGGCGGTCCATGTCCGCTGGAAATTCCTCGGCGAGGAGGCGCGGCAGTTCGTCGGCAGTGTAGCTGTACATCCGATAATTTGTCGAAAACGGCGGCTCGGTGGCATCGACATAGAAGCCGGCGCCCTTGCCGAACTGCCAGTTGTCGGGTTCATCGGGCACATGATCGCCGCGGGGGCTGGTATCCGGGCAGACGATGATCAGCCCGAGCTCGGCGGCAAGCCGCCGATACTCGCCCTTGTCCATGACATTGGCATGGGTGCAGGTCAGGCCGGACAGGTACCACAGAACCGGACGTTTGCCTTCGGCCGCCTGAGGTGGCACGAAGACCGCAAAGGTCATGTCGCAGCCGCAGGCCTCTGAGCGATCGACGTAGACCCCTTGCGTGCCGCCGTAAGACTTGTCGGTCGAGATGGTTTTCATCGCTCAGTAGACCACCACGCCCCGGATGCTTTCACCCTTGTGCATCAGCTCGAAGCCCTTGTTGATGTCTTCGAGCGGCATGGTGTGGGTGATCATCGGGTCGATCTGGATCTTGCCCTGCATGTACCAGTCGACGATCTTCGGCACGTCGGTGCGACCGCGCGCGCCGCCGAAGGCGGTGCCCATCCAGTTGCGGCCGGTGACCAGCTGGAACGGCCGGGTGGAGATTTCCTGGCCGGCGCCGGCAACGCCGATGATGATCGATTTGCCCCAGCCGCGGTGGGATGCTTCCAGCGCCTGGCGCATCACCTTGGTGTTGCCGGTGCAGTCGAAGGTGTAGTCCGCGCCGCCGATCAGGTCGCCGCTCCGCTTCGTCATATTGACGAGATAGGGGACGATGTCGTCGCCGACCTCCTTCGGATTGACGAAGTGCGTCATGCCGAACTTCTCGCCCCAGGCCTTGCGGTCAGGATTGATGTCAACGCCGATGATCATGTCGGCGCCGGCGAGCCTTAAGCCCTGCAGCACGTTGAGGCCGATGCCGCCGAGGCCGAAGACGATCGCCGTCGAACCGATCTCGACCTTGGCAGTGTTGATCACCGCGCCGATGCCGGTCGTCACACCGCAGCCGATGTAGCAGATCTTGTCGAAGGGGGCGTCGGGATTGACCTTGGCAAGGGCGATCTCCGGCAGCACCGTGTAATTGGCGAAGGTCGAGCAGCCCATATAATGGTGGATCTTGTCCTTGCCGATCGAGAAGCGCGAGGTCCCATCCGGCATCACACCCTGGCCCTGGGTCGAACGGATGGCGGTGCAGAGATTGGTCTTGCGGCTGAGGCAGGAATAGCATTCGCGGCATTCCGGTGTGTAGAGCGGGATGACGTGGTCGCCCTTCTTCACCGCGGTGACGCCGGGGCCGACATCGACGACGATGCCGGCACCCTCATGGCCGAGGATCGCCGGGAACAGGCCTTCCGGATCGGCGCCGGACAGCGTGAAATCGTCGGTATGGCAGATGCCGGTCGCCTTGACCTCGACCAGCACTTCGCCGGCCTTCGGCCCTTCCAGCTGCACGGTCATCACTTCGAGCGGTTTTCCAGCCTGAACGGCTACGGCGGCGCGAACGTCCATTTGATAATCCCTCCTGTTTATTCAATTTCGATTGTTAGATATGCCGAGATACAGCTGAGACCGACACGATCCGACGGCCTCAGCGCGGTATCATCCCGGCTCGACCTGACACCATACCGCGAGAAGCGGCTGGGCCGTACATCTGATCGCGAAGGATTGCCCCGCATCATTCGCGAAGACCGTTCCGGTCGCGGCAGAAAACCACTGGGAATCGCCAAGGCAGATTTCTGCCGGCGAAAGCAGAATGAAGGCGCGGGGCTGCGTCTGAACATGATCGGGGAAGCGGGTGTAGCGATCCATGTAGATCACGCCCACCCGGAGATCGGCGCGCTCCTCCATGCCGCCAGGACCGACAAGAACCGCATGAGAGTGTGTATTGCCGAAGTTCAGACTGGCAAACGGGCCAGTGCGGCCGCGTCTCCAGAGCAGCCTGTCGGCGAGGTGCTTGAACTGGCCGGCGATCGCCTCGTATTTCCGTCCGGATCTCGCCAAATGACCGATGGCGTCATCCAATCCCTCGGGCACCCCGGGAAGAGGGCCTCCTTCCGGGTGCACCTTGCCTGTCTTGAGCAGCCTCTGAAGGACCTTGCCCGCAACGAAACTGGCAACGGCCGGAGCGTCGGCCGACAGCATCAACCCCCCGACGTCGTTGAGAAATTCCTGCAGCGGTCGGGGACGCCTTTCCCTTCCGATGTCGTGCAGCCTTATGTAGGCCGGCTTTTCCTCATCGTTCAGGAGAAGGTCGGCACCCGGCCTGATTGGACGTCCCGCCATGCGCGCCACGTTCGGTCTCCCCGTTAAAGCGCCTTTTGCAATTCCGGCAGGGCGTCGAACAGATCGGCGACAAGGCCGTAATCGGCAACCTGGAAGATCGGCGCCTCCTCGTCCTTGTTGATGGCGACGATCACCTTACTATCCTTCATGCCGGCGAGATGCTGGATGGCCCCGGAGATGCCGCAGGCGATATAGAGATCGGGCGCCACCACCTTGCCGGTCTGGCCGACCTGCCAGTCGTTCGGCGCATAACCGGCATCGACGGCGGCGCGCGATGCACCGACGGCGGCCCCCAGCTTGTCGGCAACCGGCAGGATCACCTCCTTGAATTTCTCGGCCGAACCGAGCGCCCGGCCGCCCGAGATGATGACTTTGGCCGAGGTCAGTTCCGGACGTTCGGACGTCGACAGCGCATCGGAGACGAAGCGCGACAGGCCTGGATCGGAAACAGCCGCGATCGCCTCGACGCTGGCCGAGCCGCCTTCCGGCGCCGAGGCAAACGAGGCGGTGCGCACGGTGATCACCTTCCTGGCATCGCTTGCCTGCACCGTCTGGATGGCGTTGCCGGCATAGATCGGCCGCTTGAAGGTATCGGGGCTGACGACCTCGATGATCTCCGACACCTGGGCGACATCGAGCAGAGCGGCGACCCGCGGCAGCACCGTCTTGCCGACCGAGGTGGCGGCCGAGACGATCGTGTCATAGGAGCCGGCGAGCGAGACGACCAGATCGGCAAGCGGCTCGGCGAGATTGTTGGCAAGCGCATCGCTTTCGGCCAGCAGCACCTTGGAAACGCCGGAAAGCTTGGTAGCCTGTTCGGCGGCAGCCTTGGCGGCCTTGCCGGCGACCAGCACATGCACGTCGGAGCCGATCTTTGAGGCAGCGGTCAGCGCCTTGGCGGTCTGGTCGGAGAGGTGATTGCCGTCATGGTCGGCCAGAAGAAGAATGGTCATGATAATTGCTCCTGTTCCAACCCGATTACAGCACGCCGGCTTCGTTCTTCAGCCTGTCGACCAGCTCAGCGACCGACTTGACCTTGACGCCGGCCTTGCGGCCACTCGGCTCCTCGGTCTTCAACACCTTCAGCCGCGGCGTCGTGGAGACGCCGAAATCGGCAGGGCTCTTCTTGTCGAGCGGCTTCTTCTTCGCCTTCATGATGTTCGGCAGCGAGGCATAACGCGGTTCATTGAGCCTCAGATCGGTGGTGATGACCGCCGGCAGCTTGATCTCGATCGTCTGCAGGCCGCCGTCGACCTCGCGGGTCACCTCAGCCTTGCCCCCAGGGACGGCAGCGTCGATCTCGATCTTCGAGGCGAAGGTCGCCTGGGCCGAACCGAGCAGCGCCGCCAGCATCTGGCCGGTCTGGTTGCTATCATCGTCGATCGCCTGCTTGCCGACGATGATGAGGCCGGGCTGTTCGGCATCGGCCACACCTTTGAGAATCTTGGCGACGGCGAGCGGCTCGACCTGATCGTCGGTCTCGACCAGGATCGCCCGGTCGGCGCCCATGGCCAGGGCGGTGCGCAAGGTTTCCTCGGCCTTGGCCGGACCGATCGACACGACCACCACTTCTTCTGCCTTGCCGGCCTCCTTCAGCCGCAGCGCCTCTTCCACCGAGATCTCGTCGAACGGGTTCATCGACATCTTCACATTGGCAAGCTCGACACCCGAACCATCCGGCTTCACCCGGATCTTCACGTTGTAGTCGACAACCCGTTTGACGGGCACGAGAATCTTCATTTGCAAACCCCTTTGTTATTCCGAATGCCGGTTCTACTGCGCCGGACGTCTTTTCATATGCGCACAGGACGCTGCAAGCTCTTGAGTTCGCGCATCGCGCTAGTGCGGCCGATCGGCAAGCAGCGCCCAGAAGGCGAAGAGCGGCGTATCGACCGACCTCATGGCATGTTTGATCCCCGGGACATTATAGAACGATCCGCCGATGCCAGGCGAAAACCAGTTCCCCTCCCCCTGCCTGAACTCCCCCTCGGAAAGCACGAGATAGACCTCCTCTGGCGCGTGATCATGATCCGGATAGCGCACATGCGGCGCCATCAACGTCACCCCCAGCCAAAGGTCGCTCCGCTCCTCCAATCCGCCGGGACCGATGATCATCGCATTGGCATGCCCATCGGCAAAACTGTCGCTCGCCGAGTGGTCATACTTGGTGCGCCGACGCCATTCAAGCATTGGCTCGATGCCTTTGAACGCCTCGACCAATCGGCCCAGCGAAGGATCATAGGAGGTATCAATCGCAAGCGCCACATCAAGGTGAGCGCAGACCGACAACCGGCTTCCGTCGCCCGCACGTGCGGTTCCCGGCTGCTCCAGCGTTGCGAGAAACTGGCGGATCGAGCGCCTGGCCTCAGGGGCTGTCGCAAACGTCTGGAAAGCCTGAGACGCTGCGTCCAAGAAAAGCTGCAGGCTTCCCCCGCGTGAACTCATGCCATCCCCTCCCTAAAACAGACGATTTTAGGCCGGCCACCGGTGGCCCCTTCTGCGATCATATATCCTTCGCGATGCGCAGGCCGTCATAAACCGCGGCATGCGTGTTGCGCGCAGCGACAGCGTCGCCGATCCGGAACAGCCGGAATTTGCCCTTGGGATTGCGTACGACCGACTGCGGTTCGCCGGCCAGAAGCTGGTCGTGCGACATCTCGCCGAGGTTGCTCGAATTGGGCTTCAGCTCGAAATAGAGCTCATCGAGCGGAATGGTCCCGTGATTGACGACGATCTGGTCGTAGCTGCTCTGCTTGGCAATCCCGCCGTAGTCGCTGCCGACATGGGCGACAAGCTGATTGCCGCTCTTCTCGACCGCTTCCAGGCGATAGGTGACGGTGAAGGTCACGTCGTGCTTCTGAAGCGAGCGCATATAGGGCACAAGGTTCATCGCCATGACCTCGGGCGCAAACGACCGGTCGGGCGTCATGATCTCAACCTTGGCGCCCGCCTTGGCGAGCACTTCCGCCGCCTGAAGGCCGGCATGGTCGCCGGCATCGTCGAAGATCAGGACGTTGGCACCCGGCTTCACGTCGCCGGAGATGATGTCCCATGAGGAAACCACCAGCTCGTTGCCCCTCGAAAGAACTTCGGTATGCGGCAGGCCGCCGGTCGCGATGATGACGACATCGGGGTTTTCGGCTTCGATCGTGTCGGCCTCCGCCCAGGTGTTGAAGTGGAAGGTCACGTCGTGTTTCTCGCACTGGCTCATACGCCAGTCGATGATGCTGATCATCTCCCTGCGGCGTTCGCTTTGGGCGGTGAGGCGGATCTGGCCACCGGGATTGTTCGCCGCTTCGAAAACAACGACCGTGTGGCCGCGTTCCCCGGCCACACGCGCCGCCTCAAGACCGGCCGGACCGGCGCCGACGATAACGACCTTCTTCTTCGCATCGGCCTTGGCCACAATATGCGGCATGGTCAGTTCGCGGCCGGTGGCGGCATTGTGGATGCAGTAGGCGGCCCCGCCCTGGTAGATGCGGTCGAGACAGTAGTTGGCGCCGACGCAGGGCCGAATTTCCTCTTCCCGCTTTTCGATGATCTTGCGAACGATGTGCGGGTCGGTCATGTGGGCGCGTGTCATGCCGATCATATCGACCTTGCCGGCCGCGATCGCGTGGCGCGCCGTGGCGACATCCGGGATTTTCGCCGCATGAAAGGTCGGAAAATCGGTCGCGGCGCGAATTTCGCCAGCGAATTCGAGATGCGGCGAATTCGCCATTCCCTGGATCGGGATCACGTCTGTCAGGCCGGCATCGGTGTCGATGTGGCCGCGGATCACGTTCAGGTAATCGATGAGTCCGCTCTCTTTCAATCGCTTGGAGATTTCGAGGCCCTCGGCCTTGCCCGTGCCGCCAGGAAGACATTCGTCGGCCGTATAGCGCAGGCCGAGAATGAAATCGTCGCCCACCCTTTTCCGGATTGCCTTGAACACGTCGAAACAGAAGCGCAGACGATTGTCGAGCGAACCGCCATAGGGGCCATCGAGCTCATTGGTGAGCGGAGACACGAACTGGTCGATCAGGTGGCCGTAGGCCTCGAGTTCGACACCGTCCATGCCGCCCGCCTTCATGCGCTCGGCCGCGTCGGCGAAATCCTTGATGATGCGCTCGATGTCCCAGTCTTCTATCTTCTTCGGGAAGGCGCGATGGGAAGCCTCGCGATGATGCGACGGCGCCACAACAGGCAGCCAGTCGCCCTTGTCCCAGCGCGTGCGCCGGCCAAGATGGGTGAGCTGGATCATGATCGCCGCCCCCTGCTCGTGCACCGCGTCGGTCATTTCCCTGATCCAGGGGACGATCTCGTCCTTATAGGCGAGCAGGTTGTTGAAGACCGGCGGGCTGTCCTTGGAGACGGCCGCCGACCCCGCCGTCATCGTCAGGGCCACGCCGCCCTTTGCCCGCTCCACCGTATAGGCGCGATATCTTTCCTTCGGCATACCGTCTTCCGGATAGGCCGGCTCGTGCGAGGTCACGATGATACGGTTGCGCAGCTTCAGATGCTTGAGCTGGTAAGGCTGAAGAAGAGGATCATTCGACATGGGCCGTGGTTCCGGATTAAAAACGACAAGGGAACGCTAGGCGTAATGTACACATGTGTCAACGCAGAAAACAGTTAAGTCGTTCTTTTCGACACTTATGTACATTTTTCTTGTGCGCCGTGTCGTAATTTGATAGGAGATTGTTCATGGATCAGGCTTTGAACGACACTGGTTGGCGCGGATCACAGGAGGGGTGGCTGGAGGCAGCGTACCAATCGCTTCTCGAGTCGGGCGTCGACTCGGTGAAAATTCTGCCGCTGGCGAAGAAGCTCAATCTCTCGCGAACGAGCTTCTACTGGTTCTTTAAGGATCGGGAAGAACTGTTGAGCGCATTGGTGGCGCGGTGGCGCGACAAAAACACCGGCAACATCATCAAGCAGTCCGAGGCTTACGCGGAATCGCTAGCCGAGGCCATGCTCAACGTCTTCGATTGCTGGCTCAACACCGATCTCTTCGACGCGAAATTCGAATTCGCCATCCGCAGCTGGGCGCTGCAGTCGGACGAGCTTTTGGCCGAGGTTCAGCAGGCCGACCTGATCCGGCTGGAGGCGCTGAAGCGCATGTTTATTCGGTTCGGGTTACCAGAAACGACATCGGATGTCAGAGCGCGAACAACATACCTCGTGCAGATCGGGTACATCTCCATGCAGTCGAAGGAGGATATCGCCGTCCGCATGAAACGGATTCCGGAGTATATTGCGATCTACACTGGCGAAGTGCCGCAGCAGAGAGAGCTTGATCGCTTCTTCTCTCGGCATGGCTATAGGCCCAGTTAGAGGAAGGCCGGAGATGAGCGTTTCCTTGAGGATCGGCATAATCGGTGGCGGCGGCTGGCTTGGCGGGGCAATCGCCGGCTCGATCATTGATGCCGGCCTGGTCGATTCTCGAAATCTCTGCCTCTCCTATCGCAGCGCACAGCTGCGCCGCTTCCCGAACGCCTCCTGGACCTCTGACAATCAGGCGCTTGCCGACCATTCTGACGTAATCATTCTCTCCGTTCGCCCCGGTGATTGGCATGGCCTGAGGGTCGATGCCGGCGGCAAGCTGGTCGTCTCAGTCATGGCGGGCATCCGACTGGGCGCCCTTTCAGAGCGCCATAACACCGGTCGCGTCGTCCGCGCGCTGCCGAATGCTGCCGCCGAAGTAGCCAGATCCTATACGCCCTGGATCGGCGCGAGCGGTGTCACGGCAGACGACCGGGCCATTGTCGGCGCCATTTTCGAGGCTTGCGGATCACAGGACGAAGTCGCAAGCGAACGCGACATCGACTACCTCACGGGCCTTTCCGGATCAGGGCCGGCATTTCCGGCGCTGCTCGCTGCCGCCATGATGAGCGACGCCGTCGCCCATGGACTTTCGGCCGGGATTGCGCGGCGCGCCGTCAATACCGTGCTGGTTGGCGCCGGCCACCTGCTGGAACACCGCGACGAATCTCCTGACGATACCGTTGGTGCCTTTCTCGACTATCGCGGCACAGCGGCGGCGGCCATCGAAGGCATGCGCGCCGCCGGCTTCGACGATGCGGTGGCAGGCGGACTATCGGCAGCATTCAAGAAATCGGTGAGTATGGGAGACGCCTCCTGACGACCGTTGAGGGCAGGTACTGCGGCACCCCGCCTGGCTAGATCCGCCGCTAAATAGAGGGAACGAGAATGAAGAAACTACTCGCATCGACATGTTTGACGTTCGGCCTGCTCAGCGGCGCGTCTTTCGCCAGCGCCGCCGAATGCGGCACCGTCACCATCGCCAGCATGAACTGGCAGAGCGCCGAAGTTCTCTCCAACCTGGACAAGTTCATCCTGAACGAAGGTTACGGCTGCAGCGCCGACATCACCGTCGGCGACACCGTCCCGACGATCACGTCCATGGCTGAAAAGGGTCAGCCTGATATCGCCCCCGAAGCCTGGATCGATTTGCTGCCGGATGTCGTCAAGAAGGGCACGGAAGAAGGCCGCATCGTGCAGGCCGGCTCGCCGCTGCCTGACGGCGGCGTACAGGGCTGGTGGATTCCGAAATATCTCGCCGACGCCCATCCCGACATCAAGACCATCGGCGACGTGCTGAAGCATCCGGAACTCTTCCCTGATCCGGAGGACGCGAAAAAGGGCGCCATCGTCAACGGCCCGCAGGGCTGGGGCGGCACGGTCGTCACCTCGCAGCTCTACAAGGCCTTCGGAGCCGAGAAGGCGGGCTTCACCCTCGTCGACACCGGTTCTGCTGCCGGCCTCGACGGTTCGATCGCCAAGGCCTACGAACGCAAGGAGGGCTGGGTCGGTTATTACTGGGCGCCGACCGCGCTGCTCGGCAAGTATGAAATGGTCAAGCTCGAAGCCGGCGTTCCGGAAGATGCCGCCGAGTGGAAGCGCTGCATCACCGTTGCCGATTGCCCCGATCCAAAGCCGGCGGCCTGGCCGGTCGACCACGTCGTCACCCTCGTCGCCAAGCCGTTCTCCGAAAAGGTTAGCCCCGAGGTGATGGATTACCTGAAGAAGCGCTCCTGGAGCAACGACACGGTCAACAAGCTGATGTCGTGGATGACCGACAACCAGGCGACCGGCGAAGACGGTGCCAAGCACTTCCTGGAAGAGAACAAGGACATCTGGACCAAGTGGGTCTCGCCGGAGGCGGCCGCGAAGATCGAAGCTGCTCTCTAAAATCAAAATTGCGGTGCGCGACAAGCGCACCGCCTCTCACACGCCGACAAGATCAAAAAGACTGCCACGGCTGTTTGACGAAAGGGGAACCAAGATGGAATGGTTTTATAAATTTCCGCACATGAACGATGAAGCGCTTCGCAATTTAAAGAAGGCGATCGATGACGGCTTTCGCGGCTTTACCCGCAGCTATGGCGACGGCATCGAAAGCCTGTTCGTGCCGCTGCAGCATTTCCTGATCGCCGCCGAACGCTTCATGACCCAGACCCCGTGGCCGATCATCACCTCGATCATTCTCGTCATCGCCTGGTTTGCCAGCCGCAGCCTGAAGATCGTCCTCGGCTGTCTGGTGACGCTGATGCTGATCGGTTATTTCGACATGTGGGACGACACGATGCGGACGGTCTCGATGATCTTCGTCTGCACAGTTCTTTCCATCGCCATCGGCATCCCGATCGGCATCCTGATGGCCCGCTCCGACCGCCTGCAGCGCGTCGTCAATCCGATCCTCGACGTCATGCAGACCATGCCGAGCTTTGTCTACCTCATCCCCGTCGTCATGCTGCTCGGCATCGGCAAGGTACCCGGCCTGATCGCCGTCGTCATCTACGCCATCCCGCCGATGATCCGCCTGACCGATCTCGGCATCCGCCTCGTCGACAAGGACGTGCTCGAAGCCGCCGACGCCTTCGGCACCTCGCGATCGCAGAAGCTGTTCAAGGTGCAACTGCCGCTGGCGCTGCCCACCATCATGGCCGGCATCAACCAGACGATCATGATGGCGCTCGCCATGGTGGTCATCGCCTCGATGATCGGCGTCCAGGGCCTTGGCCAACCGGTGCTGAAGGCGATCGCCAACCAGTACTTCACGCTGGGCATTTTCAACGGCCTTGCCATTGTCGGAATCGCCATCATCTTCGACCGGGTCAGCCAGGCATATGGCAAAAGGCTCCAGAAGCATCGGGAGACCGTCCATGGCTGAGCATCATTTCGGCGGCATCAAGATCCGCCACCTCTACAAGATCTTCGGCCCGACCCCCTCCGCTCACGTCGATGCGGTTCAGAAGGGCTTGACGAAGACCGAGCTCAACCAGAAATACGGTCATGTGCTTGGCCTCCGAGATATTAATCTCGAGATTCCCTCCGGCTGCATCCAGGTCGTCATGGGTCTTTCGGGATCGGGCAAATCGACGCTCATCCGCCACATCAACCGGCTGATCGACCCAACATCAGGCGAAGTGCTGGTCGATGGCATCGACGTCGTGAAAATGAACGAGACCGAATTGCGGACGTTCCGCCGGCAGCAGACGGCGATGGTGTTCCAGAAGTTTGCGCTGCTGCCGCACCGCAACGTCCTGGACAACACCATCTTCGGCCTTGAAGTGCAGGGCATGGCGCGGGCCAAAGCCATCGACATCGCCATGCGCTGGCTGGAGCGGGTCGGGCTCAAGGGCTTCGAGCAGCGCTATCCCAACCAGCTCTCCGGCGGCATGCAGCAGCGTGTCGGCCTGGCGCGGGCACTGGCCAATGATGCGCCGGTGCTTCTGATGGACGAGGCCTATTCGGCCCTCGACCCGTTGATCCGTACCGACATGCAGACAGTGCTTCTCGACATCCAGAAGGAGATCAAGAAGACCATCGTCTTCATCACCCACGATCTCGACGAGGCGCTGCGTCTCGGCGACCAGATCGCCATCCTGCGCGACGGTGAAGTCATCCAGCAGGGCACCAGCCAGGACATCGTGCTGCGCCCGGCCGACGAATACATCGCCAACTTCGTCAAGGAAGTGAACCGGGGACGGGTCGTCCATGTCGAAGCCGTCATGACGCCGCTCCATTCCGCCGCACCCGGCGGGTTGACGATCGTCTCGGGCACGACGGTCGAAGAGGCCGTCCGCATGCTGGCCGCCACCCCGGACGACGATGCCAGGGTGGTGTCGCCAACAGGGGAAACCCTGGGGCTTGTCACCTTCCGCCAGCTCGCCGGCGCGATGGTGAACTCGCAGGAGGTGGCCGCCCGGCACAACAGTCCCCTTTCGGTCGCGCTCTGAAGCTCCGCGCGGCCTTTCGCGGCTTGGCCGGCGACCCCGACTGAAGGCGTCACCGTGCCATACCGCGCACGCCGGCTGTCTGAGAGATCAGGATGTCGATGCTTTTTACGCGTCTGTTTTCGCCCGTCAACCTGCGCGGGCGCAGCTTGCGCAACCGGATCGTCTTCGGGGCGCATACGGCAAACATGGCCACGCTGGACGAAGGAGGCGGCTGGCGCGGCTGCGGCAGTGCCTGGAAGCTGGCTGAGGATGGGCACCTGGACGATGCTCTCCCCCGATCCCTTCATCGGCAAGGAGCTTCAGCGCACGACTGCCGACGTGCCGCTTCGGCGGACCTTGAAGAGGCTCAGGGGCAAATGGGTTCTGGAGGTGAGTGCGCTGGAATGGCACGGCAATGGCGCCGCGTTGCTGGATCATTTTTCGAGGCAGGCGACAGCCTGGTGCTTGCCACCGCCAATGGCGCGGCCGATTGGCTGGGCCGGGAATTGCGTCTGCAGGGGTATCGATGCCATGGAGAGCGGCGACTGCGCCGCACGGCGCCGGGCACCCTATGCCTTCCATGAGGAACGGCGAGTCGCATTGGAGCTCTGATGCGCAGCGGCGAAGACTGGAGAGTGAAGCGCCGGCCTATACATTTTGCGCAGGACCAGTCCAGACTGCGTCGCGAAAAGCCGACCGATGAACAATAACGACGCGCGACAATTGCTCCATGGCTGCGGAACACTAAAGTAACTGTGACCGGGCCATGATGGCCTACGGTCTGAAGCCAAACCCCTCTATCGATCACCCCAAATGATGGGAGGGGCTCCATTCATACGCACTCCATCCCGTGCGTATGCCAACTGCCTGTCAGCCTGCCGAAGGCTACCTCGAGCGGTCCACTTTAGAACCTTCGGCAGGCGACTTTTGCGTTGCGCATCGAACCGCGCCCTCTGTGCAGGCTGGCCAATCGTTTCATCATCGGATTATCATCAAAGGCGGCACGGCCAAGACTTGTCAAGCGCTGCCGGTTCTGTCAGTTCCTGCCGGCCAGGAAAGTCCGACCGATGGGCATTGTCGATAAAACATTCAAAAGATTCCCTTTTTTCGACCCGAGGTCGCTTGACCGAAATCCCTTCGACCCCCGCATCAGCCCGAAGCTTGGCCTCTGTGCAGCCGCGTGCTGCGCTGAGCCTTCATTTTCGCTAATATGCGCGCAGGTCTCGCACATCGTTCCATCCATCAGATCCTGAGAAAGTGCGAAGGAGAAAGGCGATGCCAGCAACGGCGGCGAGAAAGAGGGACGTACATCATCTCGATCGCCATGCAACCGACGCCGTGCTCCATGTTCAGCCAGAAGAAATGGCGGGAGCAGCATGACGGAAAACAGCGCAAAGCCATTCTCCTTCCGATTCCATGGTTCGTCCTTCGACAACATGGTGGAAACCCTCGGGGGCGCTTTTGGCGCGTTTGATGCCGAGCCCGTCGGCCGCGCCAAGGACTTCCATTGGGGATTGGATTTTTCGGTGGCGGACAGCGCGGTCCTGGTGACCGGCTATCATGAGGCGGAATTTCAGTTCAACATCGAGCCGACCGTCAGCACGGCGGAATATCTGTCGCTCGTCGTCCCCCGCCGCGGCGGCATGGGGGTGACCTATGGAGCGCGCAAGGCCGAGGCCGGGCAAGGGAAATTGCTTCTCTACAACAATTTTGAACCCGACAGCGTTCTCATGCATGGGCAAGGGAACGTCATTGACGAACTGCTGATCAACTGGCCCGTTATCCTCCAGACAATCGGCCAGACTTTCGAAATGCCGTTCAGTGGATCGCTCGACCTGCTGCCGGAACTGGATCTGTCGACGCCGGTTGGCCGGACGATCGGCAATCTCACCGAAACGATCATGTCAGGGATGCGCGACGACGGCCCGTTGTTGCAGTCGCCGATCGCCATGGCGCACATGACGCAGGCGCTGGCCGATCTGGTGGTGCGCGTGGTGCCGCACCGGCTGTCGCATTTCCTCTACAAGGGGGCGGCCCTGATCGCTCCGAGGCATGTGCGCAGGGCGATTGAGTTCATGCAGGCGAATATCGATCAGCCTATCACCATGCCGAAGGTGGCCGAAGCGGCCGGCGTCTCGAGCAGGGCGCTCGAAACCGGTTTCCGCGCCTTCAAGGGAACGTCTCCCGCCGCCTATCTGCTGATGCTTCGTCTGCGCGCGGCGCGCCAGGATCTGCTCGATCCCGAAAGCAGAGAAACGATGAAGGCCATCTGCCTCAAATGGGGCTTCTTTCATTTCGGCCGCTTTTCCGCGGTCTATAAAACCACCTATGGGGAATACCCCTCGGAGACGAGGAAGCGCGTGAACCGGCGATAAGTCGGCCTGCATCGCCGTCATTGCAAGATCAATGCACGATTTTGCGCGACTGCTTCAGGGCTTGGCCAATCTGTAAAACGCTCGCATCGTCCTCGGATCCCGCTTGACGATTTCAAGCGTATCGCCACGCTCGGCCAGCGCGTTGAGTTCCCGCAGCACAAGCGCATGCGCGATCCCCAGCCTGCGTGCAAAGGAGCGGCTGTCAGATGCTATCTCGAGATCCGCGGCGACGACCAGACCGGCCTGCATCGCGGTCAGCCTGGCATCCCTGTCTTGCGCAGCAGTGACAAGGGCGAGAAATCGGGCGGCGTCGAATGCCTCTTCGCTCACGCGGCATTTCGCCGGCGGAAGGAAACCAAGATCGATTTCGAGGTCGGCGTGTCGCTTTCCTCACCGGCGCTGCCAAGCGGCACCAACACGTTCAGCTCGGGATAATAGCCGGCGATGCTGCCCCGCGGAATGTCATAGGGCACAAAGCGAAAATCCCGTGCGACGCGCTCGATGCCGTCATCGTGCTCGCCGACCACATCGACGCGGTCGCCGGCCTCGGCGTTCATCGCCTTCAGATCTTCAGGATGAATGAAGATGACCTGACGCTCTCCGTAGACGCCGCGGTATCGGTCGTCGAGGCCGTAGACCGTGGTATTGTACTGATCGTGCGAGCGGAACGTCTGCAGGGCGAAGCGTCCCTCGCGTTTTCGTGCGCGCTGATGCACCGTCTGTTCGGGAAGTGCCTGGCAGGAGAATGACGCCTTGCCAGTGGGCGTCTTCCACTCCCGATGGGCGGCGGCATTGCGCAGATGGAAACCGCGCGGCCTTCGCAGGCGCCTGTTGTAATCCTCGAAGCCGGGAATGGTCGCCTCGATATGATCGCGGATGCGGTCGTAATCCTCGGCAAGTTCCGCCCAGTCGACCACGGAAAGGCCGACCGTCGCGCGCGCGATACCGGCAATGATGGCGACTTCCGAGAGGAGATGCGGTGAGGCCGGACGATTGATGCCGGCGGAACCATGCACCATGCTCATCGAATCTTCGACGCTCACGAGCTGGGAATTGCCGGCCGCGTTGAGATCCATCTCGGTCCGTCCGAGACACGGCAGGATAAAGGCCCTCTCGCCCGGCATCAGATGCGAATGGTTCGGCTTGGTCGCGATATGCACCGTCAGTTTCAGCCGGCGAAGCGCTCTTTCGACGAGGGTGCTGTCGGGTGTGGCGCGGGCGAAGTTGCCGCCAAGTCCGATGAAGGCCTCGGCCGAGCCGTCGAGCATCGCCCCGATCGCGGCAAGCACGTTATGGCCGTGCTGGCGCGGGACAGCGAAGCGGAAATGCTTCTCCAGCGCATCGAGGAAATCGTCCGCAGGCTTTTCGTCGATGCCGACAGTTCGGTCACCCTGCACGTTGGAATGGCCGCGCACCGGGCAAAGGCCGGCGCCGGGCCGGCCGATATTGCCGCGCAGGAACATGAAGTTGGCGATCTCGCGGATCGTCGCCACCGAATGCAGATGCTGGGTGACGCCCATCGCCCAGGTGCAGATCACCCTTTCGGACTTGATATAGACATCGGCGGCCCGTTCGATCTCCTCTCGGCTTAACCCCGACTGGTCTTCGATGTCGGCCCAGCACGTCGCCTCCACAGCCGCCCGGTATTCGGCAAAACCCCCGCAGTGTCCGGCAAGAAACACATGATCGAGAACCGGCGACAGACCGGCGGCCACGGCTGCGTCTTCCGCAGCCAGCACGGCCTTCGCCATCCCCCGCACCGCTGCCATGTCGCCGCCGAGATGCGGCTGCAGATAATGGCTGGCGATATCGGTCGAAGCACCGCGCAGCATTTCGATCTTGTCCTGCGGGTCGGAGAAGCGCTCCAGGCCGCGCTCGCGGATCGGATTGAAGACGACGATGCGCGCGCCGCGAAGGGCTGCCCGGCGCAGGTCGCCGAGCATTCGCGGATGGTTGGTGCCCGGGTTCTGTCCGATGACGAAAATCGCATCGGCCTGCTCGAAATCCTCCAGAAGAACGGTGCCCTTGCCGACGCCGACCGCATGGCGCATGGCGATGCCGCTGGCCTCGTGGCACATGTTGGAGCAATCGGGAAAATTATTGGTGCCGTAGACGCGCACGAATAGCTGATAGAGGAAGGCGGCCTCGTTGCTGGCCCGGCCGGACGTATAGAATTCCGCACGATCCGGATTATCGAGCCCCTTGAGGATGCGGCCGATCTCTGCGAAGGCATCCTCCCACGCGACAGGCAGGTAACGGTCGCTTGCCGCATCGTAGCGCATCGGATGCGTGAGGCGGCCGTTGCGTTCCAGTTCGTAATCGCCGAGCCGACGCAAATCGGATACCGTGTTCGCCGCGAAAAAGCCGGGTGTCGCCCGCTTCTCCGTCGCTTCCCAGGCGACAGCCTTCACGCCGTTCTCACAGAATTCGAAAGACGATCCATGTTCCGGATCGCCCCAGGCGCAACCCGGGCAATCGAAGCCATCCGGCTGGTTCGCCTTCAGCATCGTCCGTGCCCCTGAAATGGGCATGCCGCTTTGCAGCAATTGCCTGCCGCAACTCTTCAGAGCGCCCCAACCGCCGGCTGCCGCCGATTTCTTGCCAATAAATTTCGTGTCCATGCGCTCCTCTATTGTCGAAGCGACGAAGACATCAAGGCCACGAGAACGATGGTTCGATAGAAAAAACCTATCGAATTAGAAGGAGTACGCCAAAGGTCGATCCGGTTGGTCGATCACCCGACGTCCTTCAGCGCGTGCCGTTCGGGATTTGGCGAATGGGCCAGAATGCGATTGCGCCCTTGCGATTTGGCGTCGTAGAGCGCGGCGTCCGCCTCGGTCAGGAGACGATTCGGATTGGTGCGCAGGACGGCCCCCGTTGCACACGATATGCCGATGCTCGCGGTCACCCGACCGAATTCGCTGCCGGAATGATTGATATTCTCTTGGCCGAGGCGCCGCGCGAATTGCTCGGCAACGATCATTGCCCCCTTTGCGCTGGTGTCGGGCAGGAACACGACGAACTCCTCGCCGCCGTAGCGCGCGACGATGTCCGCCGGCCGGCTGACGGACTGGCGCAGGCACTTGCTGACGGTACGCAAACACTGATCGCCGGCGGGATGACCATAAGTATCATTATAGGCCTTGAAGCGGTCGACATCGACCATCAGAAGGCTGAACGGCGTGTTCTTTCGGGCGCTGCCGGCCGTCTCGCGGGCGAAGGCTTCGTCGAAAGCCCGGCGGTTCACCATTCCCGTGAGCCCGTCAGTCTCGGCCAAATTCTTCAGTTGCTCCGCCGACAGTCTGAGCGCGATTTCCGCCTCCTTCGTCGCGGTGATGTTCGAGACGACGGCCATCGCCGTGCCGTCCTCGGCAAGCCTCGTGCGGATGCTGCGCCAGTCGCCGTTGTGAAGCTGGACCTCCTCATCCTTGTTGCTGTGCAGGGAAGTGCTGGCGGCCTTGATCCATTCTTCCGGGTCGCCGTCCGGGATGTCGGGCCGCTCGCCTGTTTCAATGATGCGCCGCAGGATGTCGCTGATATGGGCGCCGACCACACGGGCGTCCCCCGACAGCGGAAAGGCGCTGCGATATTGCTCATTGCAAAAAATCAGGAATCCCCTGCTGTCGTACATGGCGATGCCGTCGGACATATTCGCCATCGCGTGCGACAGCAGATTCTTGCTTTCGCGCAATTCGCGCTCGAGCGTGGTGCGCTCGGTCACATCGCGTGTTACGCCCGCAAGGCCGATCACCCGCCCCTGCTTGTCCCTCACCGGGACCTTGGAGGCGAGCAGGCAGCGGCCTTCGATCAGTTCATTGGAATCGATCAGAGGCACTCCGGTATCCATCACTTGCTGCTCAAGATAATATAATTCCTCGGCGAGCGGCCGTGACAGCAGATTGAAATCGGACAAGCCAGTCATTTCCGCCGTCGATCGGAAACGGAAGAGGCGGGTCATGTTTTCATTAACAGTAATGAACCGGCTGTTCCGGTCCTTCACATAGAGATAGTCGGGCGACTGCGAGAATGCCGTCACCAATATGCTCCGCTCCAACTCCCATTGCTGCGTCTTCAAGAGCACGAAACCGCCCAGTGCAGTCGCCATGCAATTCAAAGCCGTCAGCGGGAAACCGACGCCGGAAAGCACATGTGCTATCACGAGGGTGGGAAGCAAGGCCATCGACACGACCAGAACACCGCCAACAGCAAGGCCCAGCAGAGCAACATCCAAGAGCCCAAGTGACCGCTTGCGGCTCCAGAAATGCCCGGCCATGCCGATGCCGGCCGCGGCAGCCATCGTTGTGATGCCGTCGACCATGGCTGTGCCGCCGACGACGAAGCGAAAGGCCGCCGCCATTGATAGGGCGAGACCCGCCGCAATCGGACCGCCGAACATGCCGGCCAATGCGAGCGGCGCAAAGCGCAGGTCGATGTAGATGCCGGGATGGAATTCAATGGCCAGCAAGATGGATCCGATGGAGGCGCAGCCAGCTATGATTCCGAACGCGATCTTTTCCAGCCTGAACGAACGGCGCTGAAACTGAATCGAAAAAAGCGCCCAGAGCGCAATGGCTAAGCACACGAAAGAAAGGTTGCCACCAAATTGCGTCCAAATGCCATTCACCGCGTTGGGTCCACCTTCCAAACCAAGTCACGGACTCATCATAGGCAAAACTGGTTTGAGCTTGGTTAAATCGGAACCGATCGAACTGTGTTCCGTTGCGAAAGCTCACGGGTAACGGTTCGCCCCCGATCGAACCGCCGAAGCTCATACCGCAGCGTCTTCCGATCTCATGGGACGGCACGGACGATCGACCACGACACGCTGTCACACAGAACATAAGGCATGCTTAATAACGCCCGATAATCGCCGAGATCAGTACAGCCAAGACGCAACGATGCGCTATTCGGATAGAAGCTGCGCAATCGGACCATTTTTGCGTGCACAAGAGAAGATCATGCATGTATCGGCAGTTGCCGGGTCCCCCATTGCCGGACGCAGACAGGAGTTCGCGGCACCTTGTCTCGAAACGCAGAATGCCCCGTTCACCAGGCACACTCTCCGCTACTTGCAGATTGCGGCGGCCAGAAAGCCGCGCATCGCCTCGCCGAAAGGCGGCCGCATCATGTATTCGGCTTCCACCATCCTGCTCTGGTGATAGACGGCGCGAGGATGCGAGAAGGCGAGGAAGCCGAACTTTCCGTGATAGGCGCCCATGCCGGAATGGCCGACGCCGCCGAAGGGCAGGCCCTCGGCTGTTACGTGGCTCATGCAGTCGTTGACCGTCACGCCGCCGGAGGTCGTGTTGTCGAGCACACGGCGCTCCTCCTCGGGGTCTCGGCCGAAAAAGTAGAGCGCAAGCGGGCGCGGCTTGGCATTGATGCGGTCGATGACATCGGCGAGATTCCGATAGGCGATGACCGGCAGCACCGGCCCGAAGATCTCCTCCTGCAGCACACGCATGTCTTCCGTGGGATCGAGGATCAGGGTCGGCGGCATGCGGTGGGCCGATTGCTGGGAAAAATTCTCGGCCGCCGGGTTGATCTCGACGACACGGGCGCCCATGGCCCTGGCGTCGTCGATCAACCCCTGGACGCGGGCGTGATGGCGGGCATTGACGATCGAGGTGTAATCAGGATTTTCCTTCAATCCCGCATACATCGCGCCGACCGCGGCGACTGCATGTTCGGCGAAAGCCGCCACGCTTTCCTCGGGCACGTAGGCGTAGTCCGGCGCCAGGCAGATCTGGCCGGCATTCAGTGTCTTGACCGCCATGACCCGGCGCGCCGCATCTGCAAGATCGGCCGAACGGCCGATGACGACGGGCGACTTGCCGCCGAGTTCGAGCGTCAACGGCGTCAGGTTTTCCGCCGCCGCGCGCATGACATGATGGGCGATCGCGGTGCCGCCGGTGAAGATCAGGTGGTCGAAGGCAAGCGATGTAAAGGCCGTGCCGGTGGCCGGCCCGCCCTGAACGACGGCGATTTCCGTTTCGTCGAAGGAGCCTGCGATGAGTTGCGCCATCAAGGCTGCCGACGCCGGGGTCACCTCCGACGGCTTGATCATGGCGCGATTGCCCGCGGCGAGAATGCCGGCCAACGGGGCAAGCGCGAGCTGATAGGGGAAATTCCACGGGCTGAGTATCCCGATCACTCCTTTCGGCTGGTAGATCACCTCGGCGACCGCATCCGGGAACAAGGCCTCGTGCTGCTCGGGCTTCAGCCACTCGGCCACATTGGCCCTGGCATATTTCAGCGAACCGACGCAGGTGAAAACGTCGAGAAGCAGGCTCGCCTCGACGCTGCGGCTGCCGAAATCCTCCGATAGGGCGGCGGCAATTGCATCCTTATGATCGACGAGAAGGGCAACGACGCGATCGATGCGATCGATGCGGGTCGCAATGCTCGGCGGCCCGTCCTTCAGGAAAGACGCCTTTTGCCGGGCGAGCAGCGCCTTCATGACGTCGGGGCTGGTATCGGTCGCGATTGGGCTGACGGTGTTCATTCTTTCCTCCCTTGAAGATGTCAGGCGGCCGGCTGACGCACGACCGGTTTCAGCACGATGCCCTTTTCCGCATCCTCCACCGCCTGATTGATGTCGGCGAAATCATAGAAGGTGACGAGCCTGTCGAAGGGGAAGCGGCTCTGTCTGTGGAGGTCGATCAAAAGCGGGATCAGCACGTCGGGATTGGAATCACCCTCGACGATGCCGCGGACCCGGCGACCGCCGGACAGGATGTGGGTAAGGTCGAGCGTCAGCGTCGCACCGTGCGGCGACGCCCCGACGATGCCGCAGGTGCCACGCGGCGCCAACACCCGCACGCATTGGTCGATGACGGCGGGCACGCCGGAGGCATCGATCGCATAATCGACGCCGGCGCCGGTCAGCGCCATAATCGCGGCGACCGCATCGCCGGCCTTGGCGTCGACAATTTCTGTCGCGCCGAGCTCGGCCGCAAGCGCCAGCCGCGCTGCATTGACGTCGACCGCGATGATCCTGGAAGCGCCGACGACCCGCGCCGCCATGACGGCGGCAAGGCCGACCGACCCCATGCCAAAAACCGCAAGCACTTTCCCCGGCTCGACCTTCAGCGCATTCATGACCGCGCCGGCGCCGGTCTGGATGCCGCAGGCGAGCGGCCCGAGCAGCGCCAGATCGACGTCCTCAGGCACTTTCACGATGTTGCGCTCATGGCAGAGCGCATGGCTCGCAAAAGAGGACTGTCCGAAAATATTGCCGTTCACCCGCTCTCCCCCGTGGGAGAGCCCGCTCGAACCATCGGCCCGCGAACCGAAGAAATTGCGCGGGAAGAATTCGTGGCAATAGGTCTCCTCGTGATCGTTGCAGCTCGGGCAGTGACCGCAGGAATTGAAGGTCATGACCACATGATCGCCCGGCTTCACCTTGGCGACACCGGGGCCGACGCGCTCGACGATGCCGGCGCCCTCATGGCCGAGCACCACCGGCTGCGGCACCGGCAGGTGCTGGTCGCGCATGACGATGTCGGTGTGGCAAACCCCTGTTGCGACGACGCGGACCAGGATTTCCCCCTCGCGCGGCTCTTCCAGATCGAGGCTCTCCAGCGAAAACGGCATATGCGGCGCTCGCGCCACCGCGGCATGGATCTTCATTTCATTCTCCCCCCCGATTATTTATCTGCGACCGGCCCGGCAAGCCGGGCCTGACCTCAGCGGTCGCGCTTATAGGCGCCGAGCCCGGGCTGATAGGTCTTGTCGTCGAGGAACTGCTTCAGCCCCTCGTCGCGCCCCTTGGTCTTGTCGAGAAACAGCATCTGCTCCAGTTTGGCGTAGATGTAGTCGTCAGCGAGATCCCACGGCAGATTGCGGACGCGCTTGTAGGTGTCCTTGGCCGCCTTCAGCGTCACCGGGTTCTTTTCCAGCAGGCTGGCGCAGATCTTGCGCACGCGGGCTTCGAGTTCCGCCAGCGGTACAGCCTCGTTGACGAGGCCCATTTCGGCGGCCTTGCGCCCACCGAACAATTCGCCGGTCATGATGTAATAAAGGGCATCGCGATGGCGCATCACCTCGGCGACGGCGCGCGTGACGTTGCCGCCCGGCAGAATGCCCCAGTTGATCTCCGAGAGGCCGAAATTCGCTTCCTCGGCAGCGATGGCGAGATCGCAGGAAACGAGTGGCGTGAAGGCACCGCCGAAGCACCAGCCGTTGACCATCGCGATCGTCGGCTTTTCGAAATACATCAGCCGGCCCCACCAGCCGCCGGATTGGCGCCGCGCCTTCAGCGTGGCGTCGCGCGGCTTGTCGTCGTTGTCGCGGAAATACTCCTTCAAATCCATTCCGGCGGACCAGGACTCGCCGGCGCCGCGCAGGACGAGGACGCCACAGCGCTCGTCGCCTTCGAGTTCGTCGAGCACTTCGAGCATCCTGGCATTGAGTGCAGGATTCATCGCATTGCGCTTTTCCGGTCTGTTGAGGGTCACGAATGCGATGCCGCTGTCGAATTCGACCAGAACCGGCGATGTCTTTTCAGTCATGGGTCACTCCATTGGTTTCGGCATGATGCCGGGGTCGGCGTCACAAGGCCTCACAAGGCCTGTCGTTGAAGGGCTTCGGAATGGAACTGGCGCAGCACATGTTTCTGCACCTTACCGGAGGCGGTGCGGGGGATGGCGTCGACAAGAAGGATGCGCGCCGGGCGTTTGAAGGCGGCAAGCCTTGCCGCGCAATGGCCGGCGATGACCTCGCTCGTTGCTGCAGCACCCGGCCGCAGCACGACACAGGCAATGCCGCATTCGCCCCATCTGTCGTCGGGAACGCCGACGACAGCGACATCGAGAATATCGGGGTGGCTTGAGAGCGCCGCCTCGACCTCGGCGGGATAAACATTCTCGCCGCCGCTGATATACATGTCCTTCAACCGGTCGACGATGCGATAGAAACCGTTGGCTTCGCGCCGGCCGAGATCGCCCGTCCGATACCAGCCGTCGGCGAAGGCGGCGGCCGTCTCTGCCGGCTTGTTCCAATAGCCCGGCGTCACCGCCGGCCCGCGCAGCCAGAGCTCGCCGATTTCGCCGTCCCCGACGTCGCGGCCATCCTCGCCGACGATACGGATGTCGAGCAGCGGCGCGGGAAGACCGACGCTGCCGGGATTTTCCTGCACCGCGCGCCGGTCGATCGGCACGTGCAGCACGGTTCCCGCCTCGCTCATGCCATAACCGTTGACCAGCGCGACGCCGTCCTCGATATAGCTTTCGATCAGCGCCCGCGTCAGCGGCGCACCGCCGACGAACAGCGCATGCAGGCCTGAAAGGGCGGTGGCGCTATAGGCAGGGTCGTTGCGCAGGGCGAGCGCGATCTGCGGCACGGCGAAATAGTGGGTGACGGCGTGCTGCCGGTCTGAAAGGGCGGCAAGCGTTCGCGCCGGCGTGAAGCGATCGGAGACGACGAGCGTGCCGCCCAGCATCAACGTCGTGCGCGCCACCGCGATCAGCCCGATCGTGTGGAAGAACGGCAGGTCGCAGAGCGCGACGGAGCCCTGCCCGATCTCTCCGACGAAGGAGAAATTGACGGCGGCGAAGAAGGCGTTGCGGCGGGTGATGACGACGCCCTTCGGCTGTCCCGTCGTGCCCGACGTGTAGAGAAGAACGCAAGGCTGATCCGCGTCGCAAGACACGGGAGCCGCCGGAAGGCTCGCCTCGATCCGTGCCGCAAGCCCGGCCGGTCCGTCGGCCGTCGATATCACCATCATCTCGGATTCAGCCGCGGCGATGTCCGCTGCCGTGGCGGCAAACTCGTCATCGCGAACCAGGAGTGCCGGGGCGCAATCGGCAAGAATCGGGCGAAGCTCGGCGGCGTTGAGGCGCCAGTTCAGCGGCACGTAAATGGCGTTGGCGCGCTGGCAGGCAAAGGCTAGCACGATGGAATCCATCGCATTGCGCGCCAGCATGGCAACACGGGCGCCGTCCCGGCGCGGACCGAGCACCGCACCGAGAAACCCCGCGCAGCGGGCGATCCGCAGATCGAGCTCGGCATAGGTCATTTGCCGGCCGGTGGCGATTTCGAACAGTGCCCGACGATCCGGCGCGACGCGGGCGCGGTAAAGGACCGGATCATCGGTGACGAGCCCGCAATCCGCCGACGAAACCACCCCGGAAAAGGAATGCGCCATTTTCTCCTCCCATGCCAGCCGCTCCTCCGACAGGCATCAATTTTGTATGTAACACATACTAATATTTTTCTCCGACAATGCAAGAGGCTGTTCACGGCAAATCCTGTCATTTGATTTCAGGCAGGGGAATCGGCATAGCGGATATTGACTAACCCGCTGATATTGATGGTTATGACGCTTGACGATGCGAGAGGAACGATGGCTGCAAAACCGCCGCAGGATGATTTAGAAGGCGAAGAGACCACGCTGGCGCCGCCGCTCGACGTCGGCCGGCTTGGCGATCTCCTGGGCTTTCACCTGCGTATGGCGCATGTCGCGATCTATCGCGATTTCGCAGCAACCATGGAGGAGCTGGGGCTGACGCAGAAGCAGCTTGCTGTGATGGAACTGCTGGCCGGCAATCCGGGCGCATCGCAGATCGACCTCGCCAATACGCTCGGCACCGACCGCGCCACCATGATGGCTCTAGTCAACCGCCTGGCCGGCCGCGACTTCATCGAACGCCGCCCTTCCGCGGCAGACCGCCGCCGTCAGGAACTGCATCTGACGCCGGCCGGTCACGCGATGCTCGTGCAGGCGCGCGAGCGGATCGACCGGCACGAACAGCGTTTCATCACCCTGTTTTCACGCGAGGAAATGGACGGGCTGCTTGCCGCGCTGAAGCGGATTTACAGGGGGAACTGATCGGCTCTCTCCCGGAGCCTGCCTAGCCAGGCTCCAGAGTATGATGCCGAAACCTGTGAGCGGTTTTCGGACGACATCATGTCTAACTCTCTCATTTAGAACAGGATTCAGATTTTAGGCCGCCTAAAATCTGAATCCTGTTCTAGGGCCAGTCGGCGTAGCCCGACGATAGCATGCTGTTTTCCGAGCCGGCGGAAGCGCGGGCGATCTGGCGATAGCCGGCAGGCGAAAGGCCGGTCTTGCGCTTGAAGAAATGGCTGAAATAGGTCGGATCGCGAAAGCCGAGACTGTCGGAGATTTCCTGGATGTTGCGGGCCGAGCGCTCCAACCTGAGCTTCGCCTCCTGCACCACGCGCTCGTGCAAAAGCTGGATCGGCGAGCGGCCAAGCGTCCTCTGACAGATGGAATGAAGCCTGTCGGCCGTGACGCCGAGTTCGGCGGCATATTCGCTGATCGGCCGGTGCCTGCGGAAACCGGCCTCGACGAGCTGGCGATATCGCTGCAGGATCGATCCGGTTTCGCCCTGCCCGCGCTGCTCGCTTCTCTCGCCGTCGCAGCCGCGCCAGAGCGCCATCAGCGTCAGCCTGATATAGGAGGATGCGACCATCCAGGAGGCGCGGGCGGGATCGCCGAGCTCCCGCACGAAGCCCGTAACCAACGGAGCGATCTCCGCCACCAGCAGGGGATCCGCCGATTCGACGACCTTGCGCTGCTCGGTGAAGATGCGCAGCGAATAGGATTCCACCTTGTCTCCGATCGCATCGACCATGATCTGCGGCGACACCCCGACCAGATGGGCCGCGGTTCCCGCAGCGATCGACAGATCGCAACGGGCCTGCGGCGGCAGGAAGGCAATCAGCGGCCCGTGCAGCGGCCGGTCTTCCCCATTGTCGAAATGAAGCTCTCCCCTCCCCTCGCCGAGCAGGAGGAAATGATGGAAGTCGGCATAGAGCCCCTTTTGAAAACGAATGCGCCGGTGCGAGAGCGACGGCCCATGCCACTCGCCTCTCGCATAGTGGTGAATCCCCCCGTCCATCGCCACCGCATCTCCTCCTGCTCCCGGCAAACATTGGGCCAATCGCCGGATAATTACAATATTAACCCAGTAAATCGCATTCCATCCTGAAACGATCGGCGTAACCTCATTGTCATCAGCCTTTGGGAGGAGGCACTTCAACAGATGCAGGACGGTCGGGCGGCGTTTTGGCCGCGGCCTCCGCTCGTCTTCCCCCGCGGCAAAAACTAAGAGCCTGCTGGCCGCGCCAGCTGGGAATGGACGGGGAAAACTGTGTTCTCGGCGAAGCTGATGATCAACAACGAGGCGGTGGATGCGGCCGACGGAGCGAGCTTCGAACGCATCGACCCGCTGTCGGGCGATGTCGCGACGATCGCCTCGGCAGGCTCCCCCGCCGATATGGCAAGGGCGGCCAACGCCGCCGCAGCCGCCTTCCCGGACTGGTCGCAGACCGGACCAGGCGAACGGCGAAGGCTGCTCAACGCCGCCGCCGATATTCTCGAAGCCCGCGCCCCCGAACTCATCGAAGCCATGACCAGCGAGACCGGCGCCACCACACAATGGGCGGCGATCAATTGCGGCCTCGGCTCGGATATTTTTCGCGAGGCGGCGGCGATGACGACGCAAATCGCAGGTGAGCTTATTCCGTCAGGCATTCCGGGCAGCATGGCCATGGCGGTGCGCCAGCCGGCCGGCGTCTGCGTCGGTATCGCTCCCTGGAATGCGCCGATCATCCTCGGCACCCGCGCCGTCGCCATGCCGCTTGCCTGCGGCAACACGGTCGTCCTCAAGGCCTCCGAGCTCTGCCCGAAGACCCACGGGCTGATCGGCGACGTCCTGCGCGACGCCGGCTTTCCGCGCGGCGTCGTCAATGTTGTCTCCAATGCGCCAAGTGACGCCGCCGCCGTCGTCGATGCACTGATCGCCCATCCGGCCGTCCGCCGCATCAACTTCACCGGTTCCACGCGTGTCGGCAGGATCATCGCCGAAGCGTCGGCACGGCATCTTAAGCGCTGCCTGCTCGAACTCGGCGGCAAGGCGCCGTTTATCGTTCTCGCCGACGCCGATATCGACGAGGCGGTCAGCGCCGCCGCCTTCGGCGCCTTCATGAACCAGGGCCAGATCTGCATGTCGACCGAGCGGATCATTCTGATGGACGAAATCGCTAACGGCTTCGTCGGCAAATTCAGGACAAAGGCCTCAACGCTCGTCGCCGGCAATCCCAAGGACGGCAACACGCCGCTCGGCACACTGATCAATGCAGAGGCCGTGCGCCGCGTGCGCTCGCTGATCGACGACGCCGTGCAAAAAGGCGCGGTCCTCGTCTGCGGCGGCGAGGCGCATGGCACGCTGATGGATGCGACCGTCATCGATCACGTGACGCCCGCCATGCGCATCTATCGCGAGGAGAGCTTCGGGCCGGTCGCGGCGATCATCCGCGTCGGCAGCATCGATGAGGCCGTGACCGTCGCCAACGACAATGAATACGGGCTCTCCGCAGCAGTCTTCGGTGGCGACGTCAATGCCGCGCTCGCAGTCGCCATGCGGCTCGAATCCGGCATCTGCCACATCAACGAGGCGACCGTGTCCGACGAGCCCCAAATGCCGTTCGGCGGCGTCAAATCGAGCGGCTACGGCCGCTTCGGCGGCAAGGCCGCGATCGATGAATTTTCCGAGCTCCGGTGGGTCACCATCGCATCGGGAAAACGACAATATCCGATCTGACGGCAGAGCGGCGGGAATGAACAGGAAACGGGCGGGAGGCCCGCACCAAGAGGGAGGAACAATTTCATGAGCAGGACATTCAACACGGCGTCTCTCACACGCCGCTCTTTCATCGCATCGGCCGCAGCAGGCAGCGCGGCGCTCGCGCTTTCCGGGCGCACGGCTTTCGCCGAGAGCGGCGACACGCTGAAGGTCGGCTTCATCAGCCCGCGCACCGGCCCGCTCGGCGGCTTCGGCGAAACGGACGGATATGTGCTCGATCTCGCACGCAAGGCGCTGGCGAACGGCCTGCAGGCCGGCGGCAAGACCTGGAAGGTGGAAATCCTCGACCAGGACACCCAATCCGATCCCTCGCGCGCCGGCCAGCTGGCGAAGGAGCTGATCAACAACCAGGCGATCGACCTGATGCTCGCCGTCTCGACGCCCGAAACAATCAATCCGGTGGCCGACGCCTGCGAGGCGGCCGGCGTGCCTTGCCTTTCGACCGTCATGCCGTGGGAGGCCTGGTATTTCGGCCGCGGCGCCAAGCCGGGCGCGCCCTCGCCCTTCAAATGGACCTATCATTTCGGCTTCGGCGTCGAAGAATTCCACAAGGCCTATGTTTCGCAGTGGAGCCTGATCGAGACCAACAAGAAGGTCGGGGTCATGTATCCCAACGATGCCGACGGCAATGCGATCCGCGCCCATCTGGCCCCCGCACTTGCCAAGGCGGGCTTCACCATCGTCGATCCAGGCGCTTATGAAACCGGCACCACCGATTTCTCGGCGCAGATCGCCCTCTTCCGGCAGGAAGGTGTCGAGATCTTCAACTCCTTCCCCATCCCGCCCGACTTCGCCGCCTTCTGGCGTCAGGCCGCCCAGCAGGGCCTCACCCAGCAGATCAAGATCTGCCAGGTCGCGAAAACCGGCCTCTTCCCTTCCGATATCGAGGCGCTCGGCGATCTCGGCATGAACATCGCCAGCGCCGCCTATTGGCACAAGGCCTTCCCCTACAAATCCACACTGACCGGCGTCTCGGGAACCGGGCTTGCCGACGGCTATGAAGCGGCAAGCGGCAAGCAGTGGACCCAGCAGCTCGGCGCCAGCCTCGCGCTTCTCGACGCCGGCTTCGACGCGCTGAAGGCAAGCAGCGACGCCAAGAGCAAGGAGGCCGTCGCCAAGGCGATCGCCACGCTGAAGACCACGACGATCGCCGGCAAGGTCGACTTCACCAGCGGTCCGGTCGCCAATGTCTCGCCCGGACCGATCATCGGCACGCAATGGGTAAAGGCGGCGCCGGGTTCGAAATTCGCGCTCGACTACGTCGTCACCGAAAACGCCACCGACCCCAACGTCCCGGTCGGCGCCAAGCTCATCGCTTACAACGGATAACGCACGGTGCACCAGGAAGCTCAAAATCGGCCGGGAGGAGCCTTTCTCTCGGCCAGGGGAATCCACAAGCGGTTCGGCGCGCTCGTGGTGCTGGAAGATCTCGATTTTTCCATGGGCGATGGTGATGCAGTCGGCATCGTCGGGCCGAACGGCGCCGGCAAGACGACGCTGCTCTCCGTGCTCGCCGGCGCCTTCCCGCCGAGCGCGGGCACGATCACCTTCGATGGCGCCGACGTCACCAGCCGGACTGCGGCGGAGCGCTGCCATTCGGGGCTGGTGCGGACCCATCAGATCCCGAAGCCCTTCAGCGGCATGACGACGTTCGAAAACGTCTTCGTCGCCGCCTCCCATGGCAAGGCAGCAAGCCGCGACGAAGCCTATGAGCGGGTGGTGGATTCGCTTTCGCTCTGCGGCATGCTCGGCGTGGCCAACCGCCCGGCCGACACCCTCGGCCTGCTCGATCGCAAACGTCTGGAGCTTGCCCGCGCGCTTGCCACGCAGCCGCGGCTGCTGCTGCTCGACGAGATCGGCGGCGGGCTCACCGACGGCGAAGCGAGTGAGCTCGTGGAAACCATTCTCGAATTGCGCCGCCGCGGTATCGGCATCGTCTGGATCGAGCATATCGTCCATATCCTGCTGCAGGTGGCGCAACGGCTGATCTGCATGGATGCCGGCCGGATCATCGCCGATGGTGAGCCGAAAGTGGTCATGAGCAACGCCGAAGTCGTCAAGGCCTATCTTGGAGGAACGCCGGCATGAGCCTTCTCTCCATCCGCAACCTCGACGTCCGCCATGGCCTTTTGCAGGCGGTGCGCGGCGTCAGCTTCGATATCGCCAAGGGCGAGGTGCTGGCGCTGGTCGGCGCCAACGGCGCGGGCAAGACGACGCTGCTTCGATCGATCGCCGGCGCTCACCTTCCCGCCTCCGGCGAGATCCTTCTCGACGGCGAGGACCTCGCCGCCGTCCCCTCCCACAAGCGGATCGCCAGGGGCATCGCCCTGGTGCCGGAAGGCCGGCGCCTATTTTCACAGATGACCGTCGAGGAGAACCTGCTTCTCGGAAAGAGCTGCGGGAGGAAGGGCGAGTGGAGCGTCGATCGCGTCCTCGACGCCTTTCCGAACCTGAAGCCCCGCCGCCGTGCCAAGACGGGCCACCTCTCGGGCGGGGAGCAGCAGGCGACCGCCATCGGTCGTGCGCTGATGAGCAACCCCGATATCCTGCTGCTGGACGAAGTCTCACTCGGGCTTTCGCCGCTCGTCGTCGACCGCGTCTATGCCCAGTTGCAAGCCCTGCTCACATCGGGGACGACAATCGTGCTCGTCGAGCAGGATCTCGCCCGCGCCATGAGCGTCGCAAGCCGCATCCTCTGCATGCTGGAAGGACGCATCGTGCTCGACAGGCCGGCGGCGGCCGTCACCCGCGAGCACGTCACCCAGGCGTATTTCGGATTGCACCGGGCGGCCGGCGAGAGGAGCGCATCATGATCAATTCCCTGATACAGGGCATCCTGCTCGGCGGCTATTACGCCGTCATCGCCTGCGGACTGTCCTTCATGTTTTCAGTCATGCGGATCATCAATCTCGCGCATGGCAGCCTGGCGATCGCCGCCGCCTACGGGCTGTGGCTGCTTGCCGCCAAAGCCGGCATTCCGCCCTTCGCTGGCCTGCTGATCGTGCTGCCGGTCATTGCCGTCCTCGGCTGGCTGCTCCAGCGCTTCATCCTCGAACGCAGCGCCCGCGGCGGCACGCTCTTGCCGATCCTGACGACCTTCGGCCTGTCGATCGTCATCGACAACCTGCTGTTCGAGCAGTTCGGCGCCGACACACGGTCGCTCGCGCCCTTCATCGGCAATCTCTCCTACGCGTCGTGGCAGCTGCCGGGTCACATCTTCGTCGGCAAGCTCGCCGTGATGATGATGGTGACGGCGATCCTCCTGCTTGGCGCGCTGCAGTTCTTCCTCAGCCACTTTGCGCTCGGCCGCGCCATCCGCGCCACCGCCGAAGATCCCGATACGGCAGGGCTCGTCGGTATCGATGCACTCCGCGTCAATGCCGTCGCCACCGCAATCACCATGGTCACGATCGGAATCGCCGGCGCCTTTCTCGGAATGCGGGCGACCTTCAGCCCCTATGCCGGCGGGCCGCAGCTGCTCTTCGCCTTCGAGACGGCCGTGATCGGCGGAGCCGGTTCGCTCTGGGGCACGCTTGCCGGCGGCATCGTTCTCGGGCTTGCCCAATCGCTCGGCGCGCAGCTGCATCCGCAAGGCTTCCTGATTGGCGGCCATGCCGTGTTCCTGCTCGTGCTTTTCATCAGGCTGTCCCGGTCGGGCATGCCCCTCCTCGATAAACTCGGCGCATATCTCAAACCTCGCGCGCGTCTCCGGAGCCCGACATGACCTCCCATTCCTTCGCCTCCGACGGCATGTCGATAGAACGCTGGACGAAATCGTCGCGGGTGGCGCTCGGCTCGATGGCCGCAGTGCTTGCCTTGCTGGCGCTTGCCCCCGCCATCCTCGGCGCCGGTGCGATCGACCGGATGACGGCACTATTCATCTATGTGATCCTCGCCGCCATGTGGAATGCGCTCGCCGGTTTCGGCGGCCTCGTCTCGGTCGGCCAGCAGGTGTTTTTCGGCCTCGGCGCCTATTTCACCATTCGCCTCGCCGATGCCGGCCTCGATCCCTTCTTCTCGGTCTTTGCCGCCGCCGTGGTGACCGGCGCGCTGTCGATCCCGCTTTCGCTGTTCATGCTGCGGCTGAAGGGCGGCGAATTCGCGATCGGCATGTGGGTCGTGGCCGAACTCGCCCACCTGCTCGTCAATCTCGACCGGCTTATCCAGGGCGAGACGGGGACCTCACTGATCTCGCTCAACCTCTATGACAGCGGCATGCGGCGGGCGGCGATCTATTGGCTTGCGCTCGCCTCCATGGCGGCCCTGCTCGGCGCGCTCTTCATGCTGATGAGGAGCCGTGCAGGCGCCGCCATGCAGGCAATCCGCGACAATGAGGAGGCGGCAAGCTCGGTCGGCGTGCGGGTCACGGCAACCAAGCGGCTGCTCTTCGTGCTTGCCGCCTTCGGCATCGCCGTCGCCGGCGGCCTGTGGCTCGCGGCCGCCACGACCTTCCAGCCAAAGACCTATTTCAGTGTCCAGTGGACCGCCTACATGATCTTCATGGTGCTCGTCGGCGGCATCGGCAAGTTTGAAGGCGCGATCCTCGGCGCCATCCTGTTCTTCGTCATCGAGACCTTCTTCGGCGGTACCGGCGTCTGGTATCTGATCGGCCTGGGCGCCACCGCCCTGATCTTCTCCCTCTACCTCCCACGCGGGCTCTGGGGCGAAATCGAACGCCGCTTCGATTTCCAGCTTCTGCCCGTCGGCTACCGGCTGAAACTTCCCGGTCCGAACAAGATCAAATGGGAAGAATGAGCCTGCCTCCGGTTTCTCCTGCGAAAGGTGACATGCATGCTTTTTGGTAAAACGATCCTGGTAACAGGTGTAGCGTCCGGCATCGGCGCACGCACGGCGGAACTGGCCGGCCAGATGGGCGCCGAGGTGATCGGCGTCGACGTGCGCGAACCCGCAAATGGAAGTTCCGCCTTCGTCAGGGGCGATCTGTCCACGCCATCGGGCGTCGCCGAGATCATCGCGCAGCTTCCGCCGCGTCTCGACGCGCTCGCCAATGTCGCCGGCCTTTCCGGCAGCACCGGCATCGTCTCGACGCTCGCCGTCAATTTCTACGGCCTTCGCGCCCTGTCGGAAGCTGTGGCACCGCGCCTGCGCGAGGGCGGCGCCATCATCAACGTCGCCTCGATTGCCGGCTATGGCTGGCGCGCCAATCTCGCGCGGGCAAAGATCCTGACCGGCATTGAAGGCTTTCCCGATGTCGCGGCGGTCGCCGCCGAACACGGCATCAGGGACGAGGAAGGCTATCCGCTTTCCAAGGAACTGCTGCTGCTTTGGACCATGCGCGCGGCCCATCAGCCCCTGTTCAAGGACCGTGGCATCCGCGTCAATGCGGTGAGCCCGGGGCCGGTGGAAACGCCGATCCTCAAACAGTTCCGCGCCGTGCTTGGCGATGCGAGGGTCGACAGCGACATCACCCGCGTCGGCCGCGCCGGCACCGCCGCCGATATCGCGCCCGCCGTCCTCTTTCTCTGCTCGGATGGCGCACGCTGGATCAATGGCGCCAATCTTGCCGCCGACGGCGGCCTCGAAGCATCCATCAATGCCGAAGTGCTCGGCTTCTAGTTCTTTCCCTGAGGAGACCTCGCCATGAATATTTCCCTTCTCATCAACGGCACGGACCGCGCAGCCGCCGGCGGCCGCACCTATGATCGCCTCGATCCCTTCACCGAAAAGCTCGCGAGCCGCGCGGCCGCCGCAAGCCCGGAGGATGTCGCCGCCGCCGTCGACGCCGCCTCTGCCGCCTTCGCCACCTGGTCGAAAACCGGCCCCGGCCAACGCCGCGCGATCCTGATGAAGGCGGCCGATATCATGGATGCCAAGGTGGGCGAATTTACACAACTGATGATCGAAGAGACAGGCGCGACAGCGCCCTGGGCCGGCTTCAACGTCATGCTGGCCGCCAATATTCTGCGCGAGGCCGGCGCTATGACGACGCAGATATCAGGCGAGATCATTCCCTCTGACAAGCCCGGCGCACTCGCCATGGGCGTCCGTCAGGCCGCGGGCGTGTGCCTTGCCATCGCTCCGTGGAATGCGCCCGTCATCCTCGCAACCCGGGCCATCGCCATGCCGATCGCCTGCGGCAATTCCGTCATCCTCAAGGCTTCGGAACAATGCCCGGGCACGCACCGGCTGATCGCCACCGTATTGACGGAAGCAGGCCTGCCAGCCGGCGTGATCAACGTCATCACCAACGCGCCGGAGGATGCGCCTGAAATCGTCACGGCGCTGATCGCCCATCCCGCCGTCAGGCGGGTGAACTTCACCGGCTCGACCAAGGTCGGCAGGATCATTGCAGAGACCTGCGGCAAATATCTCAAGCCCGCCCTTCTCGAACTCGGCGGCAAGGCGCCGCTTGTGATCCTCGACGATGCCGATATCGACGGCGCCGTGAACGCCGCCATCTTCGGCGCCTTCATGCATCAGGGACAGATCTGTATGTCGACCGAGCGGATCATCGTCGACGAGACGATCGCCGATCAGTTCGTCGCCAAACTCGCCGCCCGCGCCAGCCAGCTGCCGGCCGGCGACCCGCGCGGCCACGTCGTGCTCGGCTCGCTGATCAGCCTCGACGCCGCCAAAAAAATGGAAGAACTGATCGCCGATGCGACGGCCAAGGGCGCAAAACTCGTGGCCGGCGGCAAACGCTCGGGCACTGTGGTCGAGGCCACACTGCTCGATTACGTCACGCCTGGCATGCGCGTTTATGCGGAAGAATCCTTCGGTCCGGTCAAGCCGATCATTCGCGTCTCCGGCGAAGAGGAAGCGATCCGTATTGCCAACGACACCGAATACGGCCTGTCATCCGCAGTCTTCAGCCGCGACGTCCAGCGGGCCATGGCAGTCGCGGCGCGGATCGAATCCGGCATCTGCCACATCAATGGTCCGACGGTGCATGATGAGGCGCAAATGCCCTTCGGCGGCGTCAAGGGCAGCGGCTACGGCCGCTTCGGCGGCAAGGCGGCGATCGCCGAATTCACAGACCTGCGCTGGATCACGGTCGAGGATTCCGCCCAGCATTATCCTTTCTGACCGGACGGTGTCGCCTGCGACGGCGGGGCACGCCATGACCGCGATTGCGGCTATGGCGCCGGCCGTCCACGCTCCGATGACTTGCATAGATGCTCGCGGTTTTCAGCGCCGGGAACATTGCCCGCCGCGCCGCAAATATGCTCGACTGGAAGGTTTCCATTCCAAAGGGCGCGTCCAGATGAAGGCCCAGAAGGGCTGGGTACGCTGACCGGCAAGGTCGAATGGCAGTATCGAAAGAATGCCGATCCCAGGGATGCAGTCTAAAATGGTCGTGTGGCTGCGGTAGTCTCGCGCGGGGGACGGCCCGATTTGGCAGGGCCTCACCCGCGCCAATCAACACGACGATCTCCGCCGCGTCATCGCGGAGCCGCGGCTTGAACGCTACATCGGCGTTATCTACCGGCCCGAGACGGAGCGCTGGAGTCACTACAGCCACGCTTCGCTGCCCGACCAGTACGATGCGTTCGCATGGTTCGACAGGACATCCGCAGTGACTCCGTTGGCAACTCAGGTTGCCACCGGAGAGGACGAGACTTGTTCCTTCGGCCTGTAGGCCACGCGTTCGCAATAGCAGGGGCGTCGGGCGCCCGCCCATCGTGAAGCGTCAACCTCACACACCGCGCTCCAGTTCTCCTTCGTCTCAAGTTGACTCGAAACCTTGCCGGCCTGAGATCTCTTCAACCCAGATTCCAAAGAAGATGGGTTCGTGTGCCTTTCCGGTCGCCCCCTTTCCGGGGTGAGGGCGCCAGGTTCCCGCCGCGATATGCCACTCCAACGGCGATGTTGCTGCGAAGATGCATGTTGATGAGGCAATTCCGCAAATCATCGTTCGAACCTCTCTTGACGCAGGTGTTAATTCCGATGGCATCGCAGGCCCGAGCTTGCTCGAGGATTATTGCAGGCACATCTCCGGACTTGATCCAGCTCAACGACTGTCTGGATATGGGCCAGTATTCCTTTGGCGGCCCGCCTGTCATATTTCCGGCCTGGGCCCATCAAGAAAGAGAGATTTACGAGGTCATAGTAAGAAAACCGAGGAGCAACCAATGCAACATTCTAATCCAGAAGCCAATCCGCGGGCCCCGGTCAGCCGGTATGGAGATAAGTCCGGCATCGCTGATGGCAGAGTTCCCGATTTCCGTCTGCAAAAGAGCGACGACGGCGACTGGCAAGTACTTGTTATAAGCGTCAGAGGATCATATTGGCTGCGCGCCAACCATATCGAGCTTTGCGACGATGGAAAACGCATGAATCTATCGGGAGCCAATGCTTTCCTTCGCGAAGCGCGAAGAGACGGTTTCAAGACCGAGTACGTCGGCCCGAATGGTGCCGCCATCATCTAACGTCAAAGGATCTTACTCTTGAGATTCAAATCCGAGGCGACGTCCGCCGCGACCCCGTCCGCTGAGCCTCCAATCGCTCCAGGTCTTCGCGACGGGTCGCGGCAACGCTTTCCAGGGATTGCGAAGCGAGCCTTTCAAGCGTCGATGATATCGTCGCACCGCCATCGTATTGAGCAAGAGTTATTCTCTCGATCAGGAGGTCAGCGCACCAGCAGAACAGGGATCGTTGCCGCTTCGATCATCGCTTGTGTGACGCCACCGAATATCCGCTCCCGTAGCCGCGAGTGGCCATAGGCGCCCATGACGATCAGATCAGCAGAAAGCTCGGCGGCACGGTCTTGCAATGCTTCGGCGATCGTCCGTCCGTCAGCCACGATTCTATCGACCATGCCCTTGACGCCATGGTGGGCCAAATAGGCTGCGATGTCCGTGCCGGGGTCTTCGCCCTGCCTGACACCATCAGCGTCCGGCTCGATCATTACAATATCGATCAAATCCGTACCCCGCATCAGGTCCAGCGCCTCTCTTGCCGCGGCGGCCGCGTCGGGACTGGAGTCCCAGGCGAGGACAATCTTTCTTGGCATCAGGGTTACTGGCGCGGCTTTGGGAACGAGAAGCACCGGCCGCCGTGCGTCAAACAACACGCTATCGATTGCCTGCCGCCTGAGCTCGCGCCCGATGATGTCGGCGTCACCGATGAGCACCAAATCCGCATAGATGGCGCGTCTGGCAATTCTGGAATGCGCCCAAACCGCCTCACAATATAGGCCTTCGACTTCGGCGCCGCTCGCAAGGCCGGATAAAACGTCCCGTGACGAGGTGATCTTTGCTTCGAGTTTACGCCTGTCTTCCGTCTGTTCTTCGAGCCAGGCATCGGAGATCGTGGCTGCATAGTCCCCAATTGGCGGGGGCGCGGCCATGACCACGACGAGCACCGACAAATGCGCTTCGCTCAAATGGCACAATTCGGCAGCTTGTTTGAGAAATTGATCAGGCGTGGCCGCGCCGATGATCGCGAGAATTGTCTTGTAGACCATCCGAGCCCTCCATGGAGATCCATTACGATCACTATGAGGCAACGCAATCCCTTCGCCTTGACGCTGGTCAAAGCCGGCCGCGTTCTGCTCCATGACCCGCATGCTTGAAACAAGGGCTCGAGCAACCCCGGGAAGAAGGTCGACATTTCGAAACAAACGGCCGACTTCAATGGGCCATGAATATCGGCATTTTGCTTTCTTCGAGCATGTTGCGCGTCACACCGCCAAAGATCGTTTGCTGCCAACGCGGATGATTATAGGCTCCCATGACCATGAGGTCGGCGGATACGTCTATGGCATGCTGTCGCAAGATCTCATCTGCCGGCCGTCCGCCGCTGGCAATTCGGTCTACCTGGACTTTGACGCCGTGACGGGCGAGATAGGCGGCAATGTCGGCTCCCGGCTCCTCGCCATTCGCGCCCATCCTTGCGACGGGATCCACCATGGTCACATAGACGGTGTCGGCTTGCTTGAGCAGATCGAGCGACTGGCGAGCGGCACGGGAGGCTTCGTCACTTGAATCCCACGCCAGAAGTATCGAACCGGGAGATGAATTCATTGCCCGCCTTCCCCGGTTGATGAGGATCGGCGTCGGCGTTTGGAACAGAGCGCCACCGATGATGCGCTTGCGGAGCTCTTCGTCTCGGGCGGCTTCTCGCCCGATCAGGACGATGTCGGCGTAAAGCGCCCTTTCGGCGATATCCGCGTCCGCATAAGCGAACTCTGAATAAACGTCCTGCACCTCGTAGGAAAGTCCGCTGCGCCCCAGGATTTCCTTGATTTCATCGGCCTTCTCGGAAAGCGCGTCGATTTCGCGTTGGCGCTCGTCGAGCCAGACGGAAGAAATGGTGTTATAATCCGCCATGATCGGCACCGCCCTCAATGCGATCACCAGCGCGTTCAGATGTGCGCCCTGCGCCCCACAGAAGTCGATCGCGCTTTTGAGATCCTCCTCACACTGATTGACGCTGAGGATGCTTAATACCGTCCTGATTGTCATGTCGGGATACCTCTCCGGTTTCAAGATCAGGACATTAGCCTTCCGGCCGGTGCATTCCTTGACCTTCGTCAAATCGATCGTGCTGACGCACGGGAGTGGCCACGGACATTCCCGACAGAATTTCACGCGAAGCTGCGAGTTCGATCACCGGATCCTGCTGTCTTGTCATGCTCGGCGGTGGGCTGCGGTGGGCCGTGTGCTGATTAATTGCGGCATGTCCGAGGCGCCAAGACGGGGAGAGCTCAATTATAAGACGTTTCCGTACGCTCCTTTTCGATCAGGCTCTCAGATCTGAATATTTCACCGAAGCCACACTGTGGCTGTGCCAAATAAAGCCACGTTGAAACCATCCTTCGCGGACCATCGGTGTGTTCTTGTCAACATCGATTGATTTCGAGCAAAGCAAGTTTCTAGCACTGGGGCAGAATAAATCATCCTAACCGAGTAAACAGGAGACGGGAATATGAGTACAAATGCTCAGATCATGATTGCCGGTGCATTGGTGGTCGTTTTGGCGGTTGGCGGATATCTGTATTGGGGTCGAAGCGCTCCCGCTCCAGCCACGCCGACGCAGCCGACGACGACACAGCAGACCACCCAGTGATGTCGGGGACCGGGCAAGCATGGGTAACCTGCGAAGATTGCCCGTGCTTTGCCGTTTTGCCTGTGAGCTTTTGCGGCATCAACAAAAGGAGCTACGGCAACAAAGCCAATGGTGTCTCCGCCGCCAATGCGGCAAGGCCACTCGCCACGTCCAGCGCTCTAATTATGAAGCCGAATTCTTACCCAGCGCTGATTGATCAATGAATGACGTGACAGCGGTCGTTTCGATTTCGCTGAAGGAGAGAAGCCATGCAGGATCCGGATCTGACTGCGGCAGCCCCACGTCGATGCGATCAAAGCTCGGTCACAGCAGTCGGAGGGACCCAAGTGCTGCAGCGCCCCCAGCCTGGCTTATCCTCGCGCTCCTGCGCCATTTTCGCGATCATGCAGCGCATCCTCGCGGCATTGGCCATCGCCATTCTCTTTCATGCCCCATGCGCTGAAGCCACCTCCTCAGAACTGCAGATTATTGTCCACATTTCCAGGCAGCAAATGTGGCTTCTGCAATCGGGAACGCATGCCTATCTGGGGCCAGTGTCCACCGCGCGTCGCGGCTACAGAACACCGACGGGCAAATTCAGGCCGCTCCGCCTGGAGCGGGTCTGGTACTCGACACGCTATGACCGGTCGCCAATGCCATACTCGATATTCTTCCACGGCGGCTACGCGATACATGGCACGGTGGAATCACGAAAACTCGGTCGACCCGTGTCGCACGGCTGCATAAGATTGAGCGTCGCCAACGCCAGACTGCTCTTCAAACTCGTGCAATCAAGGGGTGTCGCCAACACCGTCATTCTCGTCCGCAACTGACTTCCGCGTTGGCAAGAGCGAGATTCGGGAAAATTTTTTCTTCTTAGCGCCTGACTTTGATCAGGCTCAAAGGCAGGCTCGGCAAATCTCCGATCATCCTCATTCAGCATGCAATGGCAAAGTGAAAGGAGAATGCAATGTTCAAGAAGATTCTCATTGCAACTGATGGCTCGGATCATTCGAAAAAGGCAATTGAGCTAGGGAGTGCTTTGGCTGCGAAGGATGGAGCAGAAGTCGTCTTGGTTCATGTTCTGTTGACCGGCGAAGTGGATGCAGATGTCCAGCGACTGATCGACGTCGAATATCCGGTTTCGAAGCCTATGCCGAAACCTACCGACGATGCGCGGAACGACATTCTCGCGATCGAGCCGCAAGGTTTCGATATCGCCAAACATAAGGCGGCCTCGTACCGAATCTTCCAGATTCTGGGTGATCAAATAGTCCAGCAGGCAGTACGGACGCTGAAGACGAAAGGCGTGAATGATATCCAAAGCCTGGTGCTGGAGGGCAATCCCGCCGAACAGATCCTGAAGGCAATCGCCGACGAAGAGCCGGACCTCGTGATCTGCGGAGCGAGGGGGCTTTCTAGCTTTGCAGCGTTGCTCTTCGGCAGTGTCTCCAACAAGATTGCACACATGTGCCCGGTAACCTGCATCACGGTTCGATGATGCGAAGCGGCGGCATCGCAAGATCCACAATGGTGCTCCAGATTATTTGCGTCGACGCGGACCGTGTAAGGGCTCCAAGCCGTCGTGATTGTCGAACGGCGATGGATTCCCGAGCCTATTTGCTTGGCTGAGCCGACGTCCTCGCCCTTCCTCGTGGACGTCAGTCCAGCTTGAACGCGCATGAAGCGTATACGAGAAATCTGGCGAGACAGGCAGGCGGATCTTCACCTCGGATCTGGTTTTAGAAGGATGAATAGGGATCCAGATGTGCCAGCCTCACGCTCCGACCTGACCTCACCCGTGATGACCACGCACGCAAACGCTCATATCTCAAAGCAAGTTAACGGACTCCGAGGCACGCTGGCGTCACGCCGCAGCCTCGTAGCGTGTTGAAGCCCGGCTCTCGCGGCCTTCAAGCCGAAAGCGTGCGATCATGTCGGTAAGTGCGAGCGCCTCTGACGATAGCTGCCGGGTGGCGGCATTCGTCTCTTCCACCATCGCGGCATTTTGCTGCGTCATACGATCAATATCGTTGACGGACGCGTTGATCGACTGGAGCGTCGTCGCTTGGTCGCGGCTTGACGAGGCGATCAGTTCAATATGGCCGACGATGTGGACGATCTCGCTAGAAATCTCCATCAGCGCATCGCCAGTGCGGCCGACGAACTCGGACCCCGACGCAACCTCTCGGACGGAATTGTTGATGAGTTCGCCGATCTCCTTGGCTGCGCGAGCCGATCGCTGCGCCAGTTCCCGCACTTCCTGCGCCACGACAGCAAACCCCTTGCCAGCCTCACCCGCTCTCGCCGCTTCGACTCCCGCATTCAGGGCCAAGAGATTGGTCTGGAAAGCGATGGAATCGATGGCGCTGACAATCTGAGCGATCTTGCCCGACGCGTCCTCAATCCGTCCCATCGCCGAAACCAAGTTTTGGACTACTGAAGCCGAGGCGTCGGCGCCCTGCTTAGCGCGTTGGACAAGCGCAAGCGCTGCTGCTGCCCGTTCTGAAGAGGTGTTGACGGCGGAAGAAATCTCCTGAACTGCCGCTGCGGTTTCTTCCACTGCAACCGCCTGCTTCTCCGTTCGACTGGCCAGGTCATCAACGGCTTCCGCCATCTGTCGGCCATTGTCGCTGATGAGGGAAGACGTCTCGCGGATATCGCAGAGCGTCTCCCTGAGACCCGCCACCGACATGTTGAAATCGGTGCGGATCCGGTCGAGTTCGGCGGCAAAGGGCGTATCGATCGCAAAATTCAACTCCCCGCGCGACAGCCGCGTGAGCCCTTCTGCAAGCGCCTCGATTGCGGCGTCAACCTGAACCTTGGCGCTACGTCGTTCGAGTTCGTTGCGGGCGCGCTCAGATTCCGCCGCACGACGCGCGATCTCGGACTGTTGTTCCATCTCGACTTTCGACAGCGCATTTTGTTTGAAGACGGAAAGCGCACGGGCCATTTCCCCGATTTCGTCGGCTCGTGTCTCACCGGTGATTGTAGTGTCGAGCCTTCCCTCTGCAATCTTGCGCATCGCTGCGGTAATCTGGGTGATAGGTCCCTTCAGGGTGAAGACTAGCGCCGAACCTGCGGCCATAGCAATCAGGATGCCGACGACAATCGCGCCGCCGGATATCCTGTTGGCCTGTTGACGATCCTGCCCAGCATTTTGCTTCTGGGTCTCGGCGAATTGCGCAAGCAGGTTCCAGGTGTTGTCGATCTGCCCCGCGGCGCTGTCGAACTCGGCAAGCTTGCGCGCCGCACCTTCAGAGAGAGCTGCCGCGTTCGCCGCAAGTAAATCGAGGACGGGTTGAGCCTTCTTCGGAATTTCGGCAAAAACCGGATCGTCAGTCACCACGCCGGCGAGACGGCCAAGCTCGGTCTGATACATGTAGATCGATTGCTGGACTTTTTTCACGCGCGTGTCGTCTGGTTTGCCGGCGAGTTCGGCGAAGCCGACGCGGATCTCGTTATTGCTGTTAACGATAGCACGCAGTTCGTTGCCGACATTCGTGGCCTGAGAGATATCCTTATCAGACGCGGCAAGTGCGAGTACGGAGGTCCGCATCAGGTCGTCGCCAATCGTCTTGAGACTGTCGCCAGTTGCAACAAGATTGGCAACGGCGGTATCCATTGTCGGGATATCCAAAGTGTCCGGCGACGCCTTCGAAGCGTTGGCGACGGCATCTACCGCAGCGGCATACTGCGTGGCGAGGGCTTGTCTGTCGGTCCCTATCGCAGGCGAAAGCTGCTCCCTTGCCTTCTGCAAATCGGGTGAAAATTTGGCTAGAAGGCTAAGCTTGTCAGGCGGCGTTGTAGCGTTCGTATAATCATTGCGAAATTTTGTCGCAACACTGGCGGCCGCGATGATGGAGAGGGAATTGCTCAGGCCGCTCTTGTTGGCATTTTCCATCTTTTTCGCACTGGCCATCAGCATAAACGAGCGTTTGCCAACCTCCCCTTGCAGGTCAAGAAGTGCCGCGGAAGCAGCGTCCACATCACTGAGAATTTTCTGCTGTCCCGTTTCGATTTGCCAGATCGCTTCGATCTTTTGCGGGATGATTTGCGACTGATCGAGCGCCCGTTCGAGAAGCTCCACATCGGTCGTCGGCCTTAGAGTCTTGATCGTCTCGTTCAGGTTTGCCAATTGCTCTCGGGCGTCCGCAAGCGCGGTGTCACGAGCTTCAAGCGACGGCTTCATCAGAAAGCCGGTCATGCTTGAAGAAACATGTTTGAACCCGTTCAGAGACTGCAAAACATGGTTAGAGATCTCCATCCGCCCTTCGAGAAGTCTCGACGCGTAGTATCCCGTCAACCCTACTGCGCATAGGCTAATGACAAATGGTGCCAAAAGCGCGAGCACCTTCGTCTGTATGCGAGCCCGCGACATCAAACCACGTATCATGGATGTACCCCCCAAATTTGAAGTAAAGCTGCCATCCTTTTCTTAAGGACCGGTGAAGCGAGTACGCTGTCTCTCCGGACGCCGCCTCGCGAAAGGTGCGACAGCGTCAAGGTCAAACACCGGCCACGCCTGCTGTCCGACAATGGACCGCGTTACGCCGCCTCCGATCTCCGCGAATAGCTGGAGAGATATGCCGTCGAACAGGTTCATGGCGCTCGCGGCCATCCGCAGACACAGGGCAAGATCGAGCGTCGGCACCAGAGGGGCGAGGCCAGCGCTCAGTCCCAGGCGATGTCGAGCCGGATGTCGGAAGGCTGGATCGGCGTGGTTGGTGATTTTTTCCAATGACGGGAACACTTCCGCCCGGGACGCCCAGAAACGGTTGCACGATCTTCGGATGCAGCAATCAAGGCGGGCGCGAAAAGTCGATGCGCCGTCAAATGCGGTTAAATCTCGTCCAGCAGATATCCATAATTCGCAAACTTGTACGATATGCGCAGCAAACGGCGCGCCGTCGGCTCGTTTCCAGTCGAAACCAGCAAGATTTAACAATGGCTTAAGTTTCCCTGAAACATCTTGCTTTTGCTATTTTTCATGTATTGCGCGATGGTGGCTTTTGATTTCTCGGCTTTCATATTCCTTCGGTCGGCTCTTGGGAGCCCTTCGCGGTCTCGGCAGGGACAAAACCGGCAATGTCGCGATCATCGTTGCCCTCAGCCTGGTGCCGATGCTCGTCGCAGTCGGCGCGAGCTTCGACTACATCCGCAGCTACAATGTCCGGCAGAGGATGCAGAGCGACCTCGATACAGCCGTGATCGCCGCGGTCAAACAGATCAATAACACTGAAGATACCGAGGCGCTGAAACAAAAGGTTTCCGATTGGTTCCATGCACAGGTCGAAAACAGCTACGCGCTTGGCGAGATCGAGATCGATACGACCAACCACAACATTACGGCGACGGCGAGCGGCACCGTTCCCACCACCTTCATGAAGATCGCCAATATCGACACTGTGAACGTCAGCGTCGCGAGCGCCGTCAAGGGTCCAGCCACCTCCTACCTCAGCGTCTATATCGTCATAGACACCTCGCCGTCGATGCTCCTGGCAGCAACGACGGCGGGCCAGTCGACGATGTATTCCGGCATCGGCTGCCAATTCGCCTGCCATACCGGCGATGCTCATACGGTCGGCAAGACGAAATATGCAAACAACTACGAATACAGCACGGCAAAGAACATTAAGCTGCGCGCCGATGTCGCCGGCGACGCGGTCCGTGAAGTGCTCGACATGATCGACGAGTCCGACAGCAACCACGAACGGATCAAGGTTGGACTCTACAGCCTCGGAGATACTCTGGCGGAAGTTCTTGCTCCGACATTGAGCACGGATACGGCACGGACGCGCCTTTCAAACCCGAGTTACGGCCTGACCAGCGCAACCTCCAAAGCAGCCACTTACTTCGACGTTTCGCTCGCGACGCTGAAGCAGAAAGTCGGGCCCGGCGGGGACGGAACCTCGTCCGCTTCGCCGCTCAAGCTGGTTCTGTTGTTGACCGACGGAGTTCAGTCGCAGCGCGAATGGGTGACCAACGGGGTGGTATGGAAGAATGGGCAAGCGACATCCGGTTCGTATTGGAACAAGGTTGCGCCTCTTAACCCGGACTGGTGCGGGTATCTGAAGAACCAATCTGACACGATGGCTGTGCTTTACACCGAATATTTGCCGCTTACATCAGACTGGGGTTACAACGCCACCGTTGGCTCGACCATGGCGAGCGCCAATTGGAAGAACACCTGGGGCGGCACTATGGATAGCGGCGTGTCGACCAGCATCACCAGACGGGACTATATCCCCTACGCGCTCGCCGACTGCGCATCGTCGAAAAGTCTGTTCATATCGGCCACCTCGTCGACCGAAATCACGGCGGGCCTGTCGGCGCTCTTCACCCAATATCTCTCTTCCGTCCGGCTGACCCAATGAAGGCCGAAGAAAAGCTTGCGCCGCTTCGCCGTCTGCTCGGCGATCGTCAAGGGGTTGCTGCGATCGAATTCGCGATCCTCGCCCTGCCGCTCTTCATCATGTTGTTCGGCATCATCGAAGTGTCGTTGATGTTCTTCGTCAACTCTGCGCTGGACGCTTCGGTTCACAAAATCTCCCGGATGATCCGCACGGGCGAAGTTGCGTCGTCGAAGATCACACTCGCCGGGTTCAAGGCGAAAATTTGCGACGACATGCTTTTGTCGTTCAACTGCTCCACCGATCTCGTGGTCAAGGTGAATGTGCTTTCCGACCTGTCATCGGCTACCAGCACCGACCCGATCGACAATAGCGGAAATCTTGCCGTCACCGAGACCTTCGATGTCGGCAAGGGCGGCGATTATATTCTGGTCCAGACATTCCTGCCTTGGGACACCGTCGTCAACTTCCTCACCTTGTCGAGCGCCCAGCTTTCCGACGGTCGCTATCTTCTTGGTTCGTCCGCTTTGTTCCGCAACGAGCCCTTCTGACATGATCAAAAAGCGAAGCCTTTCCCTGCTCCTCTTCGCCCGATACCGCCTGCTTGATCTTGCGCGCGACCGGCTGGCTGCTTCCGGCGTCGAATTTGCGCTGGTCCTGCCGATCCTGGTGATGCTGCTGTTCGGCACCGTCGATCTCGGCCATGCGCTGACGGTCAGCCGCAAGATCGACGAAATCGCCTCCACGACGGGCGATCTGATCGGACAGCAGAGTTCCTGGACAAGTTCCGACGTTACCAAGCTTCTTTCCGGTGCCAGCTTCATTCTGCAGCCCTATGACACGAGCGGGCTTACGATCACCGTCGCGGTGAAAGATATCAGCAAAAGCGGCAACGCCACCGTCAACTGGTCCGCGGCGTTCAATACCTCGGCGCTGAATTCTGGTACGGCGAGCGCAATAGACATCCCCCCGCAAATCAAGGATGCCGGCGTCCAGGTCGTGCTGACCCGGGTGCAATACACATTGACGACACCGGTCTCGGCGTTTTTCTCAAATTTCACCGGGCAGAACGGCTACAGCTTCGACCATCATTTCTTCAATCGCCCGCGCGTGAGCGACACGATCGGTTACAAATAGGCTGCTGCCTGTCGTGGACGACAAGCTATAGCAATCAAACCGGTGCCGCCGGAGCGACAATGATGTTGCGTATTGATCCAAGGGCATCGCAACTGGTTGTGAATGGGTATGAGATGACGGCGCAAAACATTTTCGGCGGCGTGCAGCGATTTTTTCTGTCGCACCGATCGGCGCAGCGGGCGGCGGTTGCGGAAAGACCATCAGGGCGAGCGCGGGCACCGCCCGCAGGGCGGACGTTCTCGAAGAAAGCATCAGCCATTCCTCTTTTGTTGTGCGCGAAGCGCGCGGTTCCACTCGTCGGCGCTAGCCGTTTCTGTCGTTTTCTTGTCGGCTGCGTGTCGACAACATCAAGCGGAAAAATTACATTGCTGACACGCTGTTTTTCTGGCCCAATGAGATCCGCATCTGGCCGATGAGCTCGCCCGCGCCCATACGCGCCAGTTCCAGGATAATTTCATCAACTTCATGCGCGAGAACAACACGACGGATGTCGCGCTGGGACCGCTGCGGGCTGCGGAGTAACAGTGATGATCAACAGCATTGGTTTCGTCGGCACCGGCGCGATCACCGAAGCGATGGTTCGCGGACTTCTGGCCACACCGGCTTACGCTTCCGAGATCCACGTTTCGCCGCGGAGCGCGCACATTTCCGCGACATTGGCAGAGGAGTTCGCCGCTGTCAGGATTGCCGGTGACAACCAGACTGTCGTCGATCGCAGCGACATGGTGTTCCTGGCGATCCGGCCGCAGATCGCTGAGGAGGTCGTGCGGGCGCTCTCGTTCCGGAAGGGCCAACTGGTCGTCAGCCTCGTTGCAGCGACGGAGCGTCAGGCACTTCTCGATTGGATCGGTGCCGACGTGCATCTCGTCCAGGCCATCCCCCTGCCCTTTGTTGCACAGCGGCAAGGCGTCACCGCCATCCTCCCGCCCGATGCCGCCGTCGCGGCGCTGTTCGATACGCTCGGAACTGCCGTCGAGTGCCAGTCGAAAAGGGAATACGACCTTCTCGCAGCGGCGAGCTCCATGATGTCGACCTATTTCGGTATAATGGAAACCTTAGCCGGCTGGCTGGAAAAAAGCGGTCTCGAAAGGCCGAAAGCAAATGCTTACATCGCTCCACTTTTCGCAAGTCTGGCGCAGAAGGCCAATAGCCCAGGCACCGAGCCGTTCAGCGCGCTGAGCCGCGAATTCGCCACCAAGGGCGGATTGAACGAGCAGGTTCTTTCCGACGTCGACAAGAAGGGCGGCCTTGCCGCGTTGACCGCAGCGCTCGACGGCGTGCTCGCCCGAATCGAGGGCCGCAGCAGCTGAACGCGGGCCAGACGATTTGGGCCGCGCGCCGAACCGGTGGAGCGACCGACCATTTCGGCCATCATTCTCTCCGTCTCACCACGGACCGTTCGTTGGGCCACCGTCCAAGATTCGCGACCCGCCGCCGTGGCAATTCGAACGGCTAGCCACCCATGTCGTGATCACGGCCGAGGCGTTGACAGGAGCCGCTCGGAGGCGGATCGTTTATCGGTCCGCCTCCGGGATCATCTTTCCGCAACCAGTGCGCAGTTTTTCTGAATCGCACTAAAAGGTCGGCGGCGTGCAGGCGCTGATAACCTCGCAGGGCACCGGCCCGACACAGCGGAACCGATGCGGGCGCCGGCTTTCGAAATAATAAGCGTCCCCCGGCCCAAGGATACGCCGCTCGTCGTCGACCGTGACCTCGAGCCTTCCCGACAGCACGATCCCCCCCTCCTCGCCTTCGTGAACAAGCGGAATTTTTCCGGTGTCGGCACCCGGCTGGTAGCATTCCCTCAGCATCTGCAGGCTGCGACCGAACAGAGTTTCGCCGACCTGCTTGTAGGAAATGGCGCCCTTGCCGATCTCTACCAACTCCTCGGCGGCGTAGAAGGCCTTCTTCGGACGCGCCGGTTCGAAGGCGAAGAATTCCGCCAGCCCAATCGGAATGCCATCAAGGATTCTCTTCAGAGCACCGACCGAAGGATTGGAGGCGTTCGATTCGATCAGCGAGATCGTCGAGTTCGGCACACCGGTCCGTTTGGCGAGCTCACGCTGAGAAAGCTTGTGGGCGATACGCAGGTGGCGAAGGCGGCTGCCGATGTCGACTGACATGATGGATCCGTTTGCATTGTCCAGAATATCCTAAAATCTATCTTCGTCGGCGTTCAATTTCAATAACTTACGTCGGCAAAGAAAAGGGCTTGTTTGAAGGAGAGAAACTGCCATTCTCCAGGCGATTCAAAGGAGGCCAGGATGGACCAGTTCAGCAAGACGAACGCGCCCGTACTCGAAAATTTCTGGATGCCGTTCACCGCCAACCGGCAGTTCAAGGCCGCGCCGCGCCTGCTGGCTGCTGCGGAAGGAATGTATTACACCGACGTCGACGGCAACCGGGTGCTGGACGGCACGGCCGGGCTCTGGTGCTGCAACGCCGGCCACGGCCGCAGGAAGATCGCCCAGGCGGTCGAGCGGCAGCTTGCCACGCTCGACTATGCGCCGACCTTCCAGATGGGGCATCCGATCGCCTTCGACTTCGCCGCCAAACTCGCCGCCAACGCGCCGGGCGGGGTCGCCGCCAAGCTCGACAGGGTCTTCTTCACTGGCTCGGGCTCGGAATCGGTCGATACAGCTCTGAAGATCGCCATCGCCTACCAGCGCGCAATCGGCCAGGGCACGCGCACCCGGATCATCGGCCGCGAAAAAGGTTATCACGGCGTCGGCTTCGGCGGCATTTCCGTCGGTGGCCTCGTCAACAATCGGCGGGTCTTCCCGCAGATCCCGGCCGATCACATGCGCCATACGCTGGACGTCGGGCGCAACGCCTTTTCGAAGGGGCTTCCCGCGCATGGCGTCGAACTGGCGGATGATCTCGAGCGCCTGGTGCAGCTGCACGGCGCCGAAACCATCGCAGCCGTCATCGTCGAGCCGATGTCGGGGTCGGCCGGTGTTGTCCTGCCGCCGGAGGGTTATCTGGAGAAGCTGCGCGCCACCGCCGACAAGTACGGCATCCTGCTGATCTTCGATGAGGTGATTACCGGCTTCGGTCGTCTTGGCACACCTTTCGCGGTCGACTATTTCGGCGTCGTGCCCGATCTCGTCACCACGGCGAAGGGCCTCACCAACGGCGCCGTTCCCATGGGCGCGGTCTTTGCCAGCCGCAAGGTCTATGACGGGCTGATGGTCGGCCCGGAAAATGTGATCGAACTCTTCCACGGCTATACCTATTCCGGCCACCCGGTCGCCTGCGCCGCCGGGCTCGCAACCCTCGAAATCTATGAGGAAGAAGGCCTGCTGACCCGCGCAGCCGCGCTGGCCGACTATTGGCAAGAGGCCCTCCACTCATTGAAGGGCCGCGCGCACGTCATCGACATCCGCAACCTCGGACTGGTCGGCGCAATCGAATTGGCGCCGCGTGATGGGGCTCCCGGAACACGGGCCTACGACGTCTTCGTCGACTGCTTCAACAAAGGACTGCTGATCCGCGTGACCGGCGACATCATTGCCCTGTCTCCACCACTGATCATCGAGAAGGATCAGATCGACACGCTCGTCTCGACGCTGGGGGACGCCCTGAACCGCGCGGCTTAAACTGCGCACTGTTCGAGACCTTACGACCGACAGCAAAGCTCCGGCCTGCGCCGGAGCGATGCAACCGCCGCGGGACACGCGGCTGGTCATGGGCGCCTTAACTCGATCAACCCTTCAGCGTCGCGACGGCAACTCACCGAAGCGCTTCTTGTATTCGGCGCAAAACGTTGGGTACGCATGAATTCGATGGCCCATTTCACGTGCGTGGAGCTAGATTTCACGCGTAGCGACTGACCGCAAGATCCCGCGCGTCGATCTCAGGCGTACGGGCGCTGACGAGGTCGCTGACGAGCCTTGCCGAACCTGTGCTCATGGTCCAACCAAGGGTGCCGTGACCGGTATTGAGGAAGAGGCCGACGATCTTCGTCGGGCCGATGACCGGCGTGCCATCCGGTGTCATCGGGCGCAGGCCCGACCAGAAGGACGCCTTGGACACATCGCCGCCGGGGAAGAGATCGGTGACCGAATGTTCCAGCGTGCTGCGGCGGGCGAGGCCGAGATCGTTGGTATAGCCTGAGATTTCGGCCATGCCGCCGACGCGGATGCGGTCGCCGAGCCGGGTGATGGCGATCTTGTAGGTTTCGTCCATGACGGTCGATTCCGGCGCACGGGAAGCGTCGGTGATCGGGATGGTGAGCGAATAGCCCTTGACCGGGTAGACCGGCAGGCCGATACCGAACGGCTTGAGCAGCAGCGGCGAATAGCTGCCGAGCGCAACCACCACCGCGTCCGCGCTCATCCGTTCGCGCTCGCGATCGGGATCGCGATCGGTGACGACCCCGCGCACGCGGCCGGCTTCGACGTCCAGCGCCTTGATCGTCGTGCCGTAGGCAAAGCGGACGCCGAGAGCTTCGGCTTTGGCGGCCAGCGCATTGGTGAATTTGAAGCAGTCGCCCGTTTCGTCCTTCGGCGTCAGAAGGCCGCCGACGATCTTGTCGCGCACGTGCCTCAGCGCCGGTTCGACGCGGATGCAGCCGTCCCGGTCCAGCACCTCATAGGGAATGCCGTCGGCCGCCAGCGCCTTGACATCTTTCGCCGAGGCATCGAGCTGCTGCTCCGTGCGGAACAGCTGCAGGGTTCCCTGCATGCGTTCGTCATAGGCAATGCCGGTTTCGGCGCGAAGCTCGGCGAGCGCGATGCGGCTGTAATCAGCAAGGCGCAGCATGCGGCTCTTATTGATCGCATAACGCTCCGAGGTGCAGTTCGAGAGCATCCTCGTCATCCAGGCGAGCATGGCCATGTCGAATTTCGGCCGCAGGATGAGCGGCGCATGCTTCATGAACAGCCATTTCATGGCTTTGGCAGGAATGCCGGGGGCTGCCCAGGGCGAGCAGTAACCGAAGGAGACCTCGCCGGCATTGGCAAAGCTCGTCTCCAGCGCCGGCCCCGATTGCCGGTCGACGACGATTACCTCGTGACCTGATTTGGCCAGCTGATAGGCGGATGTGACGCCGACGATGCCGGCCCCCAGAACGATGATTTTCATGATTTCCTCAAGAACAATGCGGGCCGGCTCTCAGCAATATTGCCTGTCGTAACGATCGCCCAGACCGGTTAGGATTTCGTAAGATATCGTTCCGGCATCGCCAGCCACGTCTTCAAGCGTCTGGTTGGGGCCAAACACTTCGACAAGGCTCCCGAGGCTCAGCGCTCCTTCGGGCAAAGCCGTGATATCGACGGTCACGCTGTCCATCGACACGCGCCCCACGATCGGCAGACGAATGCCCCTGTGATAAACGGCACCGCGGTCGCTGAGGCTGCGAGGCAGGCCGTCGGCATAGCCGGCGGCAATGGTGGCAAGACGGGTTTCGCTGCGCGTGACATGCGCGCCGCCATAACCGATCCTGGCGCCTGATGGCACGGTGCGCGTCTGCACGACGGCGACATCCAGCCTTACGACCGGTTCCATCGGGTTCTTGGCGCCGGCATTCGGTGCGCCGCCGTAAAGGGCAATGCCCGGGCGGGCGAGCACGCCATGATAGGCATTGCCGAGAAAGACGCCACCGGAATTGGCGAAGGAGATGTCGAAGCCCGGAAATTCTTCGGCAATACACGCCATTTCGGCAAGCTGTGCCCCGTTCTGGCCGCTCTCCGGCTCGTCGGCGCATGCCAGGTGGCTCATGATGAACAGGATCTCGACATTGGCCCCGTCGCGAATGGCTGCCGCCAATTCGGCTCGCTCCTCCGCGGGAAAGCCGAGCCGCGACATGCCGGTGTCAAACTGCAGAACGGCCGGCAGGCTGCGCTTCAGCAGGCGCGCGGTCGCCGACCATTGCCGCCACTGCGTGAGCGAATTGAGAACCGGAATGATAGCGCTTTCGGCGCAGGCGACCTCGTTGCCGGGCTGCAAGCCGTTCAGCACGAATATCTGGGCACCCTCGGCAAGGGCCGGCCGCAGCCTCACGGCCTCGACGAATTGGGCGACGAAGAAATGCCTGCAGCCCTGATCATAGAGTGTCTGCGCGACCCGTTCGGCGCCGAGGCCATAAGCGTCGGCCTTGACCACGGCTCCCGCGCGCACCGGCGCCAGCATCGACGCAAGCTTCAAATAATTGCGGCCGAGTGCGGCAAGATCGATCGTCAGGTAACCGGTGGCTCCCTGCGTGATCGTAACGGTGCGTGCGCGGGAAACCAAAATATCGATATCCATGTCCACCCCATCTGAATGACAGGAGCTTATGAAAGAATGAGCGAAATTGCCGACGATTTCGCCGTCGCTTATTGCATATTTTAGATATTATTCGCATAATCCACGAATATGTGAAGGAAGCTTTCATGCCTGCTCTCGACACGGTCGACCGCAATATTCTCAGACTGTTGCGCCTTGACGCGCGCATGAGCAACGCCAAACTCGCGGCCGAAATCGGCCTTTCGCCCTCGGCCTGCCTCAGACGCATCAAGATCATGGAAAAGACAGGCATCATCCGCGGCTATACGGCTCTGGTGGACACCGGCAATGCGGATGAAATGATTGCGGTGATCATCAACATTACGCTCGAACGGCAGACGGAGGAGCATCTCGACCGCTTCGAGGCGGCGGTCCGCCGGCATCCGGAGATCCGCGAATGTTTTTTGATGACGGGCGGCTCCGACTACCTGCTGCGCGTCGAGGTAGCCAGTGCGGGCGAGTTCGAACGGATCCACAAGGAAATTCTTTCGACCTTGCCCGGCGTCCTCAGGATCCATTCCAGCTTTTCGATCCGCAACGTTCTGGCGACACGTAGCAGGGGCAGACGCTCGATTACCGCCGCTTGATTGTTTCGGCGCTGCCGACCGACCCCATCAAAGTCGGCCGTTGGGAATCCAATATCTCCTGCTCCAGACGCGCCGAGAGGTCGGCAAACGACTGCGGTCGTCCGAACGCATAACCCTGGAGGGTGTGGACGCCGAGAGCGGCAAGCACATTGGCATGCTCGAGCGTTTCCACGCCTTCGGCGATCACTTCCATATCCAGCGCCCGCGCTATGTCGACCAATGAGCCGACCAGCCGGCGGCTGGGCACCGATTGCAGGATCGGCGTCACAAGCTGGCGATCGATCTTGACACGATCCGGCCGCAGCTCGAGCAAGCCCAGCAAGGAAGCATGCCCGGACCCGAGATCGTCGATTTCGATGTCGATACCAAAAGACTTGATCGCCTGGATGTTCTGTCGCACCTGGTCACTGAGACTATCGAGAAAAATCGTCTCGATCAGCTCGAAGCTCAATCGGCCGGGCGGTATGTCATAGCCGTCCAGCTTCGCCGTCAGCTCTGGATCGTCGAGACGATCGGCGGACAGATTGACGGACACGCGGATACCTTCGAGCAGATCAGATGAGTTCATGTCCGACAGGACAGCCTTCAGAACGACATCGTCAAGCTCTGCGACCAGTCCATTCGACGAGGCGATCGACAGGAAATGCGTCGGGGCGAGAATTCCTCGAGTGGGATGATGCCACCGCGCCAGAGCTTCGACGCCCTTCACCCGGAAAGATCTGGCATCGACCTGCACCTGGTAGAATGGGCGGATCTGGCCGAGCGCCAGCCCGACCCGCAGATCCTGGGCGAGCTGCCTTTCGTTCGCCAGCGTCGAAGCCATTTCGTCGGAAAAAATCTCGGCCCGATTCCGGCCATTGCGTTTCGCATGGTACAGCGCCAGATCCGATTGGGAGAGCAATCTGGCGAAATCGGCGCTCATGGCGCTCGCAACGCCAATTGAGCACTGCACGATAAGCGTCTGATCGCCGACAGAAAGCGGGCTTTCCAGACGTCTCTGAATATGATCGAGCACCGCAATCGTCTTGTCACATTCGTCCTCGGTGATGACGACAGCGAACTCGTCGCCGCCGAGCCGTGCCGCGACGTCACCAGCGGAAATGGCCTCCAGCAGAATTTTGCTGACGTGACAGAGAACGAGGTCGCCGACCGCGTGCCCGAAGCGGTCGTTGATCTCCTTGAAATGGTCGACGTCTATGTGAAGAAGCGCAACCTTGATGCTCTCCTGCCTTGCAAGTTCCGACAGGGCGAAATCGAAGCTGCGCCGGTTCAACAGGCTGGTGAGGTGATCGTGATCGGCCGCGAACCGAGCCTCCGCCCGGCTCCTCTCCAGCTCCTTGTTGAGAAGCACGTCGTCGGTGACGTCCCATTCGGCGCCCACAAAACATGGGTCGCCGGCGGCATCGACGAAATAGCGAGCACGCGAACGCAGATAGCGGGTCGCTCCATCCGGTCGAATGATGCGAAACTCGGATGCATAATCCGATTTGGTTTCGATCGCGCGCAGGAATATTTCGTTTGTCGCCACCAGGTCGTCGGGGTGGACACTGTCGAGCCAGATAACATCGAGCGGCGCTTTCGGAACGCCATAGATCAATTTGAGCTGTTCATCCCATCGCGTCTGGTTTTTCGCGATGTTGTGCTGCCATATCCCGATCCCGGATGCTTCAAGGGCCAATCCAAGCTGGCGAAGCAGGTCCTCAAGCTCGACATTTGTTCTGGATCGTTTGTTGCCCAAGGCGATCTCGCTATTTCGTTCGCCCGAATGTCGCATTGAATATTTTAAAGAGTGCTAATCGGGAGCAACCCGCCGGCGGCAATCCGACCGTCGCAGATCGCACATCGGCCGAAATGCCCGTGCCCTCTGACGTCGGAGCCGGGCAGCTTGCGGGCAAAGAACGTCGTTCCGAACCTCTTTGCCCGCCGCAGTTGGTCAGCGGATATCTTTCGCCGCAGGCTGGCGAGATTGACGAGGCCGCAATCTACCTCTGCATCGCGGGCCGCAGCGCGACCACCTGCGACCGCATGCTGCTTTCCAAGGAGCGCGTATTATCCTGGGCATTCACCGGGCCTCTGTCAGCGTCCAGTTGGAACTGATTGACCAGCTCGCGCAGGCGGCTTGCTTCGGAGGCTAGTGAAGAGGCGGCGGCCGTGGACTGCTCGACCATCGCCGCATTCTGCTGGGTTGCCTGGTCCATGTGATTGATGGCCGTGTTGATCTCGGAAAGCCCCGTCGCCTGCTCGCGCGCCGAGGTGGCGATCGCATCCATGGCTCGGTTGATCTGCGCAACGCGCTCGCCGATTGATTTCAGTGACGTCCCCGTTTCGAGGACAAGTTTGACCCCGTGTTCGACTTCGGTCGTTGACTTCTGAATGAGGCCCTTGATTTCCTTGGCTGCCTGCGCGGCGCGCTGCGCGAGTTCACGGACTTCCTGTGCGACGACCGCGAAACCTTTTCCTGCCTCACCGGCGCGTGCCGCCTCGACGCCGGCGTTGAGCGCCAGCAGGTTCGTCTGGAAAGCAATTTCGTCGATCACGCCGATGATGTTGGAAATCTGCTGCGAACTTTCCTCAATGCGGCGCATGGCCTGCTCCGCCTCTGACACGATAGTTCCGGAGCGCTGGGCGCTGACATTGGCTTCGACAGAGATATTGCGCGCCTCCTCGGTGCGCTTCGTCGCCATCGCGACATTCGAGGTGATCTCGTCCAACGCGGCTGCGGTCTCCTCGAGCGAAGCGGCCTGTTGTTCCGTACGCTTCGACAGGTCCTGGGCACCGGATGCTATCTCACCAGTGCCATTGTCTATGCTGTGTACCGTCTGGAGCACGGCACCGATCGTCGCGCCCAATTGCCGCAACGAAGCATTGAAATCATTGCGTAATGCTTCGTATTCAGCGGCAAATTGCTCCGTGAGCTGGAAGGAGATATCGCCAGCGGCAAGGCGTCGAAGACCTCCGCCCAAGCTCGTGGTCGCGAAGCGCAACTGCTCGGCTTCGCGTTCAGCGCGTTGCTGGGCTGCGGCGCGCGCCACCTCGTTCTGACTGCGGGATTCGGCGGCTTCCTTCTCGAGCCTGACAACACTGAGAGCATTCTGGCGAAACACTTCGACAGCGCCGGCCATTTCCCCAATTTCGTCGGCGCGGCCGGCATAGGGAATATCGCTGTCGAGATCGCCGGACGACAACCGCTTCATGGCAGACGCCGTATTGCGGATCGGATTGGCAATGCCGGAAATTGCAAAGACGATACCCGCGATGGCCACGAGCAGGGCCAGCGAGGCGATCGCAGCGGTCAGGATGAAAGCGGACTTCGCTGAAGCATCACTTGCCGCCACGAAGCCTTCGGTCTGGCTGAGAATGAATGCCACCAGATCCGCTACCTTATTGTTCACCAGTTCGGCCTGCGGTTCCATCTTCTCCTTGAAAAGCCGGACGGCCTCCGCTGTCTTACCGCCATCTTCGAGTGTGATCATTTGCTCCGCCAACGCACGATATTGGTCGAGTTCGGGCTTTATCTGATTGATCAGCTGGCGCCCGCGCTCGGTGCGCACGCCCTTCTCGTATTCGCCAATAACCGTCTCGAGCTCGGCAGCGGCAGCAGCCATAGCCGACTTTTCGATCTTGTCGTTCTCGGCGGAGTCTTCGAGCAAATACCGGGCGTGAGCTAGCTTCAGATCAAGAAAGTTGGCTTTGATTTCACGTGCCGTCACCAGCCGATGCACCCAGAAGGTACCGACCTGTTCAGCATTTGCGCGAAGCGAAGAAATGGTGTCCAGCGAGACGTAGGACAGACCAACGACGAACATGCTGATGATGGACAGTTTTAGAATGAGCGCTTGCTTGATACTCGGGCGTTTCATGCGTGCCTCCTCAAAGAACTTGCGACGGTCGCAGCCGTTTAAAGCGAAATTTCCCATTGGATTCGATAATTTAGTGTTAACTAAATAAGGAGGGTCGTTCGGTTTTCGAAATCTCTGATTGACTTAATTACTTCCGCGATCAATCGGAGGCGAACTCCACTCAAAGTTACTGGAAAATATAGAGAATTGCGACTTTTCCGGACGCGGAGTTCGGTCCGACAAGCCTTCAGCCTCGACTGCATCGCGATTCGTCAGAGCGAGGGCGTTGGGATGCAACTTTCCCGTTTTGACGCCTCGGGCGGATGCGTGCAGCTTCCATGGTGTCGAAGGCGCGAATTCGTGTCCGCCATGATGTGCACTGCACAAATATGGCGCTCCGCCGGTGCGCACTGCACTCGCAATCGCACAAATCATGGTCACGTTCTGTGTGCGCACAATAAATAATCATCGTTGAAATTTTCAATTTTCTTGTTTTGCTTCCAGCAGTTACTCGCCCCCTTTAGAATTGGCACGCTGGTTGCAAGGTGCAAACTGCCCGGTCAATGGCGACCGAGGCAGAGAGGCGTCTCATAGGCGCCGACTTCGACACCGACGTCGCAAGGTCTTTGCTTTCCGGGATATCCCGTCCCGAACGCAAGTGCCGGCGGCGTTTTTTTGCGTCCGAATTCAGCAAGCAGAGGGGAACCTGCAGATGAAAAAGATTTCGACGACTGAGATTTCGACAGGCGGCATCACCCGTCGCAGCATGCTCAAGACGACTGCGGCTGCCGCCCTGATCGGGGCCGTCAAGACCGCCTTTCCCTCCGGCGCCTTTGCAGCCGGGTCGGGTCCTGAAGTCAAGGGCGCCAAGCTCGGCTTTATTGCTCTGACGGACGCGGCGCCGTTGATCATCGCGAAGGAAAAAGGCCTTTTCGACAAGCACGGCCTTCCGGAAACAGACGTCGCCAAGCAGGCCTCCTGGGGCGCGACGAGAGACAATCTGGTGCTCGGCGGCGCTGCCAACGGCATCGATGGCGCGCATATCCTTTCGCCGCTCCCCTACCTCATGCAGACAGGCAAGGTGACGCAGAACAAAAAGCCGGTACCGATGGCGATCCTCGCAAGGCTCAATCTCGACAGCCAGGGCATTTCCGCCGCCAAGGAATATGCCGAAACCGGCGTGCAGGTGGATGCCTCCAAGCTGAAGGCCGCCTTCGAGAAGAAGAAGGCGGAGGGCAAGGAAATCAAGGCCGCCATGACCTTCCCCGGCGGCACTCATGACCTCTGGATCCGTTACTGGCTTGCCGCCGGCGGCATCGATCCGAACAAGGACGTTTCCACCATCGTCGTGCCGCCGCCGCAGATGGTCGCCAACATGAAGGTCGGCAATATGGACGTCTTCTGTGTGGGCGAGCCTTGGAACGAGCAGCTCGTCAACCAGGGCATCGGCTTCACCGCCGCGACCACAGGCGAGCTCTGGAAGGGGCACCCCGAAAAGGCGCTCGGGCTGCGCGCCGACTGGATCGAAAAAAATCCGAACGCCGCCAAGGCTCTGCTGATGGCCGTCATGGAGGCGCAGCAGTGGTGCGACAGCATGGATAATAAGGCGGAAATGGCGGAGATCCTCGGCAAGCGCCAATGGTTCAACGTACCGACCAAGGATGTGCTCGGCCGCCTCAAGGGCGACATCAACTATGGCAATGGCCGCGAGGTCAAGGCGACCGACCTCTACATGAAGTTCTGGAAGGACGGCGCCGCCTACCCCTTCAAGAGCCACGACGCGTGGTTCATTACGGAAAATGTTCGCTGGGGATATCTACCTGGAACAACCGACATCAAGGCGCTGATCAATCAGGTGAACCGTGAGGACATCTGGCGGGAAGCCGCCAAGGATCTGGGCGTCGCCGCAGCCGACATTCCCGCCTCCTCGTCGCGCGGCAAGGAAACCTTCTTCGACGGCAAGGTCTTCGATCCTGAAAATCCGTCCGCCTATCTCGACAGCCTTTCCATCAAGGCCGTCTCCTGATCCCGCTCCCGGCGCGCGAGCGGCGCGCCGGCCTTCCATTCCAGTGAGGAGCGCCTCGATGTCCGCCCTGGCAAATAAAGAAAATCCCTCGATTCCCGCCCCCGCCAAGCCGGCGGCGAAGGTTCTGTCATTCTCCGGCAAGCAAGGATCGCGGTTCGATTTTCGTCGTGCGGCGCTGACCGCACTTCAGAATATCGTTCCGCCGGTCGTCGTGCTGGCACTCGTCCTCCTCCTATGGCAGGCGCTCTGTTCATCGGCGGATGCCTCTCTTCCTTCGCCGCATCAGGTCTGGCTAGATAGCTATGATCTCATCGCCTATCCGTTCTTCAACCACGGTTCCCAGGATATCGGGCTCGGCTGGCGGGTGCTGGTATCGCTGCAGCGCGTCGCCTATGGCTTCGGGCTTGCCGCAGTCACCGGCGTCGTCATCGGGGCGATCATCGGCCAATCGGTCTGGGCGATGCGCGGCCTCGATCCGATCTTCCAGGTACTGCGCACCGTCCCGCCACTCGCATGGCTGCCGCTGTCGCTCGCCGCCTTCCAGGATTCCAATCCGTCGGCGATCTTCGTCATCTTCATCACCTCGATCTGGCCTGTCATCATCAATACCGCAGTGGGTGTACGCAACATTCCACAGGATTACCGCAACGTCGCCGAAGTGCTGCGGCTCAACCAGCTCGAGTTCTTCTGGAAGATCATGCTGCCGTCGGCAGCTCCTTACATCTTCACCGGCCTCAGGATCGGCGTCGGCCTCTCCTGGCTCGCCATCGTCGCCGCCGAAATGCTGACAGGCGGCGTCGGCATCGGCTTCTTCATCTGGGACGCGTGGAACTCCTCGCGCCTTCCAGACATCATCGTCGCGCTCGCCTATATCGGCATCGTCGGTTTCGTTCTCGACAAGCTGGTGGCCGCGCTCGGCAAACTCGTCACCCGCGGCGCCATGGCCAACTGAGGACCATCCTGATGAACGCCTATCTCAAGCTCGATCATATCGACAAGCATTTCGATCGCGGCGGCGTGCGCGCCGAAGTCCTTAAGGACATCAACCTGATGATATCCGAGGGCGAATTCGTCTCGATCATCGGCCATTCCGGCTGCGGCAAGTCCACTCTGCTCAATCTCATCGCGGGCCTGACCCCGGTTTCCTCAGGTGCCGTGCTCCTGGAAAATCGCGAAGTCAACGAACCGGGTCCGGAACGCGCCGTCGTGTTTCAGAACCATTCGCTCCTGCCCTGGCTGACGGTCTATGAGAACGTCAATCTCGCCGTCTCCAAGGTCTTCAGCCGAACAAAGACCAAGGCCGAACGGCACGACTGGGTGATGGTCAACCTCGACCTCGTGCAGATGGCGCATGCCAAAGACAAGCGGCCCGCGGAAATATCGGGAGGCATGAAGCAGCGCGTCGGCATTGCCCGCGCGCTTGCCATGGAGCCGAAGATCCTGCTCCTCGATGAACCTTTCGGTGCTCTCGATGCGCTGACACGCGCTCATCTTCAGGACGCGGTGATGGAAATCCATGCCCGGCTTGGCAACACGATGGTGATGATCACCCATGATGTCGATGAAGCCGTGCTGCTCTCCGACCGCATTGTGATGATGACCAATGGTCCGGCAGCCCGCATCGGCGAAGTGCTCGATGTCGCCATGCCCCGCCCCCGCAACCGCATCGAGCTCGCCTCCAACAGGACATATCTCAAATGCCGCGAGGCCGTGCTGAAGTTCCTCTACGAACGCCACCGCTTCATCGAAGCCGCGGAATAGATCCGGCGGCGATTGCCAATCGGGCCGCGTTGCGCATACTGGCCTCATGCAGCGATCAGGTAATCAACCGCCCGCCATCGATGTCGTGCTCTGGAAATATCCTCAGAACGAGAGCGACGAGAAGCGCTGGATGGGGTCGCTTTCATCGAATGAGCGGGAGCGCGCCGCGACCTATCGGTTCGAACGCGACCGGACCTCGTTCATCGCCGGCCGCTATCTGCTGCGGCAGGTGCTGAGCGCGCATACCGAAACGCAGCCTGACAAGGTCCTGTTGCAGGCGGATGCCCACGGCAAGCTGAGGGTTGAGGGTCGCGACGGGCTGCAGTTCAGCCTTTCCAATGCCGACGGGATGGTGGCCGTCGCCGTCACGTCAGAATGCGAGCGCGTCGGGATCGACTGCGAACGCGCCGACGCCGAAATCGAAGCGGCGGCGTTGAAGAATTATTGCAGTCTGGACGAACGGCATTGGCTCGATCAACTGCCCGCGGGCGAACGGCCGCGTGCGGCCGTCGCCCTTTGGACGCTCAAGGAGAGCCATCTCAAGGCGCTCGGGGTGGGCCTGCGCCAGGACCCCCGCAGCGTCGCCTTTTCCTGGCAGGACGGCATCCCCGTCCTGCTTCAGAGTCGAGAACCAGACCGGCAATGGCGTCACCGCCTGATCGAGAGCGGCACCCAGCACATCGTCGCGCTGGCCGTCCGCTCACAATCCGGCGAGCCCGACATTCGTGTCCTCACGTTTCAGGACGACAGCATGCCGTCCGAATAGCCGGCCCGGAGCTGATGCGGCATGGCGGAAGTGGCCTCCGTCGCCCAGACCAGCTGCGCATTGGCGGGTTCGGCATCGAAATACTGCCGGCCGAGAAGCGTGTTGACGATCTTGGCACTGCGCCACGCCACGAGGCTGAGCTGCGAGTCGGCGATGCCGTGCGAATATCGACCGGCATTCTGCGCGAACAGCCGGTTGGTCCTCGGACCTGTCCACTGCATCGTGTAGTCGTCGTTCAGGGTCGGATAGCCGCTTCTGTCGAGGCTGATCCTTTCGCTGAGTGATCCGAGCGGATCCGGCAGACGGAACCTGTAGCCGGTCGCAAGCACCACCGCATCGGCGTGCAGCACCTCTATCCCGCCGTCGAAATGATTCCGGACGATCAGCCGATAGGCTTTGCCGTTCCGCTCCATCTGGATCACGTCGCGGTTCGGCGACAGGGACGCATTGAGCGTGCTCTGATCGAGGTAACGCAGCGCGTAAAGGCGGCGGTAAATCGAGTGGATCGTCGAAATCGACAGGCCGTCGCTGGTCAGGATCGAGTTCTTCAGCGCCGCCTGCTTCTGCTCGCCGCTGAGCTTCAGATAGGCTTGCACATATTCCGGCGAGAAGACCTGGTTCGAAAACGGCGTGTCGTTGATCGGCTCGAAATTGTGGCGTCGGCTGATCCAAATCAGTTCCGTCATCGAACTGGGATTTCCAAGCAGCGCCTCGACGACTTCGCCGCCGCTCTGACCGCCGCCGACCACGACGACGCGGGCGGCGTTGAGATCGCCGAGGCGCGCTTTGGCCTCGCTGTTGTGGAAGCAATCCGCACCGAGGAAGGGTTTAGCCCAGTCGGGCACGAAGGGCGAAGACCCGGTGCCGATTACCAGGTTGCGTGCTTCCTCTTGGCCCTTGTCGAAGCGCAGGACGAAGCGGTCGTCGCGGTGTTCGACATCGCGAATGTCCGTTCCGTAACGCAAGCCGTCGACGCCATTGGCGACCCAGGCGAGATAGCGCGCGAATTCCTGCCGGGGGACGGCTTCGTAATTGGCGTTCAGGAAGGCGTAGAGCCGCTTATGGGCGACGAGATAGGAGATGAAGGACCAGGGGCTCGTCGGCAGGACCGGGGTGACGAGGTCCTTCAGGAAGGACGACTGCAGCTCGACGCCGGGCATCATCATGCCGGGATGCCAGTCGAACGAAGCTCGCCGCTCGAAGAAACGGCTGCGCACTTCGGGCACCGATTCCAGCAGGCAGGCAAGGCTCAGATTGGAAGGACCGATGCCGATGCCGGCAAGATCGAGCGGCTCATTCAGAGCATCCCTACGGGAAAAAGCGACGGTCATGCGTTATCCTTCTCTGTTTCCTTGAGACGCAGGGCAAGCCTTGAATGAAAGGCGGGCGAGCCGATCATATGGAGATGGTTGGTGCCGGTGATGATTTCGGCCGCACGCGCCCGCGGCGACAGGCAGCGCCAATCGATCAGGTTCAGGCCACGGTTGAGGCTGTCGTCGGCCGCCCAGGGATAGATCGGCACGTCATGGGGAACGAGCCGATGCTTGCGAAAGATCAGGGCGTTGTCGATCAGCACCCAGAACGTATGCTCGCGGCTGCTGATATCGGGCCCGTCTGTGGGAAGCGGATCCTTCTCGTTGCCGACGAAGCGCAGGAACTGCTCGTAAGTATCCGCGTCCATCGTTGAAAGCAGCCGATCCCACTCGGAGCGCATCGCCGTTTTCTGCAGCCATGCCTGCACGTCGCGATGAAGTGCGTCGCGCTCGCCGGGACGGAAGCGCGGCTTGGCTCCGATCGCGAATTCCGAGCCGACATCGCACACATCGACCATCGCCAGCATCCTGACATCGACCTCATTGCCGAGGGTGCGGGCAGCCTCGTAGGCCAGAAGCCCGCCCCAGGACCAGCCGAGGAAATAGCAGGACGCGCCTCTACTTTGCGTCCTGATGTCATCGACATAACGCTCGATGATCTTTTCGATCGGCGCGCCGACTTCCTTCTTTTCCGATAGCGAATGGCAAATAAAGCCGGTCGCCGGCTGGTCGGCGCCGAGATAATCGACGAGCTTCACATATTCGCGGGTGCTGACCAGAAGCCCCGGGAAGCAGTAGAGCCGCGGCTTGGCGCCGGAGGCGCGCAGCACGATCACCTCGGAAAGATCGCGCTCCTCGCCCTGCTCCATCACGCCGGCGAAGGCGCGAATGGTCGGGTTGTTGAAGATATCGGCTACGGTCAACGGCACCTTCGGCCGGCGCTGCCGCAGCAGCGAAAGGATGCGGATCGCGCCCAGCGAATTGCCGCCGATGGCAAAGAAGTTATCCTCGACGCTGATCGCATCCAGCTTGAGAACCTGGCGCCAGACATCCAGCACTTCTTCTTCGAGCGCACTCGCCGGCTCGATGATGGCGCGTTTGACCGGCTGGGGCGCCGGCAGCGCGAAGCGATCGAGCTTGCTGTTCGGATTGGTCGGCATCTTCTCGAGCTCGATGACGGCGGCCGGCACCATATAGGATGGCAGGCTGCGCTCGAGGCCGGAACGGACTGTCTCGACGTCAAGTCTCTCGTCTTTCTTCGGCACGACATAAGCGACCAGCATCTTTTCGCCGCCGGCATCGTCATCGCGCAGCACGACCAGGGCTTCGCCGACGCCGGGCTGCTGGAGGAGTGCGGCTTCGATCTCGCCGAGTTCGATGCGATAACCGCGCAGCTTCACCTGATGATCGACGCGGCCGACGAATTCGACGGTTCCGTCCTCGCGCCAGCGCGTCAGGTCGCCGGAGCGATAGAGCCGGCCGCCTTCCTTGGAGAAGGGGTCGGGAATGAAGCGGTCGGCCGTCGTATCCGGCTTGCCGAGATAGCCTCGGGCGATGCCCTCGCCGCCGATATAGAGCTCGCCGGTCACGCCGATCGGGCACAGGTTGAGGTCGGGGTCGAGCACATAGACGCGTCTGAGGCCGACGGCGCGGCCGAGCGGCGCATAGACGCCCTGGAACTTCGTTCCGGCCCTCACCTTCCAGACCATCGGCGTCATGATCGTTTCTGTAGGACCATAGCCGTTGATCAGCCACTCCGATTTCAGCGCCCGCGACAAGAGGTCGAAGGTCGATTGCGCCAGCCCCTCGCCGCCAAAGGAATAGAGCCGCATCGGCGGGGCGCCGTCGGCAATGTCAGCCCATTCCGCCAGCTGCTGCAGATAGGTAGTCGGGATGCTGGCATTGTTGGCGCCATGCTTGCGCATCGCCGTCAGCGTCTCCTCCGGAGTC